>NZ_CALGPY010000005.1:0-300000 GCF_937959485.1 uncultured Campylobacter sp.
TAAAATTCTAAAATTCTAAAATTCTAAAATTCTAAAATTCTAAAATTCTAAAATTTTGTCTGCAAGGTTTTCTACCAAAATACTATACAGCAAAATTCCACGCTTGAAATTATAAAATTTTACGCAGCAAATTCTGTGCACTAGGCTTATCCCACATAAGAATTTTCGCGTTATAAGCTTGACGCTAAAATTCCTTGAGCTAAAACTAAAGTCTGAGAAATTTTAAAATCCGTGCAGCCGCTTGATCTCCGCGCTGATCGGCTTTTTTTGGCCTGATTTGGTCACGCTTACGTAGGTTGCGATCGCGCTGGTTACGTGCAAGCACTCGCGAAATCCATCCTCGCCCAGCCGCAGCGCTGCGACCTCGATCTGCACGCGGATAGAGGTATTTCCCACGCTTAGGACTTTTGCGTAGCAGCTGATGACATCTCCGATAAATACGGGCTGCTTGAAAGTTACCTCCTGCATCGAGATCGTCACGACCCGCTCTGGCGCTATCTCGCGCGCCGCCGTCGCACCCGCTAAATCGATCTGCGATAGTATCCAGCCGCCGAAAATATTGCCCGAGCTGTTCGTGTCCTTCGGCAGCGCTACGACCTTGATGCGCGGCTCGCCGAAATCGTCTAAGTTTAAATCGCTCATTTTTACTCCTTAAATTTAAAAATCTCGCATTTTAACCGCGCAAATTTAACACTTTTTCGATACAATCGGCAAAAATCTATGCCGAAATTTTAAAATTTTAAGCGGATGCGAGGATAGAATTTTGCTCGCGAAGCAGACACATTCCGCTCGCAAAAAGACAATAAAAACGGCAAAAAGGATAAGCGATGAACGATTTTGCAAAACTTAGCGAGATGGCGGCGAGCGCTAAGGCGCGACTAAACGCCCTCTACGACGAGCCGCACGCCGAGCTGATCACGCGCGGGCTAGAGATCTGCGGCTTTGAATCTGGCGATACCGCGCGCATCGCCGTGCTACGCCGAATCGTTGATCTCAAAGAGGATCCGCTACTGCAAGAATTTCGCCGCTTGGGCTACGATGAGGCGCAGCAGCGCGAGCTAAAGAGCAAAATGTATGATTTCACGCGCGAAATACACGAGAGCATGCACGCGGCTCTCATCGCCGAGGCAGGCGCGCAGGGGATTTTGCAGCCGTTTTATCTGGAGCTTTTAAAGGGCGTGCACCGCATCGGGCTCCTGCTAAGCGATATGCAAAAAAGCTGGCAAGCCCTAATTATCGAAGGCACGAACAAGCGCTTACAGAGGGAATTTAGCTCGCTTGCGCAGGCGAAGGAATTTTTACTGCAAGAGGAGCTGTTTATGCGCACGCCTCACGGCGAGATCTGCGAGCGCTGCTACGGCGCGATAGTGCAGCGCGAGGGCAAATCCCAAATGGTGCCCTACGCCGTGGCATTTGCGGATGAGACGGCGAAGCTGCAGAGCGAATTTAGCGATCTTTTGGAGTGCCTGGTGACGCTTGCCGAAGATGAGAGCGAGCTATCCTACATCGCGTATCTAGGCAAGCTCAAACAGGCCTTTTGCGAGAAAGACGCTAGCGCGGTAATCGGCGCGTGGCGGGATGCGGAGATCGCGTGGATGGATATAAAAACGCCGCTTCAGATCGGTCATCCTCTCGAATACTACGAGGACGCCTACACACACGCAGTCGCGCTGGAATGGGATGTCAGGCTTGCAGGCGCGTATGAGTTTAGCGCGGAGGAATTTAAAGCGCGCGTAAGCGAGAGCTTTGAGCGTGCGTATGAAAAAATCGGCGCAAATAACGCCGTAATGCACTCGCTCGTGCTCTCAAACATCGCCAAAACCCAGCTTTACGTCTGCGCGCCGCTAATCTACTACGGAGCCGATCTGAACGGGCTCTTTTCGGCGCAGGTCGTACCCAACGACGAGTTCGTAAGCACCAACTGCGGCAAGAAAATTTTCGCCTTCGTAAATTTCGTCTATGAAAGCGCCAAGGCTAGACCTTTTATGCGGCTAAGCGGCGAAATTTTCGACCTTGAGTATCTAAATTTCGGGCGCGAAATTTTATTTAAAAAGCCGCAAATTTGGCGCCGCGTCTACGAAATATCGACGATCGGACATGAGTTCGGGCATATATTTTTCATCGACGCGGACACCGAGGCGCGCATGAACCGCTCGGGGCTTTTTAAGCTCATCGAGGAGTACAAAGCGACCACAGGCGGGCTCGTGAGCTTCTTTTTCCACGAGGAGGAGGAGTTTTGCCTGCCGGTGCTAGATGAGTTGATCCGCCGCGCCGTGGGGCTCATCGCGTGGCAGCGAGTGGAGGAGCTAAAGCCCTACTACTGCGAGGCTCTGATACATCTGAGCTTGCTTTTTGCATCGGGCGTTTTGAAATTTGACGGCATGCGGCTGGCGGTTAAATTTGACCGCGCAGGCTATGAGAGCTTCAAAGCTGCGTGCTTGCAAAACTACGAGGAGCTGGCGCGGCTTTATTGCGACAAAAAGGACGCAGCGGAATTTTTATCGCGCTTTGCAGAGCTTAGCGGCGGCGTGTATCTGCCGCGCGAGGCGCAAGTGCGAGAGTTTGTGGAGTTTTACTACTCGCGCTACGAAGCGATCGGCAACGAAACCGATCCGAGCGGCGAGCGAGCAAAGTGGCTTTAAAATTTCGAACCCAAACCGCGCCTTAAAATAATGGGAAGCTAGTAAAATTCCGCGGAATTTCAAGGGGAAAGCATGAGATATTTTAAAAATTTACTCTCCGATTTGCGAAACGGCAGGGTCGCGCTGCACCCGATTTTACTCGCGGCGATGTTTTGCATAGTAAAATTTTCGTGGCCTAGGTTAATAGGCAATGTAGGCGAAAGTGATGCACTCGGCAGCTTCATATTTATGGACTTCATTCAATGTGCGTGTTTCATAGCGCTGGGCGCACATCTTGTCTATGTGGCGGGGCGTGGCAGCAAAAACAGCCAAAGTAGTAGCTGCGAAAACAGCGACTACGAAGGCGCGGTACAACCCCGTGAGCTACGCTATTTAGCCGTGCTGCGCATTATCTTATGCGCTCTGTGTATCATTGCTTGCGTGGCGGGATATCTTAGCGCGGATATAAATCACCAAAAATTAGGCGTTCTAAATTGGTTTTTCCCGACTGCGCTAGCAAGCGCTTTCATATATTTGATTGCGATCTGGATTGTTACGACGGGCTCCGAAGTACTAATTTGGGGCGTTATCTTCGTGATAAGCTATGTGGCTGCTTACTATGCAGTTTGGATAGGTTTTTTTACCATTCCTGTAGAGTATGGCGGGTTTGCATTTTGGAAAGGGCTGGAGATAATATTTCCGCTAATTTGGGCGTTTTATTTCAAGCGCGCCTACAAAAAGCGTCTAGCAGAGGAGATGCGCGAGGCATAACGACGAACTAAGCACAGAATTTTAGCCAAAATTTTACGCCGCCAACCGCAGTTTAAAATTAGCGCGAGTGTAGCTCGCCCTTTGAGCGTGCCAGGGGTTGGGGGATTTTAAGGGGGAAGGGGAGCGACCTCGCAAGTAGCGCCCCTTCCCCCTTAAGAGAAAATGCCGTCACTACCTAAATTCTAGAGGCAAAATTCTACATAGAGAAATTTTAAATTTATTACAAAATAAAATTCCGTTTAAATTTTAATTCGTGATATATCTTGGGGCGGGAAGGGAGCTTGAATTGCGAGGTCGCTCCCCTTCCCGCCCCAAAACCCCACCCATCCCCCGACGACGCTAGCGGTGCAGGCTACGCCTGAGTTTAATTCTAATGAAACAAACATGAGTAAAATTCCTCATGTAGTAATCCAAGTCATATTAAATTTTAACGCGGACGGAGTCGCCCCCCCTGAGCATGCCAGAGGTTAGGAATTTAAGGGGGCTCCTTGTAAAACGAGCATAGCAACGCAAGGCTTAGCCTGCGGCGTTTCTTGCGAGCGCAGCGAAGTAGAGAAAGTAGTACCCTTCTCCCTTAAGAAAAAACGTGCCGAAACCCGAATTCCAGAGGCAGAATTTTACAATAGCAGAATCTAGAATTTTAAATTTATATTGCGAATTTTACGAGCCGCAATTTAAAAGCAAAGCTCTAAATTTCAACATCCATATCCACGGATTCGATCTGCAAGCCGCGCAGATCCGCGAGATTCTGCACCGCGGCGTCCGTTTCGGCGTTTTTGGGAAGCACGATATGAAAGCCGCGATCAAACGCCAAGAAAAAATTCTCTCCGCCCGCAGCGATGCGATTTAGTGAGCGCGCGGCAAATTTCTCGCTTGCGCGCGGCTCGCCCTTCGAAAATGAAATTTCATCCTCGCCCGCGATAAATTCCATCTCTATGTTCGAGTTTTGCGCGAGCTTGGCGGAAGCCAGATGCTTTCTTAGCATGCTGCGGTAAAATTTCGGATAAAAAATAAGCCACGCCGCACCCAAAATAACCGACGATATACTCGCAATCGGCGCCGTTTTTAAAAGCCCGTCGATGATGATGCCAACGAGCAAAAACTCAAATGGTATGGCGTAGGTGCTGATGAGGCGCTGCTTGCGCGCCTTTTTGCTGTAAAGCAGCATAAATTTATTGAGATTATCGACATCGCGATTGGTGATACATACTTTCATATTTTTCCTTTAATTTTTGCGTAATTGTAGCGAAGCCGCCTTAAATTTGCGTCCGTTAACTTCCATGAGATAAAATCCAGTTTTTAAAGGAGCGCCCGTGAAATCTCTATTAAAAATCAACGGATTTTTGCCGTTTTTAGCGATTATGTTTATCAACGCAAGCGTCGATCTGGGCCATAAGATCACGATCCAAAACGTCCTTGTTAAAAGCGCCGATTCAGGCGCTCTCATCGCCCTTACCTCGCTTGTAAATTTGCTGATTTTGCTGCCTTACGTATTTCTTTTTAGCGCCAGCGGCTATCTCAACGACAAATTCTCGCGCACCCGCATTACGCGGATCTGCGCGAAACTCGGCGTCGCGCTTACCGCGCTCATTACGCTCGGATATCTGTGCGGATGGTTTTATTTCGCATTTTTTATGACGATCCTGCTTGCGGCGCAAAGCGCGATCTACTCGCCCGCCAAATACGGCCTGATTAAAAAGATCGTCGGCGCCAAAAATTTAGGCGCGGCAAACGGCCTCGTGCAGGCGCTTACCATCATCGCGATTCTGCTTTCATCGCTTGTTTTTTCGGTGATTTTCGAGCTGTTTGCAGCCCGTAGCAGCGACGCGGGCGAGCTGATGAGCTCGGTTTGGTTCATCGGCGTGCTTTTGGTCGCGGGCTCCGTGCTTGAAACATACTACTCATATAAAATTCCATTCTTCGACGCCGCACAACCGCAGGCGGAATTTAATAAAGACGACTATTTTAAGCTTCGCTATCTAAGGCAAAATTTAAATTTTGTGCTAAAAGACAAAAATGTCCTACTCTGCACGCTCGGACTTTCGATGTTTTGGGCGGTCTCGCAGCTCGTGATCGCGACCTTCCCGGCTCACTACAAGAGCCTTAGCGGCAGCGATAACGTAATGGTGATCCAGGTAATCTTAGCTCTTAGCGCGATCGGAATCGCGCTAGGCTCGATCTTTGCGGGCAGCTACTGCAAAAAACATATCGAGCTAGGTATCGTGCCGTTCGGCGCATTCGGGCTTGCGCTCGCGCTAATGGTGCTAGCCAACGCGCACTCGGTATTTTGGCTCGGTACGGCATCGTTTTTCTTCGGATTTAGCGGCGGAATTTTCATCGTGCCGCTCAACGCCGTAATTCAGTTTTTCACCGCCGATGAGCGCATGGGGCGGGTACTCGCGGGCTCAAATTTCATCCAAAATATCTTTATGGTGCTGTTTTTGCTCATCGCCATCATCTTGGTGCATTTTGCGGTCGCCAGCGGCGAAATTTTCGTTATGGCGGCACTGTGCGTGCTTATCTGCGGGATCTTCGGCGCAAAATATCTGCCGCAGCTTTTCGTTAGAATTTTACTCATTCCGTTTATGAAATTCGGCTACCAAGTCCACGTAGACGGTATCGAAAACATCCCGCAAAAAGGCGGCGTACTGCTTTTAGGCAACCACATCAGCTGGATCGATTGGGCGGTGGTGCAGCTTGCGTGCCCGCGCGGAGTACGCTTCGTGATGCATCGCAGCTACTATGATCTGTGGTATTTGAAGTGGTTTTTTAAAATTTTCCGCGTCATTCCGATCGGAGCGGGCGTGAGCAAAAGCGCGATCGAAAGCATTCGCGAGGCGCTAAATGCAGGCGAAGTAGTGGGGCTCTTCCCAGAAGGGCACATCAGCTACAACGGCCGCATAGACGAGTTTCAGGGCGGATTTGAGCTAGCTGCGCACGATACGAACTCCGTAATCGTGCCTTTTTATATCAGGGGGCTTTGGGGATCGACGTTTTCGCGCGCCAGCGAACATTATAAAAGAACGATCTCGCAAAGCGGCAAAAACGCACTTCGCGTAAGCTTCGGCGCGCCGATTGAGGCAAATTCCAAGGCGCACGAGGTAAAGCGCGCAGTAACGGAGCTGTCGTTTTTCAGCTGGGGCAAATATCTCGCAAGCCTAAAGCCGCTTGCCTACAACTGGCTAAATCAAGCCAAAAGATCGCCTTTTAAGCGCGTAGCGGTCGATAGCACTGGAGTGAGCTTCACAAATTTAGCGATGATGAGCGCCGTTTTGATACTTCACAAAAGACTAAAGAGCCGCATAAGCAGCGAGGAGAACATCGGTATCATTTTGCCTAGCTCGGTCATCGCAAGCGCCGTAAATTTAACTCTTTTTGCGATGGGCAAAACGAGCGTAAATTTAAACTACACGCTAAGCGAAGAAAATTTAATCTACTGCGCGGATAAAGCAAATATCCGCACGATCATCAGCTCGCGCAAATTCGTAGAAAAGCTCAAATCAAAGGGCTTTGAGCTGGAAAGCTCGATCGGCGATCGGCTCGTATACCTTGAGGATCTAAGCGAGGGCGTCTCTAAAAACGAGCGCATAGCCTGCGCGCTAAAATCGCTGCTGATGCCTAAAATTTTATTTCGCGCGCTGTATTTTAAGCCGCACGCAATAGATGACGTAGCGACCATTTTATTTAGCAGCGGCAGCGAGGGAAAGCCCAAAGGCGTGGTTTTGACGCATAAAAATATAATGGCGAACGTCCGCCAAATTTCGGAGCTCATAAACGCCAACGAGCACGATGCGATTTTAGCGTCGCTGCCGATCTTTCACTGCTTCGGACTTACCGTAACGACGCTCTTTCCGCTAAACGACGGAATTTTAAGCATCCACGTGCCCGATCCTACAGACGCCTTTAGCGTCGGCAAGATGAGCGCGAAATACGGCGCTACGATAATGTTCGGCACTTCGACGTTTTTTAGACTCTACACCAAAAATAAAAGGCTCAATCCTCTAATGCTAGCAAGCATCCGCCTGGCGATTGCGGGCGCGGAGAAGCTAAACGAAAACGTCCGAAAGGAATTTAAGATAAAATTCGGCATCGAAATTTACGAGGGCTACGGCACGACCGAGACTGCGCCGGTAGTGAGCGTAAATACGCCGAACGTCCTCGAACCCGATTTTTTCAAAGAGCTTCACTTCAACCGCGAAAAGAGCGTCGGCTTGCCGCTTGCAGGCACGGTCATAAAGATCACCGATCCCGCCTCGCTGCAACCGCTATCAAACGGGCAGGAGGGGCTTATCTTAATCGGCGGACATCAGGTTATGAAGGAGTACTACGATGAGCCGGCAAAAACCGCCGAAGCGATCGCGCAGATAAACGACGTGCGTTACTACAAAAGCGGCGACATCGGCTATATCGACGACGACGGGTTTTTATTTATCACCGACCGCCTTTCGCGCTTTGCCAAAATCGGTGGCGAGATGATAAGCCTGGGCGCGGTAGAAAACGCTGTAGGCGAAATTTTAGGCGAAAGCACGATCTATTCGTGCGTGAACTTAAAAGACGAGAAAAAGGGCGAGAAGATCGCTCTGCTTTACGTGGGCGAGGCGAGCGAGGATGAAATTTCGCGCCGCCTAAAGGACTCCGCGCTGGCGCCGATAATGCAGCCAAGCATCGTGAAAAAGGTCGAGCAAATCCCGGTGCTCGGCAGCGGCAAGGTAAATCTCAAAGCGGTAAAGGATCTGGCGATAGAGCTGGGACTTTAGGACAAAATCTAAAAAAAGGATTTGGTTAGTGCGAGGCTTTAAAGCCGCGAAATTCCGGCTATATCGCAGAGTGGTAGAATTTTGGTTGTATCGGCGTGGCGAAATTTTGCGGTGCAAAATTTTAATTGATTGAAATTGTATGGTATGAAATTTAAAACTCTAGGAATTGAAAAGCCCGTGCGATAAAAATACGCTGTGAGTGCAAGATGACGGGGCTACTGACGCTGCTCGTCGTTATTGGCTATAAAACAAGAGCGCGACGGCAGAATTTCGCGATGTGGGTTTGTGAAGCTGAGGAGTTCTAAGGCGTTAAATTTCAGGCTGCAAAATTCAAAATTGAGAAAAATCTAGCTGCTAAATTTCGATTAATTCAGTTTGTAAAATTACGCGCATAAGGCGTCTTAGTAAAATATGGAATTTCGTGCTTAAAATTCCACGCCGCGACATAAAAAGGAATTTTAATCGTGGCAAACAAGCGCGACATATCGGCTCAGCCGTGAAATTCCGCATTAAAATTTTACGTCGAAACCGCAGACGAAATTCTATGAAATTTTACCGAGAATGAAATTCTTTAAATTTCGTAACGGAGCGAATTTTAAAATTCTGCTCCGCTACTCAAGAATTTCGCAGCATACTATCTTGCATAAAATACTGCTAGTGCGTCTTTAGATGTATCATTTTTGCCGGCAGGCTCCTCTTTGCCATCGGACATTATCTTAAATCCCGGCGCCAAATCTACGCTCTTATCGTTATTGACGACGAAATTAAGCTCTATCGTTGCACTAGACGGCGCCGCTTTATCGGAGATGCCGTAATCGGCTCTTAATTGCTCTGGCGTCAATTGAGAATGATACACTGCATTTTTTAAGAAATCTAATACGCCCGGTAGATATGTCTTATCTTTTTTTAGGGTCTTGGTCTTTTAAAATTTCATCCTCTAGCGACTTATCGCAATCGATCAATTCCTTCTGATCTTTGTATTCTATCTTACCTTTTACTTTTATAGTCTCTTGGAATTTCGCGTCGTTTAGTTTACAAAGCTTGTTAGCTAGCTGAAGCAAGCTGTTCCTATCATAAGCTTTACCCCTATAAAACTCCATAGTACTATCCATATTGCTATTTATAGCATCTTTATTATATTTCTCAAGACGTTCTTTGGTCGCTTTCTCGAGTTCGGCATTTATTGCCTCCACATCTATATCGCACACCATCGTGACGGATTTTAACCCGCCGCGATCAGCCTTCGACCACGTGATATTTTTACATCTTTTCGACCCTTCGATCGCCGTGCCTATACTCATAGATTTAAAATCGGGCAAAGTATAGTTTTTGACGAGTTCTATCTCGTCCTCACCGCATCCTGCTAACACCAAAGCCGCCGCTACGGCACCCATCATATATCTGAGCTTCATACTTACTCCTTAAGATTAAAGTAAGGAATACTAGCCCCCCCGCTTAAAATTTGATTAAATTTGAGGTAAATTTTGAGATTAATTGTTAAGCATTAGCGGAATATTTTAAAATCTCACTAAATTTATCGGCAACAAAATTTTATGTGATAAAAATAGGCTAAATTTTATTTGCCAGTATGATACAAAAAATTACAAGCAGAAAGAAGTTTTAAAATTTTATAGCTTTGAAATTTAGCTAGAGCTTTAATGATAATTCTAATTTGCCGTGAAGTGCACGCTCCGCGGCAAATTTAAAGGAGGACTATTTAAAAGATGGAGCGATCTGCGCTACCCACGCCTCGATGCGGCTCTCGGTGAGGTCGCTTTGATTGTCATTGTCTAGCGCGAGGCCAACGAATTTGCCATCCACTACGGCCTTGCTCTCGTCAAATTCATATCCGTCGGTAGGCACTGCGCCTACGATATTTGCACCCGCTTTTTTGAAGTTGTCGTATAGCTCGCGCATTGCGTTGCAGTAGGCGTCGCTGTAGCTTGAGCTATCGCCCATACCAAAAATCGCGACGGTCTTGCCCGCGACATCAAGGGCTGAAAAATCAAAGCCCGCCCAGTCGTCCTGCAACTCTCCGTCGTTCCATGTGGAGCTGCCGATGATGAGCGCAGTGTATTTATTTAGATCTGCAGGCGCGATGTCCGCAACGTTTTTAAGCTCGTTTTCTATGCCTAGCTTTTCGGAGATTAGCTTCGCGGCGTCCTCGGTATTGCCCATCGAGCTTCCAAAAATAATTCCAACCATTTGGTATCCTTTTAATAAATTTTGTCGGTAAGCTTGTATGGTACTAATTTCATAATGAAATTTCCCTTAAAGCATTCGCTTTTTATCTCGACATGGCGGTTAAAATTTTCATTTTTTGGATAGACAAGATACACGGCGTCGAGGTTTGCTCCGCGACAAAGCTCTAGCGCTTTTTTTATATCATTATCATAAATGGCTGGATTTTGAGGTAAAATTTTTTTAAAGCTCGTAACCACGCCTAGGCTAAAACCGCTCTTGCGAACTACGATGAGCTCGCCTGATTTGCCCATAAGCTGCAGCTGTGCGCCTGCATTGCGAAGCGCGATTTTGCAAAATACGAAGTTGCGAAACGCATCGTCTCCGTTTAGCAGCACGCCGCTACGCAGACTCACGATCGCGCGAGTTAGCTTATAAGCTGGCTTGGCGGCAAATACGGGCAGCGGCATGCCACGCAAATAAGAAAAGATTATCGCGTTATCCGCTGCGCAAAATTTCACGGCGGGCTTGAAGCGGTAAATTTTACGAGCCCCGCGCCTAAGCTCGGAAGCGATAAAATTTAAAAATGCGGTACAAAACTGCGAAGCGCCCTTTAAATTTGCGGGCGGAATTCTATAATCCGCATTAACGTTAAAATTATATAGAGCTAGCATCGCTCGCGCTCGCGAAGCCGCATTATAATCCCGCAGCGCCTCTGGCACAATCTCGCGCCCGTTCGCATCAAAGCCAAAAATCTCGCCGCTAAAGAATTGCTTATTAAAAACTTCGGCATTTAAAATTTCATCATCAATAAGCTCATTATCGCGCCGCAGATCCGCTTTTTGGCGTTTTTCGCGCGTCGCGATATCTCGTTTTGACGCGGTAGTATCTTGTAATAAAGCTGATTTCTCGTCCGAACGCTTAGCGCAGAAAAAATTCTTTTGCGCTAAGCCAGTGTCGCAAAAAGCCCTTGCTGTCAAATTCCTATTTGCGCCGTCTTTTTGCGCGCTCTTTGCAACGCACGGCTTAGAGGCATTACAATTAAGCGCGTCCGATTTACCACTTGAAAACTTTTTAAATTTGCCGTTAAATTTCTTGCTTTCGGCGTGTGCAAGGCAAGTAGCGTTAAATTTGCTAGAATTTAAAAAATCCTTGGAATTTAGCTCGCCAGCTTCATCGTCGTAAGCATTTGATTGCGGCGTAGTGCGCGATTTTTTAACCGCTTGCCTGGACTTGCCGGCATTATTTAAATTCCTTGGGATTTTAATCATCTTCGCAAGGTCTGCAACCAAATTCTTGATTTAAATTGAAAACCTTACAGTATTCACAAAATACGCAGCTAACGCTTCTTTTAGCGCATACGAGCGGGATTTTGCGCTTTTTTACTTCGCCTTTGATTTTTTTCATCGTGTTGTGGTTCAAAAAGCTCGTAAGCATCACGACGCACTCGGTATCTTGCGGGATCGGCTTGCGATTTACGCGATTTTCGTTTCGTGCATCCCAGTGCTCGATGTTACTCGCGCCAAGATCCTTTAAAACCGCCTTAATAGGCGTAATTTCATCTGCTCCTATAACTAAAACGTTCATTTCATCCCCTTATATGATTGATAGTCGTTATTATAACAGAGAAAGATTAAATTTAACTGATAATATATATAAAAATTTAAAATTATAAGCCGGAATTTTACCGACTCATATTTGATATTTACTCGCTTAAAGCTAGACTTACTGCCGCATCGATGTGGATCTGCGTAGTATCGAATAGCCACGCGGCGGTATCTGCTTGCGATACGAGCAGCCCGATCTCCGTGCAGCCCAGTATCACGCCCTGCGCACCGCGAGCTCTAAGCCCTTCTATAATCCGTAAAAATTTCTCTTTGGAGTGCGGTAAGATTTTACCAAAGCAAAGCTCATTAAAAATTACTTCGTTTACCGCTTCCATTTCGTCCGCGTTCGGCACGAGCACCTCTACACTGCCATCTATCAAGCGCTGTTTGTAAAAATCCTGCGTCATCGTGTAAATCGTGCCGAGCAGCCCTACTTTTTGCACGCCATGTTTTCGCAGCTCACTTAACGTGGCGTCCGCGATATGCACGAAAGGCACGGATATAGCGGCTTTTATCGCCTCGTAGCACTTATGCATCGTGTTAGTGCAAAGAAAAATATAATCCGCTCCACCGCTTTGCAAAATCCGCGCGTGACGAGCTAAAATTTCACCTGCCCTGCCCCACTCATTATCTCTTTGACACCGCTCGATCTCGTCGAAATTTAAGCTACTTAGCAGGATCTCGCCGCTACTTAGCCCGCCTAGACGCTCGTTAATTTTGCGATTGATCCCATCATAATAGGTAATCGTAGATTCGTAACTCATGCCGCCGATTAGTCCGATTTTTTTCATGGATTTCTCTTTTAAAATTTATACGGAATTTTATGCAGTCCCGCTAAATTTAATAAAATTCCGGATTGCAAAATTCGCAGAGCCGGAATTTCAACAAATAGCCGCAAAGCTTAAGCATTCTCGCTCGCGGCATCCGTAGAGACAACCTCATCGCCGAAATCAGCATTGGCAAGCCGTTTGAGCTGGCGGTAGCGCCTCATCGCGTCGGCTTTGTTTGCTTCATAAAGCTTACCCGCGTGCTCCGGATCGATCTTTTTAAGCGCGTTGTAGCGCACCTCGTTTAGTAAAAATTCCTCATAAAGGCTCCAATCCGGCTCTTTGGATGAAATTTTAAGCGGATTCTTGCCCTCCGCCGCAAGCCGCGGATCGAAGGTGTAGGTCGGCCAATAGCCGCATTTGCTCGCAAGCTCGGCTTGATCGCCCGAGCTGCCCATGCCGCCTTTGATGCCGTGCGCGATACACGGCGAATACGCGATGATAAGGCTAGGTCCCGGGTAGGCCTCCGCCGCCATGATCGCTTTTAGCGTCGCGGCTTGGTTTGCGTTGGAATTTATCTGAGCGACGAAGATGTTGCCGTATGTCATCGCGATCTGACCGAGGTCTTTTTTCTGCACCGCCTTGCCGCCTGCGGTAAACTGCGCGATCGAGCCGCGGCGGCTAGCTTTAGAGCTCTGTCCGCCGGTGTTTGAGTAAACCTCCGTATCCAGCACCAGCACGTTTACGTCCTCGCCGGTAGCCAGAACGTGATCGAGCCCGCCGTAGCCGATGTCGTAGGCCCAGCCGTCGCCGCCGATAATCCACTGCGATTTTTTGTTTAGATACTGCTTCAGTTCTAAAATTTCACGAACCCCCGGCGCGTCCAAATTTTGTTCTAGTAGCGGCACCAGCCTATCTCTGATCTGAGCGGATTTTAGCGTATCGTCTCTGTTTTCGATCCAGTCGTGATAAAGCGCCTTTAGCGCGTTTGGCACGCTTGAGAGCGAGCCTAGCATAAGATCCTCGATCTTATGGCGCAGCGTCTCGCTTGCGACCTTCATTCCCAGCCCGAACTCAGCGTTGTCCTCAAAAAGCGAGTTCGCCCACGCGACGCCGCGACCGTTCTCGTCCTTGCGGTACGGCATCGAAGGCGCCGATCCGCCGTAGATCGAGCTACAGCCCGTGGCGTTGGCTACGATCATATGATCGCCGAAAAGTCGCGTGATCAGCGTGATATACGGAGTCTCGCCGCATCCGGGGCATGCGCCGTGAAATTCAAAATACGGGCGCGCAAATCCCACGCCCTTGACGCTTGATCTGTCCATCAAATCGTCTTTGTATCTTACGTGCTCGAATAAAAAGTCTGCACTCTCCTGCTCGCCCTTCGCGAGTTCTTGCTCAAGCGGCACCATAACGAGCGATTTTTCCTTGCTCGGACAGTTTTCGGCGCAAAGCGCGCAGCCCGTACAATCTAGCGGGCTTACTTGGATCTTATATTTTAACCCCTTCAGCTCCTTTCCCTTGGCTTCTAGTAGGTGATCTTTTAAATTTGAAGGCGCGGCGGCTTCGTCCTTTTCGTCTAGTAAAAACGCCCTGATTACAGCGTGCGGGCAGACGAAGGCGCATTGGTTGCACTGGATGCAGTTTTGCTCGATCCATTTAGGCACCGTGACGCCTACGCCGCGCTTTTCAAATCGCGTCGTGCCCGCATCGAACCCGCCGTCCTCGTGCCCCAAAAACGCCGAGACCGGCAAGCTATCGCCGCGCGCTGCGTTTATCGGTTTTACGATCTTTTCTATAAATTCGTCGCCTTTGTATTTGTCGTCCGCGCCCGCCGCGTCATCTTTTAAATTTGCCCACGCAGGATCGATCGCTACCTGCACCAAAGCGTCCGCGCCCCTATCGATCGCGTCGCAGTTCATCGCCACGACCGCTTCGCCCTTTTTGGCGTAGGTTTTCTTGGCGTATTCTTTCATATAGCTCTGCGCCTGCTCAAACGGAATGATGCCGCTAAGCTTGAAAAACGCCGATTGCATGATCGTATTGGTGCGGCCTCCAAGCCCTATCTCGTGCGCTAGCTTGGTGGCGTTTAGAATGTAAAATTTTACCCGTCTGGCAGCTAGAATTTTTTTGACTTTATTCGGAAGCTTTGCCGCCGTTTGCTTGGCATCCCAGATGGAATTTAAAAGAAAGGTCCCTCCTTCGCGGATGCCCCCGATGACGTCGTAGATATCCAGATACGCAGCGACCGAGCAGGCGACGAAATGCGGATTTGAGACGAGATAGGTCGATCGGATCGGTCTTTTGCCGAAGCGCAGGTGCGAGCGCGTGTAGCCGCCCGATTTTTTGCTGTCGTAGGCGAAATACGCCTGCGCGTAAAGATCGGTCTTGTCGCCGATGATTTTGACGGAATTTTTATTCGCGCCCACGGTGCCGTCCGCGCCGAGGCCATAAAACAGGCACTCGGTCTCATCCTCGTAGCCGAGCGAAATTTTATCCCCCACGGGTAGGGATAGATGCGTCACGTCGTCGTCGATGCCGATCGTAAAGCCGTTTTTAGGCTCGTCCGCCTTTAAATTTTCATACACGGCGATTAGCTGCGCGGGATCGACGTCTTTGGAGCTTAGACCATACCTGCCGCCCACGATGAGCGGAGCATCCTTGCGCCCGTAAAATGCGGCTTTTATGTCCAGATACAGCGGCTCGCCGAGGCTGCCGGGCTCCTTCGTGCGGTCAAGCACGGCGATTTTACGCACGCTTTTAGGCATCGCGGCGAAGAGATATTTGAGGCTAAAAGGCCTGTAGAGGTGGACTTTTAGTACACCCACTTTCTCGCCCTTCGCGTTTAGATGATCGACCACTTCTTCGAGCGCTTGATTGACCGAGCCCATCGCGACGATCACGCGCTGCGGCTCACTTGCGCCGTAATAGACGAAAGGCGCGTACGACCGCCCCGTGATCTTTGAAATTTCGCTCATATACTCCGCGACAATGTCCGGAAGCGCGTCGTAAAATTTATTGACTAGCTCGCGCGTCTGAAAATATACGTCGTCGTTTTGCGCCGTGCCGCGAGTTTTAGGATGCTCGGAGTTTAGCGCACCCTCTCTAAATTTACGCACCGCCTCGCGATCGAGCAAGCGATCAAACTCGGCATAGTCCATCACCTCGATCTTTTGAATTTCATGGCTCGTGCGAAATCCGTCGAAAAAGTGCAAAAACGGCACTCGCCCCTTAATCGCCGCAAGATGCGCGATACCGCCCAGATCCATCACCTCCTGCACGCTATCGCTTGCAAGCATCGCAAAGCCGCTTTGGCGACAGGCATAGACATCTTGATGATCGCCGAAGATGGAGAGCGCCTGCGCCGCAAGCGCCCGCGCCGCGACGTGAATGACGCCCGGAAGC
Source organism: uncultured Campylobacter sp. (assembly GCF_937959485.1). Taxonomy (NCBI): domain Bacteria; kingdom Pseudomonadati; phylum Campylobacterota; class Epsilonproteobacteria; order Campylobacterales; family Campylobacteraceae; genus Campylobacter; species uncultured Campylobacter sp. Next base: position 16,110 of record NZ_CALGPY010000005.1, read on the forward strand.
ATCTGGCCCGCGATCTTGTACATATTTGGAATTTTTAGCAAAAGCCCCTGCGATGCGGTGTAAGTCGTCGTAAGCGCGCCCGCTTGGAGCGAGCCGTGCACGGTGCCCGCCGCGCCGCCCTCGCTTTGCATTTCGACCACCTTAACGGGCATGCCGAAGAGGTTTTTCTTGCCCTGCGACGCCCAAATATCGGTGTAATCCGCCATCGGCGAGCTAGGCGTGATCGGATAGATGCCCGCGACCTCGGTGAAGGCGTATGAGACGTAAGCCGCCGCCTCGTTTCCGTCCATCGTTTTCATAACTTTTGCCATTTTTCGTCCTTTGGAATTATCAAATTTCGCTAATTTTACATATTTATTGCTTAAAAATTTAAATGCTTCGCAAACCGAATAAAATTCTAAAGCTTTATCACAGCAGGCGAGCTACAAGCGCGATCTGCTGGCAGTTTGAGACGGGCATTGCGGACGATTTGAGACAGGGTCCCTCTCCGCTTTGAAAATAAAATTTTGCGTACTTTAAGCGCAGATCGCAAGCGGTGGGTAGAGATTAATGCAAATTTAGCCGTCTAGCTTGAAATTCTAACCAAATATCAAATGACGGGAATACGCGAAAATTAAGAAATTTAAAAATGCACCTACCACAAGATAAAAAGACCTCATATCGCAATAAGACTGGATAATAAATTTAGCCACTACAAAGCCTTAACCACTATACGCATCCAAACTCGACGTAGCGAAATTTTGTTTATGGCTTGCGACATCGCGGTATATAAAATTTCAGCGCATTCCGCCAAATACAAGGAATTTTACTGCCTCCTGCCGAGCGCAGCACAAATTTCATTTTAAATTTTCACTGGTCGATCGCTACGTGAATTTTACCCCATGCAACTTTGCGTTTTGAGCGTAAATTCTATTTCCGCAAGCTACGAGGAGAATAAATTTAGCTATAATCCTCCGCTTAGATTTAGCACGGAACGTGGCATATATATACGGCACGGAATTTAAAATTTTAAAATTCCGAGCAGAACTCGAAAAGCTAAAAACCGCTAAATGCGCTAAATTTAAAGTTTAAATTTAAAAGCTGGAAAGAGAAAGCCGATGAACGTCCATAAAATCGCTTACACGAGAGTTATCGCGCTGGCGTTTGCCGCCTTTATTTTTAACACGACTGAATTTATCCCCGTGGCTCTGCTAAGTGACATCGCGGCGGATTTTGAGATGGACGTTACGAGTACGGGGCTAATCATCACGATCTACGCGTGGGCGGTGAGTATCCTTTCGCTGCCACTGATGCTGCTTACATCGAGGCTCGAGCGCAAGAGGCTGCTTTTGCGGCTTTTCGTGCTATTTACGCTAAGCCACGCCCTGGCGGCGGTAGCGTGGAATTTTGCCGTTTTGGTAATCGCGCGACTGGGCATCGCGATTTCGCACGCGATCTTTTGGTCGATCACCTCATCGCTCGTCGTGCGCCTAGCGCCGATAAACAAAGGTTCGCAGGCTATCGGCATGCTGGCTTTGGGCACCTCGCTTGCGATGGTTTTGGGACTTCCTTTGGGACGCGTGGTCGGCGAGCTTTTCGGCTGGAGGATTACGTTTTTTGCGATCGGCGCGCTTGCGGCGGCCGAGGCGCTGTTTCTTTGGAAAATTTTACCGTTTTTACCGAGTCGCCGCGCGGGCTCTCTTGCGAGCTTGCCGATGCTAGCAAAGCGCCCTATGCTGCTTGCTTTGTATCTGCTGACGTTTTTGATCGTAGGCGCGCATTTTACGACCTATAGCTACGTCGAGCCCTTCGTGGCGAAATTTAATCCCGCAGGCAATCACTTCGTAACCTACGTCCTGCTTGCATTCGGTGCTTCCGGCATTCTTGCTAGCGTGCTTTTTTCAAAGCTTTACCGTTCATTTGCGAACGCCTTTTTGATCTGCTCGATCCTCTTTATCCTAGCCTCGGTGCTAACGCTAAAGGTTTTTGTCGCAAATGACGTAGCGCTGCTGCTTGCAGCTTTCGTCTGGGGAGTGGGGATTTTTGGCTTTGGGCTTTGTTTGCAGATTAGGGTTTTGGCGCTGGCTCCCGACGCTACCGACGTCGCGATATCGATCTACTCGGCGATATATAACGTAGGCATCGGCGGCGGAGCGCTTTTAGGGCATCAGATCGCAACGAGATTCGGGCTTGAACACATAGGCGAGGCAGGCGCGATACTGGGCGCGCTAGGGCTTGCAAGCTACCTCTATGCAAGCGTGAAATTCGCATCTAAAAAATGAAAGAAATTTACAGAATAAATACTCTTCTAAAATTTTGCTAAATGCAACGAAAGATTGGAAATTATTGTATAATTGCATCAAATTATCATAAAGGACATTATTTATGACTAACGCTATCGAAAATAAAATTTCAAATGGTATCAATAGCGCACTAGAAAGCGTCGTTAGTAGCAGAGAAGAGTATTATAGTAAAAATCCGCTTCCAAGCATCGGCGATGTAAAAGGTATAATATATAAGTGTAGCTATACAAATGCGACTATTTCTGGAGGGGCTGGGCTAATCCCCGGTCCTTGGGGTATGGCGGCGGCAGTGCCTGAAATTATCGATATCGTTAGAAATCAAATGGCAATGGTGGCTGATATCGCCAAGGCGCATGGTAAGACGGCCAGTAACGAGCTGATTTTAGATATACTATTTGGCGCAAGCGGCAATGTAGCGACAGGGCTAGTAGTGGTACACGGACAAAAAATTTTAGTAAAACGAGCCGGAGCTAGGGTAATACAAAAAATAGTAGCGATGCTAGGTGGTAAAATAACGCAACAATTAGCCAAGTCTATGGTCGCAAAATGGCTTCCCATCGTGGGTGCGGCGGCTATGGCTACATGGTCAAAAATTAGCACCGATAAAATCGGTAAAAAAGCCGATTTTATATTTTCAAAACAGATAGAATACGAAACCGCGTCTGATGAATTATCCCAAATTAGCGACGACGCGATGCAAATGCAGCTAGCCGCCAATGATTTAAAATCGACATATCAAGATTTAGCCCAAGACACAAATATCGTAAAAACTAAAATCCAATTTTAATAAATTTGATGAAGATAGACGGTAAAATCGAAGATAGCGAAATGGCGTATCTGCAGGATTTTATAGAAAATACCCCACTATCGAACCAGGACCAAATGCAGTTGATAGAACAGCTTGGCTCAAAAGAGAAAACTACGGTCGATTATTCCGTTTTTAAAGAAAATTTCGATGAGTCTTTGACATTAGTAGTAGACATGATCGCACTTGCAAATATAGACGGAAATTTTCACGTAACTGAAAGAATGTTTATCAAAAATGTCGCAAAAACTATAGGATTTGACGAAAGCGATTTAAACGAACTTTTAGGAAACAGTATAAAATAGTCTCAAATTCGGACGCGAGACGAACTCATCTGCATCGCATCCGTAACTATTTCGCATTTTACTTTATAAATCCGACCTGCGGTAAAATTTCAGCTAGCGCCGCATCCTTTTTCTCGTTAAATTTGACTTTGTTCTGCTCAAAAAGATTATTTCCGTGCGCGTCTATGGAGACGATGAGCGGACCAAACTCCCTCACGCGGCACTTCCACAGCGTCTCGGGCATCCCAAGCTCCGTCCAGTCCGCGCCCTCGATCTGCTCGACCTGCGTCGCGGCCACCACCGCGCAGCCCGCGGGAAATACGCAGTGTATCGCGCCAAACTCCTTGCAGCCGCTCATCGTGCCCTCGCCCATGCCGCCTTTTCCGACAATGAGGCGCACGCCCGTTTTAGCGATAAACTCGCGCTCGAATTTCTCCATCCGCATGCTAGTAGTCGGCCCCACGGAGACCATCTCAAAGCCCTCATCGCCCACTTTTCTGATGATCGGCCCTGCGTGCAGGATAGCGCCGCCTCTGATATCAAGCGGCAGCTCGCGACCATCCTCTACGACGCGTCTGTGCGGCACGTCGCGGCAGGTGACGATGTGTCCGCTGAGGTATATCACGTCGCCGATCTTGATATCCGCCAGATCCTCGGCATTGATCGGCGTGGTTAAAATTTTCTTACTCATAGCGCGAACTCCTTGTGCGATTTTACGGCAAAATTTAGCTGCTCGTCCCAAACGATGTGCCCTTTGCGGTGCGACCAGCAGCCCACGTTTACGGCGACGGCGATGACGCTTGGGTGGCGAGCGCAGTTTTCGATATGCACGCCCATTACGGAGCTCGCGCCGCTCATGCCTTGCGGGCCTAGGCCGATTTTATTGATGCCATCTTCGAGTAGCTTTTCGGTTAGCGCGGCTCGGTCGTTTGGATTATGCGAGCCTAGCGGTCTCATCAGCGCTTTTTTAGATAGCAGGGACGCCACGTCGATCGAGGTGCCCACGCCAACGCCCACTAGCAGCGGCGGACAGGCGTTTATGCCATAGCTCGTCATTATGTCCATCACAAATTTCACGACGCCCTCGTAGCCCATACCAGGCATCAGCACGGTTGCCTTGCCGGGCAGACTACAGCCGCCGCCCGCCATATAGGTGTGTATCTCGCACTCGCTGCTTTGCGGCACGATCTCCCAAAATACGCTAGGCGTGCCCTTGCCGACGTTTTTGCCGGTGTTGTACTCGTCGAAGGTCTCGACGCTGTTGTGGCGCAGCGGAGCCTCGCGCGTCGCTCGCAGCACGGCCTCTCGAAGCAGCTCCTCAAGCTCGCCGATGAGCGGGAAATTTGCGCCGCAGCGTACGAAAAACTGGATCACTCCCGTATCCTGACAGGACGGACGATCTAGTTCCTTGGCTAGGCGCTGGTTTTCAAACATCGTTTTGTAGATCTCCTTCGCTAACGGCTGCGTCTCGCGCTCGGCGAGCTCGCTTAGCTTCGCCGTAACGTCGTCGGGCAGCACCTTGCCTGTGTAGCCGACGAATTTCGCCATGACCTCGGTCATCTTTTGCACGGCTTTTTGTTTATCCATCGCTTCTCCTTTGCTAAATTTTACTTTCAAATTTTTCATATACGCCCGCCAGGACGCAGCCTGCGGCGTAGCAGAGCAGGTCGGCGAAATCAAACGTTCCGCCGATTATTATCTTTAAAATTTTATTTTCTATGCCTAAAATTTGCACGGCGCCCAGATACTGCGCGAGCTCCAAAGCCGCCGCGAACGCAAAAATTTTAAGCGGTAAATTTGACGGCGGCTTGCTAAATGCAGCCCTAGCCAAAGCGTAAAGCAAGATGACGGCCAAAACGTCGCCCGCGTAGTGCCGCACGAAGCCGCCCTTTACGCAGATCGCGATGTAAATTTCGACCGCTAAAATCAAAACCGCCGCGGCTAAAAACGCTAGCCTCGTTCGCGCGCTTTGTCTTGTTTGCGCCTTTTGCGCGAGCCTTGCGATACTTTTTTGCTCTCTTAAATTCTCCCCTCGCAACGCTTTCCTTTTAAATTTAGCCTTCAAATTTAGCTGTAAAACCACGTTTCAAATCAAAGTGGATTTACGCTTAAAATCAAAGTGGGCTAAAATATCACATTTTTCACTTTGATTTGAAACGTAAATTTTTCAATCTTTCAATTATCGTTTTAAATTCAAAAAATATTTTTAAAAATCCTTGCCGATATTACAACAATGGCTTTAAAAGAATAAAATTAGATAATCTTTGATACAATTGCTTGAAAAATTTTAAGAGGTGTTAAAATGTCAAATATCCAAGAGAAATATATACGTGAAATCGATACATCCGATTCCTTTTTTGATTCTTTAAGACAAGATTATAAAGGTTTTGATGCATGGATAGCAAAAAAAGCGAAAGCCAACGAAAAAGCATATACGCTTTTCGATGATAATGGACAAATAGTAGCCTTTTTATATTTAAAAATAGAAAACCCCGTAGATAATACGGACATAAAACCGGCGCTTAGTATAAATGTGCCATGGTTAAAGATCGGGACTTTTAAAATAAATGCACACGGCACAAAACTAGGAGAGCGTTTTGTAAAAAAGATTTTTGATTTTGCGGTATCAAATAATATTTATAATATTTACGTAACAGCTTTCGAAAAACAAGCGCCTTTAATAGATTTATTAAAAAGATACGGATTTACCCAATACGGCAAAAAAAATAATGAGCTAGTATTAACAAAAAAGATACCGACTTGTGTGCAGGCGCTAAAAAATGATATACTACTAGACTATCCGGCTGTTAATGCGACAAGCGACAAATATCTTTTAAGTATATACCCGAAATATCATACCGGTATGTTCTCGGACTCTATTCTACATACGGAAAGCTATGATATACTAAAAGATATGTCTGAATCAAATAGTATTCATAAGGTATACATAACGGAAATGAAAGGTGTCGAGCAACTCAAGAGAGGCGACTGCTTGCTCATTTATAGAACAAAAGATGAAAATGCCCAAAGCGCGAACTACTCATCAGTCGCGACCTCTTTATGCGTTGTAGAAGAATATAAAGACTTATCCGGTTTTGCTGACTTTGATGATTTCGTCAGGTACTGCAAGCCGCATAATATTTTTACCGATATTGAATTAAAAAATATTTTTATCAGTAAAAAATATACAAAAATAATAAAGATGACATACAATATATCATTTAAAAGACGCGTTATTTTAAAGAGGATTAGGGAAATTATAGGTCACGAAGAAGTCTACTGGGGTTTTGCGAAGCTTACGGACGAAGCTTTTTTTGCAATTTTAAAAGAAGGTATGGTAAATGACAGCATTATTATCCATTAAGCCGGAATTTGTCCAAGCTATTTTTGATGGAACAAAGCAATTTGAATTTAGAAAAGTAAATTTTAAAAGAAAAATTGATAAAATCAAAATATATGCTACAAAACCGGTCGGTAAGATAGTAGGTGAGTTCATAGTTGACGATATCTTAAAAGCAAGTCCTGAAGAGCTATGGGACAAAACAAGCCTGTACGCCGGCATAGATAAAGAGCGATATTTTCAATATTTTAGCGGTAAAAATATGGGGTTTGCTATAAAAATTAAGTCCGTAAATAAATATAAGGAGCCTATTTGCCCTTATCTACAATATCCGAAATTCGTAGCACCGCAATCGTTCAAGTATATCTAGAAAATGAAGATGAAAATAAATCCAAATTCGCAGTACACACAATCTATATTTATAAATGTGGATTCAGACGTCGCCGACAAGATAGATGCTATACTGCATTTAAATATTTTTTTGCCAAACGACAATGAACATTCGTATATAGAAATAGGAATATTGATTTCTAGAAAAGAGTATAACAATTTTGACAGAAATTTCAATATAGAAATTGTATTTCCATTCGGTATACTTAAGGAAGAATTCGCGGATGTAAAAGATAGGCTCTGTGACGGTAAGACCTTGAATATGATATTTAACGAGGAGACCCATCTAGATAAAAACAAATTAGACTTTAGATTAAGGGAATACAAGCTCGGAGGTATAAAGCTTTGTAATACCACTATAAATGGCGATTCTAGTATAACAATGAGCGTAGAAGAAAAACAGAAAAATAGCTATTTTAGATTTAGGATTAGAAATATCAGAGATAAGATAACGGATACCGTTCTTTCGGATACAATGGCCAATCCGTTTATAAAAACGATAAAAACGATTGGTATCTCAATAAATTTAGATAGGCAATTTATAAAACAAATAAATAAAAAGATAAAATTTAAAGAAATTAATACTTTTATTATATTGGATTCTATAACCGAGTTGATCGAAAAAAGTAGGCCAATAAAAAGCTTTAGAGTTTTAGAAGATAATTTATGGAATCAATATATAGGAAGCTACGCAAATCGAAGGATGACGGTCTATCAATTTAAAGATAAAACATCGGACGATAGCACGATAGAGAATTATCAACTTTTCTTAAAAAGCCTTCATCATAAAAATTCAAATTTATATCGATATAAATTCTTATTGATTGTAGTGGTCGTGGCTATAATATCTAATGCTATTTATGACTTGTTAAAATGGATATTTTTATGTTAGTTTTTGACGGCGCCATTGATCTGACATTGAAATATGTTCAATGCGTAAAAGCAGATATACAAAACGAATATACGCTATACAATTATATTAAAGATACAAAAAAATACTATCCAAGCTTTGATATTTGGTATTTTATGAATGTGATACCGTCATTAAAAGACGGAAGGAAAAAAATTATAATCTCTCATGACAATAATAATTTAAAGGGCCTCGCCATATTAAAATACAACGAAAAAAAATTATGCCACCTATCGGTTATGCCCCCCTATAAGAACAAAGGTTATGGCATAAAACTTTTTAAGCAAAGCTTTATAGAATTAGAAACAGAAAAGCCTTTCCTGACAGTGTCCGAAGAAAAATTAATAGAATTTAAAAAAGTATTTGATTACTTTGGATTTGAACTTACAGACATTATAGACGGGTATTACCGAAAAGACAAAAAAGAGTATTTTTATAATCAGATATAATTCTGCCCCTCAAACCCCAGATCAATCATATAGCTTGTAGTGTTTAGATTATGCGATACGCTTTTAATACTAAATTTTACATTTTCAAGTCCGGTTACGCCGGTTATTTTTAGTTTTCCGCCGGCTCTTAGCTCTCTACCAGTGGCGGCAAGCGAGCCGTTTATTCCGCCGCGTTGTAGTTCGTTTAGCTTGGCTTCGCCCTTTTTAAAGGCTTCATTGTCTGATTTTGGCTCGGGGATATTTAGCTTATAGGTTTGCTCTCCGCCGCCGATCTTCGCTTGTTTATCTTTACCGTATTTGCTATTGTGCCACTGCACTATTATGGCTTGGTAGCTGTTGCGGTTTGCTTCTGTGATCGATAGGCTCTCGCACTCAAATTTAGGCCGTTTATTCGTTTACGCGCTGGCGTAAATTTATAGATGATTTATCAGGCTCGCGTTATACGCGGCGCCAAAGCCGTTGTCGATATTTACGACGCTCACGCCGTTTGCGCAGCTGTTTAGCATCGCTAGCAGCGCCGCCAGTCCGCCAAAACTCGCGCCGTATCCCACGCTGGTGGGCACCGCGATCACCGGCACGCCAACAAGCCCTGCCAGCACGCTAGCTAGCGCGCCCTCCATGCCCGCCACCGCGATCACGACCTTTGCGCCGCGTATCTGCTCTAAATTTGCGATCAGTCTATGCAGTCCCGCCACGCCCGCGTCGCTAAATTTGCGCGCGTCGTTGCCTAGAAATCTCGCCGTCTCGTACGCCTCCTCCACTACCGCGCCGTCGGCGGTGCCGGCAGATACTATCGCGATGTAGCTTTGCGTGAGCGCGGGCTCTTTAAATTTGACGCTGATGACGCGGCCGCGAGCGTTAAACTCCGCCTGCGGCAACGCCTCGCGCACCCGCTTAAAAACCCGCTCGTTCGTGCGCGTGATTAGGATATTTTGCCCTCTCGCGCCGATCGCACCAGCGATGCGTAAAATTTCATCATCCGTCTTGCCCTCGCCGTAGATCACTTCGCCCGCGCCGTTTCGCAGGACGCGCTGAGTGTCGATCTTAGCGCAGCCCACGTCCTCGTAAGGGTAGTTTTTTAGGTATTTTAGCGCCTCTTGCTCGCTCACGCGGCCGCTTTTTATCCCAACAAAAAGCTCTAAAATTTCATCCTCTCTCATGCAAAACATCCTCTCTAAGCCCCTTTAGATCAAGCGTCACCTCCGCTGCGCCCAGCGTCACGAGCTGCCTAACGACGCTTTTAAATTTAGCGTCGTTTAGGAAGTCTCGCATGCTAGAAAAGGGCATTTCCAGCTTTATATTTTTGCGGTCGCACCGCGCGCGGACGTTTGCGTAGCCGTTTGCGATGAGTAGATTTTCCGCCACTTCTATCAAATTTAGCTCGCTCTCATTGATCTCGCGTCCGTGCGGTAGACGCGTTAGCAAGCACGCGTAGCCGGGTTTTTCGGCAGTGGGTAAATTTAACTCGCGCGAGAGCTCGCGGATCTCGGATTTGGTTAAATTTATTAGCGGCGATAGTACGCCCAGCTCCTCTTTTGCTTTGAGCCCCGGGCGATATTCGCCTAGATCATCGCGGTTCGTGCCGTCTGCGACGCGGCTAAAGCCAAGCTCACGGGCGCGCTCTATCAGGCGCGAAAACACCGCCTTTTTGCACAGATAGCAACGGTTTTCGGGGTTATTTTTGATATCCTCCGCGACGCCTAGCTCTAAAATTTCGTGTCGGATGCCGTAGATGCTAGCAAATTCCACGGCTTCGGCGATCTCTCGCGAGGACATGTAGGGCGATCTGATCGTTATGCCGATCGCGCGCTCACCCAGCGCATCGTGTGCCGCGCGCAGCAGCAGCGAGCTGTCCGCACCGCCGCTAAATGCGACTGCTAGCTCGCCCAGCCCGCGCAGATCAACCTTTAGTTTTTCTAGTTTCGTCATAGATTTTCAGCGCCTCTTTTCGCACCCGCTCGATCGTCGTGCCGTGCGCGAGCGCCGCAGCCTTGCAGTCTTCAAATTCGGGCTTTGCCTTTTGCGTTTGGCAGGTGCCGGAAATTTTAAGCCCTATCTCGCCGAATTTCGTCTGCACCCGCACAAACTCGCGTTTTAGCTCGGTTTTAGCAACCTCTATCTCGCGAACGCCAATCGCCGTCGTATGCGTAAATATCAGATCCTTTAAATTTTGCGCGTCCTGCTTGCGGCACAGCGCGTTTAGCTCAAAGCCCATGCGCCCCTTTTTCATAAAAATAGAGCGGCTAAATACGTCCAGCGCGCCGTTTTCGCGCAGAATTTCGCACGCAAAGGCAAAGCTCTCGGCATCCATATCGTCGATGTTGGTGGAGATTAAAATTTGCTTGCAAGCCTCACCGTAGCCGGCTTTTTCGATTAAATTTGGCTTGCCGCTTTCATCGTTCAAATTTTCATCCGCCTCGCAAATCATCGCGCGAAGCACGTTTGCAAAGCCCGCGGCGTCTTTGCCGCCAGCGCCGTAGCCGATTTTTTCTATTTTAAAGCTCGCGCCGTCCGTAAATTCGTCCGCGCAGGCCTTTAAAATCGCCGCGCCCGTGGGCGTAGTCATCTCGAAATTTGCGCGTCCGAGGCTTACGGGCACACCTTTTAAAATTTCGCAAACGGCAGGTGCCGGCACGCTAAGCGCGCCGTGATCGCAGATTGCTACGCCGCCGCCAAGCTCGATTTTGGAGCTTACGACGCGCAAGACGCCTAAATTTTCAAAAAGATACTCAAGACAGATCGCCGCGCCCGCGATGTCCGCGATACTATCTATCGCGCCGATCTCATGAAAATGCACCCGCTCTACGTCCGTACCGTGGACTTTGGCCTCCGCCTGCGCGATCGTGCGAAATATCGCGCCCGCTCTTTGCTTGCAGTTCCGGCTTAAATTTGAACTCTCTAAAATTTGCCTGATACCCGCGTAGCTTCTGGCGTGAGGCTGCGATTTTAGCGGCACGACGTCGATTTTAGTAGCGGCGATGCCGTTTTTTAGCACGTTTTTGCGCTCCAGCTTAAATTCGCCGTTTAAATTTAACTTCTCTAGCTCGGCACAAAGATAGCCAAAATCCACGCCAAGCTCCACCAGCGCGGCTAAGTTCATATCGCCGCTGATGCCAGCGCTCGCGTCGTAATATAAAATTTTAACCAAGCCTAGGCCTTAGGCACCGTCATCGAGCCAAACGGCAGGATGATGATTTTTGCGTCCGCGCCCTTTTGCGCGAGCGCGTCGTCCACGGCCTTTTGGATGTCGTGATACGGCTTTAGGTGTACGGCTCGCATCTCATCGTCGCTAAGATCCGATACTGCCCAAGTCTGCGCCCAGAGCGAGATTTCGGCCATTTTAGCGGCCTTGTGATAGCCGAGCTTAAAGCCCGCGCTGATCTTTTCTAGCACCTTTTTGGGCGTATCGGCGGAGGCCATCAGATCAAAAAACGGCTTTGGTCCGATGCCCGTGCGGCATTTTGCGACCATTATTAAAATTCCCCCTTCAGCGAGCGCTAGTTTGCCGTTATCTAGGGCTTTTTGAGCTTGATATAGATCGACGTCCATCGGATAGGGCGCGACCGAGATCACGATGTCGGCCTTGCGCGGGATATTTACGCAAAATACCTCGTCGGCCTTTTTGACGCAGTCGTAAAAGCTATCGTTTAGATCGCCAGCGCTTGCGTAATACACGCCGTGCTCGCTGTCAAGTACCGTCTGGATCGAAAAAACGTCGATGTGCGCGAGCACCTTCATCGCGTCGATCATATCCTCGTGCACTGGGTTCCCCTCTAGGCGCAGAGCTTGCGCGTCGGCGCTTAGGGCGAGCTTGTGATTTTGCGTGATGCTCTCGTACGACGCGGTGCCCGGCAAAAAGGCCTTTCTGCCGCCCGTGTAGCCCGCGAAATAGTGCGGCTCGACCGAACCTATGACGATCACCTTTTTCGCCTCTGCAACGGCTTTGTTTAGATACATCTGCGTGCCGTTTTTGCTCTCGCCTAAAAAGACCATCTCGTCGTGCTTGGAGTCGTGATCGTGAACTTCGTTTTTGGCTCTGATCTCCGCGTAAATTTCTTTGCCGAAGATCATCTCGTACTCATCGAGCGAGCACTGCCTGTGGCAGCCCGTGGCGATGATGAAAATTTTATTTTTCTCGCGGATTTTCGGGTAAATTTGCTTTAAAATTTTTGCCGTCGGCGTCGGGCGCGTGCCGTCGTTTACGATGATTACGATCTTTTCATCGCCTGCTATAAACTCGTCAAAGCTTTTTTGATTTATCGGATTTGCTAGAGCCTTTGCGATGAGCGCCGTTTCGTCAAATTTAGCCACGGGGTTTGGATCGAAAACGCCGAGCAAATTTTTCTCGTTTATCTCTAGACTTAGATGATCATCTTTGCCGTATGCGATAGGGATTTGCATATCTGCCTCCTGTGTGGAATTTGGCGGGATTATAACGTAAATTTTATTTAAAACGAATTAGCCTCGTGCGGGTTATGAACGGAATTTAGAAAGCTTTAGAATTTCAAAATTTTATAAAATTTTAAAAAGCCGCTGGGATTTGAAATTTAAAGCTCGCGAGCCGTCTGCCCGCGAGCATAACTATTATAAATAGCCGTAAAGATGCGCAAGCACAAAGCCCACACCGCAAGCAGTAAGAACGCCGATCAAGCCAGGGAAAATGAAGCTATGGTTGATGACGAATTTTCCGATATGCGTGGTGCCCGAGCGGTCGAACTGGATCGCCGCAAGATCGCTCGGATAGGTAGGTAGGATATAGTATCCGTAGCAAGCCGGTGCAAATGCGATGATTAGACCCGGATCAATGCCGATAGTGACGGCGAGTGGAACGAAGGTTGCGATAGCCGCAGCTTGGGAATTTAAAAATTTACTGATGAGCAAAGAGACGATGATATAGGTCCATGGATAGGCCTTAACGACCTCGCCAAGGGATGCCTTAAGCATTTCGATATGAGCAGTAAACATAGTCTCTGCCATCCATGAAATTCCATAAATCGCCACGAGTGCAATCATACCGCTATGAAAAATTTCGTTTTTAGCGATATTGCCCGCTTTAATACCAGAAGCGATCATCATGATGGACGCCGCTAGGAGCATGAAAATTTGAATGGTTAAGACCATATTCAAATTTGTGGTCTTTTTCATCGTATCTTTTACGACAATGCTTGCATTTGCGATGCTTTCGCTCTTATCGCCTGTCGTGATGACGACGTTTCCGTCTTGAGCGACGATGCTTTGGGTAAGCTTTTTATCTTTGTCGTAAATTTCGACGCTATTAAATTTCGTCGCATCTTTGGCTTTAGACTCTTTGACGTTTGAGACGACCTTACCGCCATCCACCATGGAGATAACCTGACCATCTTTGATCGTGATGTTTTTGACCGTTTTTTTATCGACGATGATCTCTACGGATTTGCCAGGGACATTTTTAGTCCACGCAGGGCGCAAGCTTTTCTCGTAACCTAAAACCGCAACTAGCGCAATAGTGGCTAAGAATATCCACATGCAGATCCACTTAATCCTAGGAAGCTTTTGACCTAGCAAGGTCGTGCTTTCGCCGTAGATATATTTTTTCTGCTCTGGGTCTTTGATCTTTTCTTGGAATTCCGGATCTTTATCTAGATCTTTACCTCTAAAAATCGACCACGTTCCGATCGCAAGCATACCGATGAAAGTAGAAGGGATAGTGAGTTTTAGCAGATCCAAATACGTACTAAAGCCCTCGATATGCACGCCTTGACCTAGCAAGATCGCGACCATCGAAACGCCGGCAACCGAAACGGGGCTAGCGATGATAGCAAGCTGCGAGGAGATCGTAGAAGCAGCCATCGGGCGCTCAGGGCGAATTCCATTTTTAATAGCTACGTCATAGATGATCGGAAGTAGCGTATAGACGGTGTGTCCGGTTCCACATAAGATTGTAAGCGTCCACGCAACAGTTGGAGCGATGATACAAACCATCTTTGGATGCTTACGAAGCAATTTCTCCGCTATTTGAAGCATTACATCAAGTCCTCCCGTAGCCTGTAGCGTTGCACTTGCTACGACAACTGCGAGGATAGTTAAAATAACATCCACTGCCGGCTTACCCGGCTCTAATCTAAATCCAAACACTAAGATCACTAAGCCTATACCGCCTAGAATTCCCAGCGCCATACCGCCTTTTTTAGCACCGTAAAATAAACAGCCCAAGACTATAATGAGCTGCAAAAAGAATTGAGTGCTTTCAGACAAACTTGTCAGAAACTCCATAGTTTCTCCTTCAGTAAAATTTAAAACAAACTTTGGCGATTATACTAACTTTTTATTTAAACAAAATTAAAGGAGCGTTGCAAATTGTAAAAATCTATCAAAATAAAATTTACTGAAATTATAATTTTAAAGCAGAATTTATAGCGAAATGTGAAAAATAAAATTTCACTTAGAGCTGTTTTTATATCATAGAATTTCGCAACTTTTAAGAAATCTTAGAATTCCATTATAGCTCAAGCTTTAAACCGATTTTTAAGCCTTGGGGTAGTATCATTTCACAAAGAGCGGATTGAGATGAATTTTATAAAATTTTGTATTGCTTTTTTGATTTGTTTATCGCAGATGGCAACAGCAGGCAGCTTTGATCTAAATGCCACGCTGCGTCTGGGCGCATTCGACGCAAGCTCGCACCGACTACTTTTATACGGCAATGGCGGCGAGCTTAGGATGTTTGATACTGCCAAATGGAACGTGGAGTTCGCGCAAAAATACAGCGATAACGAAATTACGGCTCTAAATTTCAAAAACGGCAAAATTTATCTAGCTTGGGGCGGAGCCGAAATCGCGGTGCTAAACGACAGATTAAAGTTTCTACGCGCGCTTAAGACGGGGCGTAGCGGCACAGCCCAAATAGATGCGATTTACGCAGCAAAAGACGCGATTTACGCGGTAGTAGATAAGAATCAACTAATAAGATTAGGCGAAGACCCCGATAGAGGCGTAGGCGGCGGCTACGCCCCAGGCGAGAATTCCACCGCAAACGGGCAATCTTTGAATAAAAATTCCGCCCCCGACGGGATGCGCGGAATTTCGCTTCATTACGGCAGGATCAATGCCATTAGCCTAGGCGCTAACAGACTTTGCGTCGCAAGCTGGGACGGCATAGCCTGTTTTAGCGCGGATCTTGTCGCGACCAAATTTAGCGGCATTGATACAGCGCCTAGTCGCGCTGCGCAGGGAGAGCTTGATAGCGTGAAATTTAAAGATGCAGAATTTAATAGCACGAAAAGTGCGCAAGGCTCCGAGCCAAACGAAACGAAAGCTGGCGGCGCAAAGAGCGCGGAATTTCAAAGCTCAGAATTCAAAGGCGCAAAATTTCAAGACGAGGGGCTTAAAACTCAAAGCGAAATTTCAGTCGAAGCTGGCGATAAAAATTTAAGCGGCTCTATCGCCACTGCGCTTGCAGACTGCGACGGGACGCTATTTGCAGGCGACATAGAGGGGAGCTTTATAAATTTAAAAAGCGGCGAGCGCAAAAGCGTGGGCTCTTGGATTAAATCCATCGTGTGCGCCCGCAGCACGCAGTTTATCGCTACTAAAGATAAAATTTACGAAAATCAAAAAGCAGGATTAAAGGAGGTTGTGGATTTAAAAAGCGAATTTTTAGCGATGTACGCAGACGGGGATGCGATCCTCGTAGTCAGCAAATCAGGTAAAATTTTAAAATTCTAAGAAAGGATTAGTATGTTAAAAAGTTTCAAACCCGTGCTTTTGGGCTCGGTTTTGTTCGCCGCAAGCGCCCTGTGTGCCGCAGATAGCGACTTAGAGCGCGTGATGAAAGAACGAAATTTAAGCGAAAAAGACGTTTTGGCGGCGGCTAAGACCTATCAGCCGACCGGTAGGAAGGACGATTATATGGTCTTCTCCTCCGGCGGTCAAAGCGGACAGGTGATCGTTTACGGCGTGCCGTCGATGAGGATCTACAAATATATTGGCGTATTTACACCGGAGCCTTGGCAGGGATACGGCTTTGATGAGGAGAGTAAGGCGGTCTTAAGATCGGGCTCCATTAACGGCAAAGAGATCAACTGGGGCGATACTCACCATCCAAATTTCAGCGAAAAAAACGGCGAGTATGTGGGCGATTATCTCTTTATCAACGATAAGGCGAATCCAAGAATCGCGGTTATAAATTTATCCGATTTCGAAACTACTCAAATAGTCGTAAATCCCGTAATCAAAAGCGATCACGGCGGCTCTTTCGTAACGCCTAATACCGAATACGTCATAGAAACCAGCCAATACGCAGCCCCTTTCGATAATGACTGGCACCCAATCGAGGAGTATCAAGCAGTCTATCGCGGCGCGGTAACGCTATGGAAATTTGACTACGATAAAGGCAAAATCGACGTAAATAAATCCTTTTCTCTAGAGCTTCCTCCATATATGCAAGATCTAAGTGACGCAGGTAAGGGCGAGAGCTTTGGCTGGGCGTTTACCAACAGCTTCAACTCCGAAATGTACACAGGCGGCATCGAAAAGGGTCTGCCTCCGATGGAAGCCGGTATGAGCCGCAACGACACCGACTACTTGCACGTTTATAACTGGCAAATTCTAGAAAAACTTGCTCAAGACAGCAAAAACTACAAGGTTGTAAACGGACATAGGATCGTTACGATAGACGCCGCCGTAAAAGCGGGAGCGCTATTTTTGATCCCTGAGGCTAAATCTCCTCACGGCGTTGACGTTAGCCCTGATGGTCGCTATATCATCATCGGCGGTAAACTAGATACTCACGCTAGCGTTTATGATTTCAAAAAGATCAAAGAGCTAATTGATAAGAAAGAATATGCAGGCAAGGATCCATACGGAATTCCGATCTTAGATATGCAAAAGACGCTTCACGGACAAGCAGAGCTTGGTCTTGGACCTTTGCATAATACCTTCGATTCGCAAGATGGCGTAATCTATACATCGCTTTACGTTGATAGCCAGATCGTAAAATGGAACTACAAGACGCTAAAGGTTTTAGATAGGATCAACGTCCACTACAATATCGGACACCTTGATTCTATGGAGGGCAAATCCTCTAAGCCTGTCGGCAAATACGTAATCGCGCTGGATAAGCTTTCGATCGATAGATTTAATCCTATCGGACCGCTTCATCCGCAAAACCACCAGCTCATCGACATTACAGGACCTAAAATGGAGATGCTTTACGATCTTCCTATCGGTCTAGGTGAGCCACATGACGTAGTTTCTATCGCTGCGAGCAAGCTTCATACGAAACCTACCTATACTATGGGAACAAACTCCCGCACCGGCAAACAACACCCTGCTATGACGCTAGCTGGTCAAGAGCGCATCGAGCGCGACGGCAAAAACGTAAAAGTCTATGCTACGGCGATCCGCAGCCATATTAATCCTGAGCACATCGAGGTTAATAAGGACGATAACGTAACGATCTATATGACAAATTTAGAGCGTGCCGAGGATGAAACTCACGGCTTTACGGTTGATGATTACGATTTGCATATGTCACTTGAGCCGGGTAAGACTGCGAGCGTAAATTTCATCGCAGATAAAGAAGGCGTATTTCCTTTCTACTGCACGGAATTCTGCTCTGCGCTGCACCTTGAGATGTTCGGATATCTATACGTAAAAGATCCGAATAAAAAATACACTTCAGCTAAAGCTTCTATGCTAAAAGCTCTTAGCCCAGAAGCTCTAAAAGCTGAATACGACAAGGTAGTAGCTACGAATAAAGCCACCGACGACGTTATCCAATCAGTCGTTAAATTCTTAAAAGAGAAAAACTACGAGAAATATCCTAAGGTCAAGGCTTTAGTCGATGACGCGCTAGATCAATACGGCAAAATTCCTGAAACCAAAGCCAAGGCAGACGCCGCGGTAAAAGCAGGCGATATGAACGGCGCGATACTTTGGGAAGGTCAAGTTTGGCAGTATTTAGTAAAAACCGCGGATGTCGGACTTCGCGCTAAAAACAACCTAATCCGCGAGCTCTCCACTCCTATGAGCGAGGCTGCGTCTAACGGCGAGAAGGCTTACCTACGCGGAGGCTGCAACGGCTGCCACGTCATCGGTCAAGTAAGCTCGGGTCCTGATCTAACGGGCGTCCTACTTCGCCACGAAAACGGCGAGAAATGGGTAGCCGATTTCATCAAAGACCCTGCTAAATTCTACGAAGACGACTACGTTAAGGCAATGATAAATTACTTCAACCTTCGCATGCCAAATCAGCATATGAAAGACGAAGAGATCAAAGATATCATCGAATACCTAAAATGGGTCGATGAGAACGCGGGTCTTAACTAGCCCCACTCTCCCCCGCAAGGGGGAGAATTTAAAGGAGACGAAATGCCAAAATATAAAATTTACGCGATTTTAGCGCTGCTTATTATGACGGTCGCTTTTACCATCCCTACGCTCGGATTTTTCAAAGTCCAAGGCAAAATCGTATCGGGGCAGGTTAGCAGCGTCTCGCAGCTGCCCGCATACTCCGCGCCGATATGGAATTTTTATACAAAAGCATCGTATAAAAATCACCTAATTCCTAGTGATGTTAAAAACGATCTAGGCGCGATGCTGGAGCATAAATTTGAAGTGGGGGTCCCTAGCATACCGGTGTGGAAAATTTCACTTGAAGCGCCGAACTATCCAAAAGAGGCCTTCCCCGATGGAATTCCACTTTACGTCCACGTTGACGG
Source organism: uncultured Campylobacter sp. (assembly GCF_937959485.1). Classification (NCBI taxonomy): domain Bacteria; kingdom Pseudomonadati; phylum Campylobacterota; class Epsilonproteobacteria; order Campylobacterales; family Campylobacteraceae; genus Campylobacter; species uncultured Campylobacter sp. The sequence continues at coordinate 35,270 of NZ_CALGPY010000005.1, forward strand.
CTTTAGCGGCGATGTCGGCGAGATGAATACCTTAAATCATTATATCGGCATGTATCCCGTCTGGCGCGGCGGCACGCTCGAGCACTCGCTATCGCCGTATTATCTCATAATCGCTACGATCGGTATGCTTGCGTTTTTATACTACGACGGCAAGGGGCAGACTCTGCTTATGATCCTGCCGATCATTGCGCCGCTTATTTTCATCGGCTGCTACGTGGGCTGGCTGTATTGGTTCGGGCACAACCTGCAAGACTGGGGCGCGTTTAAAATAAAGCCTTTTATGCCTACGGCGTTTGGCGACGGCAGCGTGGCGCATTTTACTACCCATTCATATCCGGCTCTTGGCTTTTGGCTAATGCTGGCCCTGTCGCTGCTATCGGCGTTAGCTCTACTATCTAAGAAAAAATTTCTACGAGAGCATAGATGAGGCTTTTGCTTCTAGCATTCTCGCTCGCGCTAAGCTTAGGCGCGGGCGAGCTTCAAGACGCGATCGATAGCGCAAAAGCGGGCGATATTATCGAGCTAGCCGCAGGCGAATACCACGGCAATGTTTTAATCGATAAACCCCTTACTATCGACGGACTAGACCGCTCCGCCGTGATCATAGGCGATCGCAACGGAACGGTGATCCGCGTCCGCTCTCCGCATGTTACAATCAAGAATTTAACAATCCAAAATGGAGGCTTCGAGCATCTTAGCGAAGATGCGGGGATCAACGTAAGCGACGTAAACAGCGTAATCATAAAAAATAATCTCATCAAAGACGTGCTCTACGGCGTCGTGCTAAGCAAGGCAAACGACGTAACGATCGAGGGCAACGAAATTTCAAGCAATACCTACCGCACGAGTTTCAAAGGAGACGGCATCAAGCTTTGGTATTCCAATGCCAATAAAATTTTAAATAACGACGTCCACAACGTCCGCGACACCGTTTTTTACTTCTCTAACGGCAATCTCGTCGCAGGCAACAAAGGCCATAGCTGTCGCTATTCTCTGCACTTTATGAACTCCGGGCATAACGTCGTGGAGGATAACTACTACGACGGCAACAGCGTGGGATTATTTTTTATGTTTTCAAGCGACAATATCGCCAGGCGTAACGTCGTGCGCAACGCGGACGGCGCTTACGGCGTAGGCATCGGTATGAAGGATAGCTCAAATTTTACAATCACCGACAATAAAGTCATCTACAACGCCCGCGGATTTTATCTGGATCAATCCCCCTACCAGCCGGGCTCACTTAACGTTTTTGAAAACAACGATATCGAATATAACAGCATCGGCGTGCAATTCCACGCCACGCAGCTAAAAAGCGTATTTAAAAACAATAAATTTAAAGGCAATATGGAGATCGTACTGAACGATACGCCCCAATCCAAGCTCTTGCAAAACGAATGGAGTGGCAACTACTTCGACGATTACGACGGATTTGACCGCGACGGCGACGGTTACGGCGACGTTAGCTACAGCTCATACGCCTACGCGGATAGGCTTTGGGCGTATAAACCGAATGTGCGGTTTTTTTACGGCTCCAGCGGGATCGCGCTTTTAAATTTCATCTCCAAGCTCGCTCCGTTTTCCGAACCTGAGCTACTGCTAAAAGATCCAAAACCTAGGATGAGGCAATGATAAAGAATAGACGCGAAGCGATAAAACTACTCGGCGGAGCGCTCGGAGTACTCGGGGCAGCGAACTTATTTGCGGATGAGAATTCCACAAATTCCGTAAATTTTACGGGCGGCGAAGCGCAGAATTCCGGCGCGTCAAATTCCGTAAATTCTGCAGGGAGAAATTCCGTGCCGAATTCCATAAAACAAAATTCTGCGGAAAATTCTAGCGGGGATTCCGCCTCTTTATATCTGCGCCCGCCCGGAGCGCTAGCAGAACGAGGCTTCCGCTCTAGCTGTATCAAGTGCGGTCAATGCGTGCAGGTCTGCCCCTATCACAGCATCTATCTGCTGGATATTACTCATCTTTTTGACATCGGCACGCCCGTCATCGACGCCAAAGAGCGAGGCTGCTATCTTTGCGGCGCGCTTCCTTGCGTGCTCGCCTGTCCAAGCGGCGCGCTCAGCCACGAGACTAACGAGCCTAAAAAGGTTGCGATGGGTATCGCCGTGATCGAAAATTTAGACGCCTGTTTGGCGTATCGCGGACAGGTTTTAAAATCTAGCGATCTGCGCCTAAAGCCCGCCAAGACCGAGCAAGAGCGCGAGCTAAACTCAGCGCTAGCGGCGAAAGAGGGCAAGCCCTGCGATCTATGCGCGTCGCTGTGCCCTTACCCGCAGCCGCTCGATGCCATCGCGATGATAGAAGCAGGCGCGCATTTCGCTCCGCAGATCCGCAGCGCTTGCGTCGGCTGCGGCGCGTGCGCAGAGCTCTGCCCAGCGCGTATCATCGAGATACTCCCGCGGGCGGATTACAAATCAATCTATGAAGGAAAACAATGAAAAGCTCCATTAAATTCTACATCTGCTCGCTAGCTGCAGCGCTTTTGCTGTGCGGCTGCGGAGATGACGGCGATTCAAGCTCCGCCGCTGCAAATTCCGCAGGGCAAAATTCTGCGGATCAGAATTCCGCGAGTGTAAATTCCGCATCGCAGAGCGTGGAACAAAGCTCCGCCGCTAGAGCTCGCATCACCGTCAAAAGCGGCGAAGCGCCAAAGCGGGACGATAAGTTCGTAAGCTACGATTTTTACGGCGAGCGAAAGGTAAATTTTAATCTAAACGGCGATGTGAACGAAACGACCAAAAATATCGTGGCGTATTCAAGCATCAAAAACCAATACGAAAAGCTAAATTTCGACCTGATGAAAAAGCGTCTTGGGCATGATTTTATCCTGCGCTGTTCAGCGTGCCACGACGACTACGCCAACGGCATCATCGGCCCATCGCTTCTTGATAAAACCGACGCGCAGATCGTGGATATGATTAAAAAGTATAAATTCAAAGAAAAGCCCAACCCTCTTATGGTGCAGCTCGTAAACGGCATGAGCGAGCAGCAGATAGAGACGATGGCGAAAGAAATTTACGAGTTCAACAAACAATTTAAGGAGCAGAAATGAAACCGGGCAAAATTTTAGCTTTGATTTTGGGTGTAGCACTGATCGCGCTGATGATCTTTATGGCTAGTTCGGACGATTCTAGCGCGCCACAGCAGGAAGTCAAGCCGCAGGCGCAAGCAAAGCCCGCGTCGCAGAGTAAAAGCGTCGATCTCATCGACGATAAGGACGTGAAAAATATTAAAATTTTGCAGCAAAGCGTCAAAGAGCGCGATTTCAAGGTTAGCAGCTCCTATCTGGTAAGCTGCGCGCCCTGCCACGGCGATGACGGACGCGGCAAGATCGCTCCGCCGATCGGAGGCAAGAGCAAGGATCAAATTTTAGCAAGTCTCAAAGATTATAAGGCGGGCAAGATCAAAAACAGCCTGATGAGCGGACTTTTAACCAACGTAAGCGACGAGAGCCTAGATAAGCTCGCAGATGAAATTTCAAAATTTAAAGAGTAGCTCTTGGATAAATATAATTCGCGATGCACGATCAAAAATACGAGCTTTTTCTCGACCTTCGCGCTTAAAAATAAAAGCGGCAAACTGCGCCCCAGCATTCGGGCGCTGCGCTACGCCACGGTATTTTTGGTGCATCTGCTTTTCGTGCTTTCCTTTCGCGCGGATATTCAAATTTTAGAGGGCGACATCAGCGGCTCGCGAATACTTGGCTTTCACCTAGCAGATCCCTTTGCCACCCTTGAGGTGATCGCCGCGCACAAGGATCTGCCGATAAATCTACTCATAGGCTCGGGCACCATCTTGCTGTTTTATTTCATCGCGGGAGGCAAGGCGTTTTGCTCGTGGATCTGCCCTTACGGAGCGCTTAGCGAGATCGGCGAGAAGCTGCATAATACGCTAATTGCCAAGCACGTCATCAAGGAGCGCTCATTGCCTCATGGTATGCGATATGCGATCTGGGCGGTGTTTTTAGCGCTAAGCGCCATTACAGACCTGCTCGTTTTTGAAATTTTTAACGTAGTTGGAATTTTATCGCGCCTCATCATCTATGGCTTTTCGCTGGCTGGGCTTTGGATCGTTTTTGTATTTTTGCTCGAAGTGTTTTTTAGCAGGCGAGCGTGGTGCGCGCATCTATGCCCGCTAGGAAGCACCTATTCGCTTGCGGCAAAAGCAAGCCTAAGCAAGATTACTTGGGATAAGAGTAGGTGCGATCACTGCGGCGTTTGCCAAGACGTCTGCTTCGTCTCGCACATACTGGATATCACTAAAAAAAAGGCGTCCGAAAACCTGGGCGATAAGAGCAAATTTATGTTAAAAGGGATCGACTGCACGCTGTGCGGACGCTGTATCGACGTGTGTCACCAAGACGCACTGAGTATCGGCAATAAGCTAAAAGATATGATCTAAGGAAGCCTATGATAGAGATTAAAAACGTAAGCAAGAAATTCGCAGATCAATTCGTTTTAAAAGATATCGATCTAAATATCGCAGACGGCGAGCAGGTGCTTTTCGTCGGGCAAAACGGAGCGGGCAAAAGCTCGCTGATGCGGACGATTTTAGGCGAATACATACCCACAAGCGGCAGCGTCGCTATCGACGGATTTGATTCATTTAAGCAGCGCAGCCGCGCGCTACGCGGTATCAGCTTCGTGCCGCAAACCCCGCCGCCGCTTAAGCTGAGCCTAAATGAGCTCATCTACTTCGCCGAGCGCACGGCGGACGCAAGCAGAGCGGATATAGTAAAATTTTGCGGTGAAATGGAGCTTGATCTGAGTTCAAATTTAAACAAACCCTTTCATAAGCTATCCGGCGGTATGAAGCAGAAATTCTTAATTGCGCTAGCATTCGGCAGAGCTAGCAAGGCGATGATTTTCGACGAACCGACCGCCAATCTCGATCCGAGCGCGCGCGAGCATTTTAAGACGCTTTTGCGTAAGTATGCAAAAGACAGAAGCTTGATCTTTATCTCGCATAGGCTCGACGAGGTTGAAGGGCTGGTAAAAAGAATGATTTGTATGGATCTAGGGAGGATCGTAGATGATAAAAATGTTTAAATTTTTACTTTGCGCACTTGCGGCGCTTACGTTTTTAGGCTGCGGCGACGAGAAGGACTACGGCAACGTCCACTACGACAGAGACGTATGCGAGCATTGCCAGATGGCGATCAGTGACAACCGCTTCAGCGTGGATGTACGCGTGGACGGCAAAAACCACTACTTTGACGACATCGGCTGCTTGGTGGATTTTATGGTTACCAACGACAAGTTAAATTGGCTGGAGGATGCCAAAATTTACATCAACGACGCTAGCGGCAACGGCGAGTTTATCGACGCACGCACGGCGCACTTTTATCGCGGTTTTAAAACCCCTATGTCGTTTGGCTGGGGCGCGTTTAAAAACAAGCAAGAGGGCAAGCAAGACTTCAGCTTCGATCAGGTAGTCGCGGCGCTTAAAGCAGGCGGCGGCTCGCACGGAATGGGAATGGGCGATATGGGTCGCGATGCGCATGGCGATATGGGAAGCATGCACGGCCATGGCGATATGGGCGGCATGAAAGACCCTCACTCCGCGGAGCGCGGCACAAGCGAGCCAAAACATGATATGAGCGGTATGGGGCACGCTCACGGCTCAGATCACGGCATGGAGCACATGCACGGCGATGCGGGCAGCACGGCACACTCTCAAGGCGTGACGCACGATATGGGGCATATGCACGAAAGTAACGGCACGGCGCACGATATGCATTCGGGGCACGCGCATTAAGGACGTTTTGGCTAAAGCGAAATTTTGAGCGGCCCATGTTTTTGCGCTAAATTTAAAGCGTAAAATTTCAGCGCGCCGCCCGTGCCGCCATGGATGAGATGAAATTTTACTTTGCAGCGTCGTGAATGACGGATAATAGGCGATGCTGAACGACGCGATGTTTAAGCACACTGCGAGCCGGAGCCGTAAATTTAAAATTTATGCGCGGTCCGCGGTCGCGGGCGGGCGCGAGGCAGAGATGGGTCTAGAAAACGACCGCAAAATTTCATCTCGAAACGCGGTTAAATTTAACGCGCGGCGCAAAATTTCGCTTTGCCGAATTAAAATTTACGCAAGCGCACTAATTTAAAATTTCGCCGTAAATTTAAAATTTATCCGGCGCAAAATCTCGCTGCCTTGAGATTTTTAGAATTTCAAAATTCTATGCCGCGGGATACGCCCGGCTTTGAAATTTTACGAAGCTGAAATTTAAGCGGCCCCTCAAACGGCTAAATTTTAAAACTGCGGCAGATGACGGATAGCGGGCGGCAAACGGCGCGCTGTTTGCAGGCGCCGTAAGCCTGAGCTGTAAATTAAAATTTATGCGCGAGGCGCAGTACGCGAGCGCACTAGCTTAAAATTTCGCCGCTTGTTTAAACGCTAGATGGGCAAAATTTAAGGCCGCGAAATCCGCGCCGCAAAACGAGGCTAAAATTTAAAGACGGGTGGCGCGTTTAAGACAAGGCGCGCGTCCGCTTAAGCGCGGAGTCCAAGTATAAAGCCCAAGATCGCTTTATTTTAGAAAATTAAAGGAAAAGAATGAAAAATTTACTCACCATCGCCGCTTTGGACATCAAAGAGTCCTTCCGCTCGCGCTGGTTTTTGCTCTATCTGCTGATCTTTAGCGGGCTCGTGGCGGCGTTTTTCATCACGGGGGTGACCGACTCGCGCGTACTCGGTTTTAGCGGGCTTTCGCGACTGCTGCTGCTATTTATTCAGATCTGCATCATCATCCTACCCGTCTTCGTGCTCGTCACCACCAGCAAGGCGATCCTAGCCGACCGCGACCTAAATATCCTAGAATACCTGCTAAGCTTCCCGATCTCGCAGGCGCAGTATTATTACGGAAAGACGCTGGGAAGGCTATTTGGAGTCTTCGTGCCGATATTTTTGTCGCTGCTGCTTGCGATCGTTTGGGGCGCGATCAAAGGCACGGGCATTCCGTGGGCGATCTGCCTGCTTTATACGGGGCTTCTTTTTAGCTTGTGCGCGGTGTTTTTAGGGATCGCATTTTTGATCTGCGCCGTTTCAAAAAGCCAAGAGATGGGGCTTGGGCTCGCGTTTTTCGTCTGGCTTTTCTGCCTCGCGTTTTTGGATCTCGTGCTGATCGGACTGCTCGCAAAAACGGGAGTGAACGAAAATTTGATCTTTGCGATCGCCCTAGCAAACCCGATGGAGGACTTCCGCATCGCCGCTATCAGCCTGTTTGATCCCGATCTTGCGGTCATCGGTACGACGGCGTATTTTATCCTAGATCACTTCGGGCGTGGGCTTTTCATCGCCTTTTCGCTGCTCTATCCGATCGCGCTGGGCGCTGCGAGCCTGATTTTGGGCTATTTTATCTTTAGATCGAAGGATTTAGCGTGAAATTTCCACTCATTTTGGCGGCATTTATAGCGCTTTGCGGCGCAGCTGAGATGCAAAATTCCGCGGCTCAGAGCTCTGGCTCGGCGCAAAATTTAGGCACGCCTGCTAGTACGGGCTCCGGCTCGGCACAAAATTTCAAATCTGCGCGCGAGCCTGCGTGGCTTAAAGACGTAAATCTTACCTGCGCCAAATACGGCATCGACACTAGCGCACACCCCGAATTTCGCGCCTATGCAAGGCTCAAAGACGGCAGCGCGCTCGCGTTTGCTTCGCCCAAGGCGATGTTTGCATATTTTTTCGAGGGTGAAAACTTGAGCAGCAATAACGGCGGCGCTTCCGCAGAGGAAAATTTGATGAGCAAAAATCCCGCTAGCGGCAATTTAGGCGAGGCAAATTCCGCTAGCGCAAATTCCCGCGAGGTAAATTCCACCGATGCAAATTTCGGCGGCGCGGAGCTTTACGTCACCGATTACGCAAGCGGCGAAATTTTGCGGGCGCAGGACGCGTTTTATGTTTTCGGCAGCGTGCTGCAAAGCGCCAGAGGCGACGATCTCATCACGTTTGCAAGATTGCGCGACGCGCAGGACTTTATGCGCGAGAAAAAGGGGCATAAAATTTTGCAGTTTCGCGAAATCTCCGCTAGGCTAATCGATTATCTAAGATGATCGAGCCGCTTGGCGAAATTTAAACCCAGCTATTTAGTATATTTTATCCATAAAAATTTTATCTTTATTTTAATGCGCTATTAAGGGAATTTAAAGCAATTAAAAAATACAATCACGTTAAATTTTATCTATAAGAATTAGATAGTGTAGTTTTTTAGTATATTATTAAGGGCTACATTCTCGCTTATTTTTAAAATAAATTTTAAGGAGATAACCATGGCAAACGGCAAAATCTCAAAACAAAAAAGCTCACGCAAGAAGGCTGCGATGGATGAAAATTCTGCTGCGAATACGGGAGAAAATTCCGCCGCAGAGGCGCTCAAAAGCTCCGCTGCGTCCGTTTTTGATAACAGCACAAATAGCGCTCAAAATTCCGCCGCAAATTCTATGACTTCCGCCTCACTTACTCGCGACAAAATTTCTAAAAATCGCGCCGCAGGTGAGAATTCCTGCGACGAATGCGATTGCGAAGCCAAAAATTCCGCACCGAGTTACGATGATACCGCAAGTTCTACTTCAAGCACGAACTTTGCGGCGCGCTCAAGCACTCAAAGCGCAGGCAACGCCCAAAATTCCGCGATAGGCTCTACGACAAATTCCATGGCCGATTCTTTGATAAATTCCATCTCAAATCCTACGAAGAGCCCAAGCAGCAAAGACCACTTCTCTTGCTCGCACGAACATAGCGATAGCTCCGCAATCCACTCGCATCTACACGACGAAGATCTTGCGACTCACTCGCACGATCAAGAAGAGAACCTCGCAGCTTATTTGCACGAATACGGCGCAAATTCTGCGGCGTCTTCGCATGAGCACGACGAGGATTCCGCCATCAGCTCGCACGAGCACGACAAACATTGCCATGATCACAAGCCCCACTCTCATCGCGCGATTATCGGATTTGACGAGCACGGCATCCCAAAAGTTTTAGTGCCCGCAGAGGCTAGTCCGCACACACATAAAGACGCGCAGGGCAATCTTTTCGAGCATTTTCACGAGGCGGAATTTACGGCGGATTATATGAAGGCGGTGCTTGAATACAAAAAGACCTTCCCCACAAAACAAGAAGTACTTGAGAAAACCCCTGATCCCGCCGTGCGCGAAATGATGCTTAGGATGGAGCAGATCGGCGTAGATACGGCGTTTGATCGCTTTGATAAACAGATGCCTATGTGTAGCTATGGACTTAGCGGAGTATGCTGTAAGATCTGCAATATGGGGCCTTGCAAAATTACTAAAAAGGCCGATCGCGGCACTTGCGGTGCGGACGCCGATCTCATCGTATCGCGCAACCTATTGCGTCAAGTAGCTGCAGGCGTAGCTCAACACGGCGCGCACGCCAGAGAGCTTCTGCTGTCGCTAAAATGGGCGGCGCAGGGGAAATTAGATCTGCCCATAATAGGCGAATATAAAATCATCAATACCGCAAAAGCCTTTGGAATTCCAACTGAAGGCAGAGAGTTAAAAGAGGTAGCGATCGAGCTTGCCGATACGCTTTTAACAGATCTTTCGCAAAGTAGCGGCGAGTATAAAACCATCACTGCGCTCGCGCCCAAGGAGCGTCAAGAGGTATGGCGCAAGCTGGATATCTTGCCGATTAGTGCATATAACGAAGTCTTTGAGGCGTATCACCGAACGGGTGTAGGCACGGACGGAGACTGGCGCAGCGTGATGCAGCATCTTTTGCGCTGCGGGCTTGCTTTTACCTTCACCGGCGTAGTAGCTGCGAATATCGCTACGGATGCGCTATTTGGAGTAGGAGATCGCGTAACTTCCAAAAGCAATATGGGCGCGCTTAAAAAAGGCTGGGTCAATATCGCCGTGCACGGACATCTGCCGACACTAGTAAGCCTAATAGTGGGGATCGGAAATTCTAAAGAGTACCAGGACAAGGCTCGCGCAATAGGCGCGCAGGGGATCGCATTTTACGGCGTGTGCTGTTCTGGACTATCGGCGATGTATCGCAACTGGGGCGTCGTACCGCTCTCAAACGCCGTAACTGCCGAACTCGTCATAGGCACGGGAGCGCTTGATCTGTGGGTCGCCGATGTCCAAGATGTCTATCCTGCGATCATGGACGTGGCTAACTGCTTCCAGACCAAGGTCGTTACCACGAGCTCATCAGCTAGGCTTCCCGGAGCCGAGCATATTGGCTACGATCATCACCATAGCAATATCGCCGAGACTAGGAATTTAGCGCGTAAAATTCTAGACCGCGCATTGCAATCTCACGAAAAGCGCAAGGGACTGCCGGTATATATCCCGCCGTATGAAGTCGAGGCCGAAGTGGGCTTTTCGGTAGAATTCGTCCATAAGCACTACGGCGGCATGGAGCCGTTAGCGCACGCGCTAAAAAGCGGTGAAATTTTAGGCATCGTAAATATGGTCGGCTGCACCAATCCTAAAGTGCCTTATGAGCGCGCTATCATAGATGTCGCACAAACCCTAATCGAAAATAACGTCCTAATCCTGACCAACGGCTGCGCGTCGTTCCCGTTAATGAAGCTGGGCTTTTGCCAAAAAAACGCGTATAAAAAAGCAGGCGCGTCGCTGCGGGCATTTTTAGAAAAAGATGAGCTTCCGCCGGTTTGGCACGTGGGCGAGTGTATCGATAATACTCGCTCCAGCGGAATTTTCGCAGGTATCGCAGGGGTGCTAGACAAAAATCTCTACGAGCTGCCGCTTGCCTTCACCTCTCCCGAGTGGGCGAACGAAAAGGGCGTCGATGCCTCGCTCGGATTCCGCCTAATGGGCATCGACTCGTATCACTGCGTCGAGTATCAAATCCACGGCTCCGCAAACGTCATACACTTTTTCAAAGAGGGCACCAGGCGGGCACTTGGCTCTGTGATGCACGTAGATACCGATCCGGTCGCACTTGCGCTAAAAATGGTAAGCGACATGCGCCTAAAGCGTAAAGCTCTAGGCTGGCAGTAGCGACGGACGGATTCATTTCGCATCGCATTTTAAGCGATGCGAAATTTAACGGTAAAATTTAACCTCTTGTGGTCAAATAAAATCCCACAGCTAAACGAGCAGTAAAATTCTACAACTAAGTGGCTAGCAAAACCGGAGTCAAATAGAAAATTTTCGCGTAGCATCCGTTTACGGAATTCTAAATCAAATCTTCAAATCCTGGATAAAATTTCGCCGCGCGCCGCATCTGCTGCTAAATAGGCGGAATTTAGCCGGGCAAAATTCCGCCATCAGGCTTAAGTCTATCTTTCGCAAAAGGATGAAATTTTAAAATTCCATCTTGGCGTAAATTTCGTAGACGTTCATCTGAAATCCGCAAGTTAAATTTTGCTAAAAGCCTTATTGCACGGAGCTGCACGCCATTAGATTTGCCCGCGTATATGAAAGCCGAAATCATAAAAATTTAATATGATATGTGCTAAAATGTCATATTTGTTTAAGGATTTAGATGCATAAATCAAAGCCGCCGCAGTCTCTGCGTCATCATCGGTAGAAGGCGCCTCGTGCGAGGCGGAGGCACTGCTGCCAAGTCCTGCGTCTCGCAGCTTGAGGCGGTGCGACAAAAGCGCGTCTGTGCTGCGCCTGCAAACATTTTCGGCTGGGACCGCACGGGCGCGAGGGCGTCACTACAAATCTTGCAGGCGGCTAAAATTTTCATCCGGATCTTTTCTGAAATATTGATCTTGGGGCTATCACGAAAGAATTTTACTGCAAGCCTTTCGCCTACGAACTAAAGGGCGGAATTTAAAGCGGAATTTTAAGCGGATTTCAACGAGGCGAAATTTCAAAGATAAAATTTAAAGCAAGGGAAGGTATGAAAAATTTTAAATTTATGCTCGTGCTGCTGATACTAGCGACGATCGCGACGATCGCGATATCGCTTTGTATAGGGCGCTTCGGCCTAAGCATCACCGAGGTGCTAAAAGCGCTTAGCGGCGGCGAGGTAGCGCAAAACGCCCACAACGTCGTCATGCAGGTGCGCCTGCCGCGTATCATCGCCGCAGTGCTCGTGGGTGCGGCGCTGGGCATCAGCGGCACGGCGTATCAGGGCGTCTTTAAAAACCAGCTCGTCTCGCCCGATCTTTTGGGCGTCAGCGCGGGGGCTTGCGTGGGCGCGGCGATCGCGATCCTGCTTGATCTAAATATCCTTTTGATCCAGCTTTTCGCTTTCGTTTTCGGGCTTGCAGCAGTTTGCATTACGCTTTTGATCACGCGAGCGCTACGTTCAAGCGCCACCATAATGCTCGTGCTTGCGGGCATCATCGTAAGCGGTCTGATGGGCGCGCTGATCGGATTTTTAAAATTTATGGCGGATCCCGAGACGAAGCTTGCAGACATCGTGTATTGGCAGCTAGGAAGCCTCGCGAAGGTCGATCCCTCCGTGTTAGCGATGATAGCGCCGGTGATGGGGGTTTGCATCGCTATCTTGGTGCTGATGAGCTACCGCATAAACGTCCTATCCATGGGCGATGCGACCGCGGCGAAGCTCGGCGTAAACGTCGTGCTGGAGCGGGGCATCATCATCGTCTGCGCGACGCTGCTAACCGCAAGTAGCGTGTGTATCAGCGGCATAGTCGCGTGGGTGGGGCTTTTGATGCCGCATCTAACGCGCATGATCGTGGGCGTGAGCAACACCAAGGCGATCCCGGCGAGCATATTTTTAAGCGCAATCTTCGTGCTCATCGTAGACGACGTAGCGCGCAGTATAAATCAAAGCGAGATCCCGTTAGGGGTGCTTACGGGCTTTATCGGCACGCTATTTTTTATATTCATCCTGCTTAAAAACAAAAGGAAGCTAAATGGTTAGGGTTGAGAGCTTAGACTTCGGCTACGTAAAATCCGCCCCTCTGACGCTGCACGACGTAAATTTACACCTCGAAGCGGGCGCGATGCTGACGATTTTGGGGCAAAACGGCGCGGGCAAATCGACGCTTTTAAATTTAATCAGCGGCACGCTTGAGCCTCTGCGCGGTAAAATTTCAATCGACGGCAAGGATATGACGAGCCTCAGCGCCAAAGGGCGCGCCGAGATCATCGGCTACGTCTCGCAAAGCGAGGTCTGCGAGTACGACTACAGCGTCTTTGAATACGTCCTGATGGGGCGCACGGCACATATCGGGATCTTTTCGCAGCCGAGCGAAAGCGACTACAAGCTCGCGCAGCGCTACATGAAAATGCTTGAAATTTGGCACCTAAAAGACAAGATCATCACGCGTCTAAGCGGCGGCCAGAGGCAGATGGCGTCCATCGCGCGCGCCCTTTGCAGCGAGCCCAAGATCGTGATCTTCGACGAGCCGACCTCGGCGTTAGACTTTGCCAACCAATACAAATTCCTCCGCGCCACGAAGGAGCTTTTAAAAAACGGCTACACCGTCGTTTTAGCCACGCACAATCCGGACTTCGCGCTGCTTTTGGGCGGATACGTCGCGCTCGTAAAAGGCGGCGGCGAGGTCGCATACGGCAAGGCCGAGCAGATCATAAAAAGCGAAATTTTAAGCAAGCTATACGATCTGAAGCTCGACGTCAGCTACAACGAAAAGGTCGGCAGGGTGTGTTGCTTGACGTATCCGTTTTGATCTTAACTTCTCGGCTCGAACAAGGTCCGAACCTGCGAGTGGGGCTCTGCCCCACGCCCCGCTAAAGTTACGGCAGGCTAGCGCCTGTATTTTTATCGGTTTGACTTTCGCGGAGGGGTACGGCTCGTCCTTAAAATAGAAGCTTCGAAATTTTAAAATTTTATCGCTTACGCTGCGCGAGCGAGAGGACTTAATGGGCGCTAGCAACGATAAAATTTTAACGTCCGCGGCGGGGATTTTGCGGCGGCGGAATTTTAAAATTTCAAAGCGGGCGGCGGGGTCGGAATTTTAAAATTCGCTCTAAATTTTAAGCATAAAAATCAAAATTTATCGTTACAATTACGTAAAATTTTTAAGGAGCAAAAATGAAAAAAATAGTTCTTTTAAGCGCCGCCGCGGCGCTTGCCGTAAATTTAAGCGCGCAGGAAAACAGCCTTGAGATCTACGCGAACTCCGCCTTCTTGTACCAAAACTTCGGCGCGCAAAAATCAAACTTCAGCGTGAACGTCCCGGAGTACTTGGATATCCGCAGCATCGAGATCGCGGGCTCTTGCGAAGTGCGCGAATTGTCTTTGGAGGGGATTGAGCCCGTGAAAAACGCGGAATTCGCCAAAAAAGAAGCGGACGAAAAGAGCTTGCGCGAGCTAAGCGACCGCCTGGTCGCGCTTAAGGCGCAGCAGCACTTTTTAAGCGATTTTGCGAGCTTAAAAGATAGAAGCCTAGCGAGCCTAAAGACGGATTCGCAAAAAATTTACGACGAAGTCTTGCTCGTAGCGGGCGAAATTTCAAAGACGGACGAGCAAATCGGAAAGCTCAAAGAGAAAATTTCAAAATACGTGATCAAAAACGAGCGCCGCTTAAACGCGAACTTTGGCTGCGATCCAAGCTTCGTTAAGATCAGCTACCCCGTTGACGTAAGCGCCTACACGCACAACGAGCTCTCAGCAGATCTTGCAAGCGGCAAAATCGAGGTCGCGCAAAAGCTCTCGGTGCAAAATCCGCTAAACGCGGAGCTAGCGAATTTAACGATCGCGCTGTATCCTTACGAATACTCCTCGCAGACCGCGCCGCAGCCGTTTTATCCATGGTACGAGGGCGAACCTGCAAGACCGGCGCCCGCGGCGGCGTATAAAAAGGATGTGATGCTAGAGACGGCGACTATGGATAGGGTCGCGCCCGCGGCGGAGGCTAGATCGTCGTATGCAAGGACGGGCGCAAATATCGAAAACTCGCTCTCAAAGGTGTGGAAAATCAGCGACGTAAGCCTCAAAGCGGGCGAAGCGGGCGAGTTCAGCTTCGATAAACAGAGCCTGGATGCGAAATTTGATCTGCTCATCGACGGCTACGGCAGCGAGGCGGCCTACGTGCGAGCTAAATTTAGCCCCGAAAGAAACATAGAGGAGGGCGAAACGCTAATAAAGCTCGACGGCGTGCAGATCGGGCTCGTGCATCTCGGCTTTGCCGCAAACGCGGAGGCTACGGCGTATCTGGGTAAAAACAGCCTGATCGAAGTCAAAAAAGAGCAGGCGAACAACTTCACGAAAAACTCATTTTTCGGCGGCGAAAGCAAAAATTCCATGGCTTGGGAATACGAGATCAAAAACGGCTCCAAGCGCGCGTGGAATGTGGTTTTGCAAGAGCGAGCGCCCGTTTCGACGCATGAGGACGTAAAGGTCGCGCTGAAAAACTCGCCCGAGCAGAGCAGCCTCGGCAAGGACGGACTGCTTAGCTGGGAGCTTGAGCTAAAGCCGGGCGAGAGCAAAAAGATCCGCTTCGGCTATGAGTTAAGCAAACCGAAGAAATAACGAGCTTTGGCGCGGCGCGGTTAAATTTTGCGCAGCGGAGTAGCTTTTGCGGTGCGGCTAAATTTTATGCGGCACCGCTTTATGAGACGAATCGCCTTTCGCCGCGCCGCTGAATTTTACGCACTGCGTCGAGGAAAATTTAAGCGGCGCGAGAATTATAAATTTAAATGTTGCGACGATTTAAAATTGGCTAGCGCGAGATATGAAATTTAGCGATGCAAAGGGGTTTTGGCGCAGATAGAAAAACTTTGAGCATCGCGCAAATTTATCTCAAATTTAGAAAGACCATGGCGATGAACGCGAAGCAAAGGTATAAATTTTACGCGGCGGCGAAGTATGCGTTTGCTTCACTGGCGGCATTTAAAGGATCGTTATGAAATTCTACAAATCTCTTAAATTTAAAATCCTAGCCGCAGCGCTACTTTTCTGCGCCGCATTTATCCGCATCGTACCAGATTACTCCACTTCACGAGGCTCCTGCGTAGTTACTATTTTTGGCTATTACAAATATCAAAAGGGATATTGTCTAAAAGAAAATAGAGTTTTAAGCAACGAAGAGCTACTTCAAAATGCCGCTATAAATTATTTTAAAAGATATCACGACTATGAGGTTCTGCGAAATACCATTATCGATGAGCACGATATAAAAAATTTCGGCCATAGTTTTTATACGGCGCACATCTCCAAGCTCTATCTAATCGGCGATTTCAATGAAGAAAACTGGTTTGATTTTTTAGTTGAAAATACCGACAGAAAGAGTTTTGATTATGAGATAAAAGACAAGACGCAAATAGATATCTCCGATCTATCTAAATACTTTGTGTATAAGGATGAAATTTTAGGCTTTAAAAAGCCTATCATTTTATCCGAAGAGAAAAATCCATTTCATAACGGAAAAATGTTTTTAGAAAAATCATTTTTAATAAAAGAGAATAAATTTTTTGTGAATTATGCCAGACCTGATTATATAAGTTGGTATATTGAGCTTAACAATAAAGAAGATTTAACAAAAATCAAAAGCAAAGAAAATTTAATACGAATAAAAAACGGATATGAGAACTTAGAAAGCCTTAACGAAGTCTTGGCTTATACCCATATGAAAAATCTGCGACGTAAATTCTCATACGATAATTGCGGAAATATAAATTTTGATATCAAAGCTCCGGCGGAACAGGAACTGGATATGTGGATTCACGGCGGATAAAGTTAGTTGAAGCTTTATCTTAACGAATTTAACCGAAAAAGGATAAGAGATGAGCAAAAAAGAAACTGATCTAAGATTAGAATTAGAGGGTAATTACGGAGCCGATATATTGAGTTATTATTTGTGGGGAAAGAAAACTCCTCCTGGTCCGAAAGAATTAGCCTCTAACGAATGGATGGGCAGAAAAGAACTGATATGAAATTTTATAAATCCGTTAAATTTAAAGCCTTGGCGGGCACGCTGCTTCTTATAATAATACTTTGTGCCGCATTTATCCGTATAATTCCCGATTACTCCACTTCGCGAGGCTTTGTGATAGTTTCTCTCTCTGACTACGACAAATACAAGCAGGGATACTGCCTCAAAGAGGATAGAATTTTGCCGAAGGAAGAGCTGTATAAAAGAGTAGCAGGGGCATATTTGGACTATGATGTAAAGCTATACCAAATGATTGATGATTATAGGTTAAAAACCTTCGGTAGATTTTGGTCCAGTAAATACGAGGTTGCATACTATGAACTAGAAAATATAAACTTATCAAATTGTTTTGAAGTATTGGAAAAATATTACCAAGAGGGAAAAACGACCGAGCAGATACTGATGAAAGAGCTAAAGGCTAAAAAAACCGATCCAAAGAAATATCTAAAAATAAATTTGAACGATACGAGCGTTGGATTTGACAGACCGATAGTTAGGGTTGACGGTGGTGAGGAAGAGGTCACAGGCACTTTGTTTCTTGATAAATTCGCTATATTTAACGGTAATTATATGCAATTTAACCATTCGGAGTATATTTATGACACGAGAGAAAATTTTATTATCGTGAAGAAATACTATAAAGAGAGAAAAAATGCCGTAGTTGGTATTGGAAAAGGTTTTAAATTTGATAACTGCGGTAATATAAACTATCCGCTGGAAGAATATTATTTGGGTGGCAGAGATATAGAGATGCGCTAAAAGTTTTATAGAAATTTCCTTAAAAAATTTATGGGACTTAAGACCGATGGATGCGGAGCAAAGGTATAAATTTCACAGGGCGGCAAGGTATTTGCTGGCGGTGCCGATGGTTTTCTTGCTTGATTGGTGGGTGGCGGTCTGATCGGCTCAGTTTTGTAGGTGGGCAGCGGCTTTGATTTTGGCGGTTTTGCCTTTTGAGAGCGTGCTAAGAATTGCCGCTTTTGTCGCAATATTTGCGATTATGGCTTGCGCGCTGCTTTGGTATTTGTTTAAAAGGTATAAAAACTTTAAGCCAAGCAAGCTGTTTGTAAAAAATCCAAATCTTAATTTGCTGCTTTTTGCGGTAGAAAATTTATCGCTCGGCGCTTTTTACGGCGGGTTTTTGGCATGCCTCACTGCTGGGTATTTTTTAGGCGAGCGTGCGGCAGTCTGGAGTATAGCGTTTGTTATCGTTGCGCCCGTTTGTCTGCTCGTTTTCGT
The DNA here is from genome assembly GCF_937959485.1 of uncultured Campylobacter sp. Taxonomy (NCBI): domain Bacteria; kingdom Pseudomonadati; phylum Campylobacterota; class Epsilonproteobacteria; order Campylobacterales; family Campylobacteraceae; genus Campylobacter; species uncultured Campylobacter sp. The sequence continues at coordinate 53,328 of NZ_CALGPY010000005.1, forward strand.
GATTTCGTATATGTTTAACGAAAAGAAAAGCTAAACTTATGCGCCTTTCGCGCCCGCTAAATTTTATCTCTCGCGCAGCACGGACTTAGGCGCGGATTTAACCCGCGCAAGCTGGGCGCTATTTAAAATTTAGCTCATCCCGTTTGCTTTAAAATTTTAAAATTCTATCATCGCAAAAGCTCCGCTGCGGGCGCTAAATTTTATCTCGCCGCAACTCAAAACCTACTAGCCGCCGCGTTTTGAAATTTATATAAAACGCGCTTATCCTCGCTGCGATATTCACAAAAATTTAAAACGGCGCGGAACTCGCCTTGCAAACGGCGATTGCACCGCGGGCTTATCTATTTATTTATGCGGACAGCGGAGCCTTCGGCAGGCTAAATACGAAACCCTTATCTTAGCCGCAAAGCAAATCCGAGCTTCGGCAGAGAAAAGCGCGAGCGGCAAATGCAGAAGCAAAACCAAGCGGGCGCGTTTGCCCCAAATCTAGCCCTTTAACCTCATCATTTTTTCTAAAATTTCATACACGAGATCGAGCTTCGTAAAGCCGTCTCTATCCAAAAAATGCCCGCCCTTTTGCACCTCGTAAAACTTAGCGTCCATCTGCCCCGCTAACTCGCAACTGAAGCTAAACGGCACGATATAATCATCCTTTGCGGCAATCACCGCGCGCTGTTTTGCGGCGGCTTTTATGCGCTCAAAATCAAAGCCCTTATCCATAAACTCGTCTAAAATTTTAAATTGCGGATCGCTAAGCGGCTTTGCAAGCCCCGAGACTAGCACGACGCCCTCTACTGCGCCGCTTGCGGCGCTACTTTGTAAGAAATTTAAGATCGTAGGGCAGCCGAGGCTGTGTCCGACCAGATAAACTTCGCCTTCAAATTTTACGCTTTCTCGCAAGGTTTTCAGCCACTCATCAAGCTTCGGATGCGCAGGCGTAGGCATCGCTAAAATTTCCGCCCTCGCGCCCGATTTTTCGATCTCGCCTTTGAGCCAGGCAAACCAGTGCTTCTTAGGCGAAGCATCGTAGCCGTGCACGATATAGACGCACTTTTGCATATTTTTCTCCTTTAAATTTAAGCCCTTTGCGCGCAAAATTTTAAAATTTCAATCCGTGCCCTAGCCCTTGCAAATCGTGATTTTATCGGCAAATTTACCCAAAAAGTGATACCCCGAGCCTGCCTGCGCGATGATATCGAGCACCGCGTCCGCATCCCGCACGAGCGTGCCGCCCGCAAAGTCCACGCCGCGCTCAAACAGCGCCTGCGGCAGTAGCGGCGTAGTAGGCCCCACGAGCACGAGCTTGGCGCCGCTTTTTTTCAGACGCAAAAGCCCCTGTAGCGTGTCGTTGATGAGCGTCGTAGCCGTGATTATCACGTTATCCGCGCGCGGCACGACGCTTGCGGCCTCGCTTGCAGGCAGGTAAAACGGCAGCTCCGCCTGCTTGAGCGTGCTTTTGTCAAGCTCTAAAATTTTAAAATCCGCGCCATTTTTCATCAGCGTCTTGATGTAGGGCACCAGCGCGCCCACGACGACGCTAAAGCTGCCGCGCTCGATCCGCAGCTGCTCAAAGGGATCGGCGCCGAATTTCACGTCGTAATCCGCCCGGATTTTATCGAAACACGCCCTTCCAAGCGCATTTAGCGCGGCGAGTGCGAGCGCCTTTTTAAGCGGCGCGGCAGAGCCCAGATCGCGCAGCAGATAGCGCACGCTTTTGCCTACGATATTGCCCGAATCGGGCATCGCGCTTGCTTGTGAGGGGCAGCAAACGGCGCCCGATAGGGACTTTAGCGGAGTATAGCTAAGCCCGCACGCGCCTCCGCTCAACTTCACGCCGCTAAAAAATAGCCCCACGACCGCGCGCTCAATATTAAGATCCAGCGCCCCTGCGCCTAAAATTTCTTTCGCACGCTCCAGCGTCTGATCTAAAATTTCGCTCATTTTCGCTCCTTTAATGTGGAATTTAGCGCCATTATAGCTTAAAATTTCGGCGCCCGTATTGATATAAATTTATTGATCGCGCAACGGGCGGTATCCAAGCAGACGCGCGCTAAATTTAGCGCAAGCGGCAGGCGCGAGATAAAATTTTACGTAGCGAGCGCGTATCGTTGCGGCTTGGAATTTTAAAAGCGCGGTGCGGCTTTAAATTTAAAGTGCGCAGACAAGCATGAAATTTTAAGCGATCGGGTAAATTTAAAATTTTAACGAGCGAGTGCGACTTGAAATTTTAAACTGATCGGCGCGGACGAAGCGACCGATACAAGCAAGCGGCGCGGGTGGATCAAATTTAACGAGCAAGCCGATGCGAACCCAGGCAAATACGAGCTAAATTCCATGAGGACGAATGAGTGAGGGTTCGGGTCGGACTGGCTAAATTTCAATAAATACGAATGGACGCAAGCTCGGGCAAATACGAGCAAATTTAATAATTGCGTGCGAACGCAAACTCGGACGCGAGCTAAATTAACGAAAGTAGCGAGAGCGGGCAAAATTTAATAAAAGGTGCGGGCACGGGTAAAATTTACGCGGCGGCCGTATCCATGACAAGTACGCGCCCACTGCGAGTTAAATTTTATTTTCCGAAAGCAGGATGTTGATGAGCGGATTTAGCAGCGTTTCGCCGCGCGCGGCGCACAGCACGATCTCGTCGTAGTAGTAGTCGCTCCTGCCGTAGTTGTGAAACTCATACGCGCCAAAGCCATATCCCATCGGCGTGATCTCGACGCGCGAGTACCAGGCGTCCTTGGCGATGATGTATTTTTCGGTGTCTTGCGAATAAACCCACACCACGATCTCATCTCTGTTTTTTTGCCGCATCAGCCACATAAAGACATTTGCGATGTCGTTGAAAAAATATGTATCGCCGTTTGGCATAACGGCCTGAGCGGTGTTGTACAGATCGTTTATCACCGTGCCGCTCTCGTGGCATAGATATTTGCCAAATTCAATCTGCAGCGGCTTCTTATCCGTGTTGCCGTGGCGCACGGAAATTTTGGATTCGGCTATATCCATCGACGATATGAGTAGCCCCATCACGCAGGCGAGCAAAACCGCGGCAAAAATTTTCTTAATCATAGCAGCGCACCCCGAACGAAGTAGTATTTGACGACGTAGGCGCTACAGATGAGCGCGTTTAGAATGAGCCAGAACGAGGAGTATTTAAGTAGGTGGGTGTAGGCGCGCTTGGTGATGAGCTCCGTTAAAAACGGCACGATGCCGAAAAATATACCCAAAAACAGCGAGCCCCAGATCGCATAGCCGACGAAGTAATAATCCTTCAAAAGCATGCAATACGGGCATTTATGGTTGGGCTGTTCGTAAACGTAAAGCCCGAAAAAATAGGTGATCGCGTAGTATGCGACGAACAAAAAGAGCAAATTTAAAGCAAAGCTCGCCATCGACTGCTTTAAGAAATTTAAGATCAAAATGGCGCCCAATATCGCGTAGAAAAAGGTTGCCAAAAGCGCCTGCGTATAGCCGAACGGGAGCTTCGGCGCGCGAAATACGACCGAGCAGCAAAACACCGGCACGCGCAGCGGGATATTGGTAAAAAATAGAATTTCTAAAATAAACTCCGCCAAAACGCCCGTAAAAAGGATGGTAAAGATCAGGTATTTGCGCTTGAGGTAGGGAAATTTGCCCGCTTTAAGATCGAGGCTGTTTAAAATAAGCCAGAGCCCAAAGCCGAATATCAGTAAAATTTTTAAAAGCAGCAGGATATTGCCGTAGCGGTTCGAGCCCACGACGCCCGCGGAACACATCGCGCCGGGTACAACCGAGGAGAGCTCGTTTAGGCAGAGCGCGAAAAATATAAACAAAATGATCTTGCACGCTATCGTGAAGAACAAAATGGTGTTGATGAGATAGTTTCTTTTCTCCAGGGCGTATTGTAAATTTGACGTGGCGTTAAAGTCCCAGTAGCGCATGATCCGCACGATGTGAAACTGCGAGATCGCCATCAGCGCTATTACGATCAGCTCCACGGCCAAAAACGCGATCACGCTGCCTGATAAAAATACGCTCATGCTGAAATTTCTCCGTCTTTTAAAAACACGTATCGATCCACGAAACTTAACTCGTCGAAGAGTATGTCGTGCGTCGCGATCAAAACGGTCTTTTTAAGCTCTTTGAGCTTTGAGAGCATCTCGATGAAACCGAGCGAGTTTTGTTTGTCTAAATTTGCCGTCGGCTCGTCGGCTAAGATGATCTGCGGATTCATCACGAGCGCCCTAGCGATGGCACAGCGCTGCTTCTCGCCGCCGCTGAGGCTCGAGACGATCTGATCTTTTTTATGCGCGATATTAGCAATCTGCATCGCTTCATCTATGCGCGCGCCAAGCTCATCCCTGCTCAGCCGCTCAAGGCTAAGCGGCGCAAGGACGTTTTTATAGACGCTAAGCGCCTCAAGCAGGTTGAAAGACTGAAAGATAAAGCCGATTTTTTTGTGGCGATACGCGGAGCTTTCAATATCGGCGAGCTTGGAGACGTTTGCGCCGTCAACTAAAACCTCGCCGCTGCTAGGCTTAGCAAGCGCGCCTATGATGGATAGAAGCGTACTTTTGCCGCTGCCGCTGACCCCTTTTAAGATTACGATCTGCCCTTCCTCGACGCTTAAGCTTATATTTTTTAAAGCGCGAAACTCATTCGCCCTGCCCTCGTTGTAAATTTTAAAAAGCTGTTTGATCTCTATCTTGCTCATTTGACCGCCTCGCTCATATCGCCTATAGCGATGCGCCAGGATGGGATGATGACGAACGCCAAAAACGGGATCACGCTAAAGACGAAGATCAAAAAGAGCATATTAAAATTTACCGCGGGCGTGAAGGTGATGAAATTTCGTAGCTCGCCGCCTAAAAATATATCGCGCAAAAGCGGTGCGTCTAGAACAAAAACATAAGCATAAGCGCCCGCGACGCCGAGCAGATAGGCGCTTAGTGAGACGATGAAATTTTGGATAAATTTCATCGCGATGATGTCTTTTATGCAAAAGCCGATGCTGCGCAAGATCGCGATCTCCTTTTTCTTCTCGCCGTATGCGAGCGAAATTTGATTTTTCAGCAAGATGAAAAACGAGATCATCGCCACGGCGTAAAGCACCATAAAAATTCCGCCCTTGTAATAATACAGATGCCTCACTTCGGCTACCGCGTCCTCGGCGCTGAGAGCTTGCGTGTTGGGGTATAAATTTACGATCTTAAGCGCTACTTCGCTTACTTCGTTGGGGTTGGGCACGCTTACGTAGAGCTTGGTGTATTCGCCCTCTTTGAGACTTAGCACCTCGCGCGCGGTGGCGGGATTTAGATAGATCACGTCGTTTGAGACGATGCTGCTTTCGTGCGGCGAAATTTTATTGATCTTAATCGCGATTAGGCGCTGTTCGGTTAGGAAGTGAAACTCATCCTCGTAGTACCATTCGCCCATCGCCGCCTTCACCCCCTCGCCTACGATCATTTCGTTTTCATTCAAATTTTCGTCGCCTACGATATGAAACCAAACGCGCTTTTGAGCGAAGTAATACATCCCGTCCACGGCGCCCTGCACTTCGCTGACGCCCGCAATTTTAGAAATGTCGTAGATATAGCCGTCGTGCATCAGATCGCGTTTGCCCGCGCGCAGAGCCTCTACGACGATGTCGGGTCTGAGCTTGATGACCTTTTCAAGATCGTTTTGAATGGAGCCCGAGATGAAAAACACCGAGCTTAAAATAAAAACGATAAAGGCAAATATCGCGAAGCTAAAAGCGTGATCGGCTCTATCTTTTCGCAGCAGAGTTACGGAGTAGTCGATGAAATTTTTACTTATCATAGACGAACTCCGCGTAGGCCTTGCTCTTAAAGCTGCTCGAGAGCCGCACGTCCTTTATCTCGCGCGCGAGCTTTTGCAGGCACTGCTCGCCCTTTGCGCGATCAAAGCTTACATAATGCACCGCAATGAGCGCGTAAAGAGCGGCAAAAAAGATCGTCAAAGCGCAAATGAGCCTCATAGCCCTTCTATTACGCTCTCTTGAATTTCGTCAAATTTAAGCATCTTGCCTCCGTGATCTTTGGCGAAGGTCTTAGCCGCGCTCTCGCTCTCAAACGCAATGAGCTCGTCGCCCATCGGCCCTAAGACGTTGGAGCCGAGCACGTAAAAAGCGCTTTTAGCATCGATCTTATGAAGCTTATAGTAATCGGTTACATAAATTTTATCAAAGCCCTTGCCCTTTTCGAAGTAGTATTTCATCATATCTTTCACGCCGTCAAAATACAAGTTCTCACCGCCTTGAATCTCTATCATCGCCGCCCAGTTAGGGTTTTTACCCACTAGCATACCGCAGACCGGGCATTTAGCGCCCTCAGGTACGACGATCTTTTCAGCCTTTTTCGCTTTTGCGTTTTTGTCGCTGCTGCCTAAATCTGCCGGCGCATCCCATAGATACAGCGCCGCGGCTTGCAGGTGTTTGTCGTATTCAGGAGCCTTACTAGCGCCCTTTGCGTCGCAAGTCTTTTTGAGATGAGCTTTGAGCTCGGAGATGGCTTTGAAGCTTTTAGCATCCGTTTTAGCGCAGTTTGTTTCGTAAAATTCCTTACCGTGCGCGTAAACGCCGCCTTCGCGCTTGGCTTTGATCATCTTATTATCGCCCGCGAAGTCCTGCCCCGCAATCTCGTAGGCCTTGGCGAAGCTCATTATCTCGCCGCCGTTTTCGGCTTGGAATTCTTTAGCGTCGGCTTCGGTTGAGAAGGCATATTTGCTATTGCGGCTCATCGTGCCTTTGACCTTGCTACCTACGACGTAGAAGGCTTTATTTACGTCGATCAAATTTAGATTTTTTGTATCGACGACCTGCGCATCGCTTGGGATTTTTCCCTCCGTTAGCTCATACAAGCAGTGCAGAGAAGCTACTTGTTTGCCGTTCCAAACGTGGTTGGTTTTATAAAATTTTACCAGGCTCATTCCGCAAACGGCGCAGTATTCTTTGCCCTCGCCGCTTCCTACAAGCGTAGCCTTGCTTGGATCCACGCTTTGAAACATAGGCTTTGCCGGTTTATTGGCCCCGTCCATCGAGGCGCCGCAAACGAGCGCAACAAGCGCGGCCGAAGCTAAAAACGAACGTAAAATCATACTATCTCCTTAAAAATTTTAATATTTCAAATTTACTTACTAATCGAATTTAAAAATTCCAAATTCTCGCAGCCCATCTTGATGCCGCCGTCGCAGCTTTTTTTGAAAAGCTCTTTTGCTTTGGCGTTATCGGACTTCACCCCTTTTCCTTCGGCGTACATTATGGCTAGGTTGTTGCAGCCGTCGAAGTGGCTGAGGTTGCACGCCTTTTCATACTGCTGCTTTGCTTGCTTATAATCCTGGCTTACCCCCTGTCCGAAGGCGTATAGATAGCCTAGATTGTTGCAGCCGATGCCGATGTCGCCGCCGCAAGCCTTTTCGTAAAAAATTTTAGCCTTTGCGAAGCTTTGCTGCACGCCTTCGCCTTTCAGATACAAATAGCCCAGGTTGTTGCAGCCCATCATATCGCCGTAGGTGCAGGCTTTTTCATAAAGGCTCGCCGCCTTGGCGACGTCCTTTGCAAGCCCGGCGCCGTTTGCGTATAAAAGCCCGAGCGAGGTGCAGCCTTCGTTATCTTTGCAGGCTTTTTCGTAATAAGCCGCGGCTTTGGTAAAATTTTGATCCGCGCCGTTACCGCTTTCGTAGATATAGCCTAGATTATTGCACGCAAGCGCAAATTTAGCGCTGCACGCCTTCTCGTAGAGGCTGATAGCTTTTTCGAAATTTTTCTCTACGTTGCCGGTGCCCTCAAAATACAAAACGGCTAGATTATAGCATCCCGAAGCTTTATTTTCCAAACCGCACGCTCGCTCGTAAATTTCTGCGAGTTTTTTATGATCGCCGCTTTGCTGAGCTTGAATGCCCTCGCTGATAAAGCCCGCATTTGCCGCGGCAGCCAAAACCAGCGCTATTAGAAATTTTTTCAAATTTACTCCTTTATATCGTTTTTACGTCCCTGCCCCTGAAGGCAAGAGCGATTATTAAAAAGACCGCCGCTATTATACAATAAAACGGCGCGGGTATCTGCGGCGCATCGCCTGCGGCGTAAGAGTGCATGCCGGTGAGGTAGAAATTTACGCCGAAATAGGTCATTATGATCGAGCTATACGCGAGCGTCGAACTCACGCAATAAACATAGATCGAGCCGAGTTTCGGGATAAATTTTAGATGCAGCACGATCGCATAGACGATGATCGAGACATATGACCAGGTCTCTTTGCTATCCCAGCCCCAGTATCGCCCCCAGCTCTCATTCGCCCATACGCCGCCGAAGAAATTTCCGAGCGTCAGCATCGAAAGCCCCACGATAAGGCTGATCTCGTTGATCGCCGTTATATATCTGATCTGAGCGTTGAGCCGCTCGCGATTGGCGCTGTTTTTAAGCGCCATCAAAATAAGAGCCAAAAGACCGAGCAGACAGCTAAGCCCTAAAAATCCGTAGCTAGCCGTGATAACCGAGACGTGGATGCTAAGCCAATAGGACTTTAGCACCGGCACGAGGTTGGTGATCTGTGGATTTACGAAGCTCATATGCGCTACGAGCATTACGATACTAGCTAGCAGGCAGCTCGCGCTTAGCGTAAGTAGGGACTTTCTAAAAAATATGATCCCCGCAAGCGCCGCCGACCAGCCGATGTAGATCATCGACTCATAGCTATCGCTCCACGGCGCGTGAGCCGCTACGTACCAGCGCAGCGCGAGCGCGAGGGTATGTGCCGCAAAGCTTGCGGCAAAGGCTGCAAATAAAATTTTTTGCGCGAGAGTGAAGCGCTTGCCGCAAAGCGCGCCCAAAAGCGCCAGTATTATAGCTACGCCGCCTAGGATCATATAGCAATAAACTAGCTTTTTGAAAACCGAAGCTTTGTTATAAAACACCTCGGCCTTGACGCGACTAACGCTTGGAAGAATAGCTGCCGAGGTGGCTCTTTGGTAGTTCTTCAGCTCCGCAAGTGCTGCATCCGCTTTAGCCCAATCATTATCCGAAATTCCATCCTGCAAGCCATTTAGATAGTCATTTAGCACGCCTTTAATCTGCGGAGCGATCCTATAATCCGCAAAGGCGTCGTTCGGCGAAAGCCACGCGTTTTGCGGGTCGTTCGGCACGGGGATAAATTTAAAAAACACCCCTCTAAAGGTCAGATACGCGATATTGAGCCGCTCGTCGAATTTAATCAGCTCGTTACCCAGCACGCCGCGGCGCGAGGCGCTTTTTTCATTCGCCTCGTCCAGGGCGTGGGCGAGCTTGTAGTTGCCGTTTTCATCAAAGACCGAATTGAAGCTCGCATATCGCTCCTGTGGCGCCAAGCCTAGCATCTTTTTGATCTCGTCGTTTTTGATCTTGATGATCTTTTGATCGCGCCAGAACGCGGGATTTAGGCTCATTCCTAGGATCATCTGCTCGGCGCTTAAGCCGTAAAGCCCCTCCGTACCTGAAATTTTATTTACGATCTCGCTTGCTTCGGTACTAAGCGGCTTGATCCTGCCCATATAATCTTGCACCAAAAGCTCCGCGAACGCGCCGTTTGCGTGAACGCGCGAGTTGGCTTTAAGGTTTGCCAGATAGTTTTCATCCGCAGCGCGAAGCTCAATGCTGAAAAAAAGCGGCGCGATTAGAAGAAGCGCGGCGGGCGCATTGTTTTTGATAAATTTAGCGAGCTTTTTAAACCTGCTGCCCACGGTAAAAAGATTGCCGATAAATCCGACGCAAAGCAAGAAATAGCCGAAATAAGTGGGGATTTTACCAGGATCGCGGTTAAGCTCCAGCACCGTGCCCAGCTCGTCCGTGTCGTAGGAGGATTGAAAGAGCTTAAAGCCGTCAAAGCTTAGCGGGTGGTTCATATAAATTTCATGCTCCCCCACGCTCTTGCCCTCTTTTAAAATTTCAACGTCGCTAGCATAGGACGATGGGCTTTGCGAGCCCGGGTAGCGCTCGAGCTTAAATTTCAAAAGCTTTACCGCAAACGGAAGCTCTATGAGTTTCGAGCCCCAGCTTAGCATTATCTCTTCGCCGTCAAAGTTTAAAATTTTAGGCTCGCCCAGCCAGCCCGCGCCGCCGCGCAGCTGCGCTTCTTGCTCGCTTCCGCCCTCAAAGCCCGCCTTTACCGCAAGCGTGCCCTGTTCGCCTTTGGGCGCGGGTTTGTAGGAGTCAAATTTGACGGTGAAGCTTTTGGAATTTATACTTTGCGTGAAGCTAAAATCGTTATCGCCGATCTGAGATAGATTTAGCGGATGCTCAAACAGCGCGTCTTGCGTGCGGATTTGCAAGTATGGTTTGACGCTTACCATCTCGCTTTCGCTCTCGCCCGCTCTTACGTGCAGCACGCCCTCGGTGCCGAAATAGCGCGTCAGCGCCGCGCCGATAAAGATAACGATAAATGCCGCGTGAAGGACGAAGGAGCCGAAGCGGCGCCACATTTTGGTTTTGATTATAATGCCGAGCAGGCTCAGCGTCGCCGCACCCATGACGCACTCGTACCAGCGCGCCTCATAGACTAAAATTTTAGCCGTTTGCGTATCGTAAATGCTCTCTAAAAAGGTTGCGACGCCGGCACCTGCGGCTAGGATAAAAAGGAGGCAGAGCGCGAACTTGTAAGAGATGAAAAATTTTAATATTTTTAGCGCGCTCATTAACCCTCCGCAGTTTTACATTATTATATCGTAAGTTTGTCCCGCGTATAGTATAAACATTCTAAGAAGTAATACTCCGACCACGCTGGCAAGCGCGCTAACATAGAACGCAAACGCAGTGTGAGCGATCTTTTTGCCCAGTGCGAAATTTAAAACTAGCGGTACGCAAAAGCCCACGCCCACGACGCCTAGCCAAAATAGCTGAGCATAAACGCCTTCGCTAAAGGCGACGCTGGCGGCTCTTTGCACGTCGCTGCCCGTTACTAGCGAAACGAAAATCATGCCGATTAGTAAAATTTCCATCGCTAAAACCGGCCACTCGACTGCGTGCAAGGTTTTTAGATCGCCTCCGTGCGGGTCAGCTTTAAAGAAAAGCGCGGCTATTAGGCTTGAGCCCGCAATGCCGGCCGATAAGCCCGACGCCACGAAAAGCGCAGGTAACACGGCGGTATTAAGGATAGGAAATCTAACTAAAACCGAGATCAAAAAGCCCGTATAAGCACAGATCGCGACCGCAAAAACAAGCGTAAGCGCAAGAAGCAGCGGGCGAAGCGCGTTTAAAATTTTCATTACGAGCGTGAAAAGCCCTTTTAAAAAAGTAAGTCTGCGCGATAAAAATCCGCTAAGATCAGCTTCAAACGCATAAAGGCAGGCAACGAAGGTAAGCGGGATATAGACGCAAAGTGCCGCCACGCCCACGGACATAACCGATGTGAAGTTGTAATTAATCAAAATTTTCCAGAAAAGAAGCGGTCGCTCCAAATCGGCTACGAGGCAAACCATACCGAGTAAGATCGCTATGAAAGATAGCAACGACGCGGCCTTAAACAGCGGCGTGCTTTCGGTTTGCTTTTTATAAAGCTTAACGAGGATCGCGACTACTAACGCGCCGCCGCTCATACCCGCTAGCAAAAGATAGACCGCGATCGGCCAGCCCCACTCAACGCCGTGCGAGAAGGTCGCAGTGAAATTTATAGCTCCGTTCATATCACACCCCCAGTTTTACCGCAGGAATATAGCGCAGGCTCGGCTTCGTGCCGCACTCAGGATGCATGCGCAGGCTATCTTTTACGCGAAGCAGCTTGCTGATGTGCGAGCCTTCGTCGTTTAGATCGCCGAACACGATCGCCTCGTATCTGCATGCCTCGATGCAGGCAGGCTCGTGGCCGTCTTTTAAATTCGTATCTAAGCAGAAGTTGCAGCTCTCTGCAGCTTTAGTTTCGTGATTTATGAAGCGCACGTCGTAAGGACAGGCAACGATGCAGTATTTACAGGCGATGCAATCATCGGTATTCATCGTGGTAATGCCGGTTTTTTCGTCCTTGTGACAGGCTTTCGTCGGGCAAACTTTTACGCACGGCGCGTCCTCGCACTGCTGACAGGAGACCCTGACATAGCGCTTTTCTTTCAAATTTAGCGGATCGGTTTTGTCCTGGATAAAAAGCCTCATTTGGCCTTTCGGGACCAAATTTACCTTCCTGCAAGCGATCTCGCAGTCGGTGCAGCCCACACATTTATTTTGATCGAATATCATGCCGTAGTGTGGCTTTTTCGGCTCTTGCTTTTTAGCACTTGCATTTGCGTCTTGCGCGCTTTTATCCGCGCTGTTTTGCGCGAGTAAGCTTGAGGTGATTGCGCCAAGCCCCAAAGAGCCTAATGCGGCGGATTTTATAAAATTTCTTCTTTGCTTTTGCATATTCTCCTCCGACTAAATTTAAGCAAAACTACTTTGTTTTATTCGCGTCGTGAAAGCTTTTAGCCTCGCTCTCGCTAAGCTTTTTCGCCGCATCGGCAAGCTCACCGGGCTTTAAAACTTTTAGTAGTTCGGCTTCAAAAATCACCACAGAACCCGCAGGAATTCTATCTACGTCCACGTTGCCGTAGGCTAAATTACTAGGGATTGTAAATTTATATTTCGAGCCCGTATTCATCAAAAGCAGCCCCTCGCGTAATCCGTCGATTAAGCCTATCATAGAAAGATGCGCCGGAATTTTAGATGCGAAAGTATCGTCAAATACGCTACCATTCGTCAGATACGCCTTGTAGTTCATCACCACTACGCTCTCAGGCTTTGGCTTTTCGCCCATACCTAGCTTTAGAATTTCATATTGAAGACCGGATTTTGTGGTTTTAACGTCCGGATTTTTGGCATTTTTCGCCATAAATTCCTTGCCCGCTTTTAAATTTTTATCAAGCTCCGCTTTGGAATTTGTTTCTACGATCTTATTTAGTTTATCGGCTCTTTGATTCAAAAGCGCAATAATTTCCTCATCTTTTAGTTTCTGCTGCTTTTTAAGAGCGTCCAAAAACCCCTCTATTACCGCATCTAAGTCATATTTGACGCCCAATGCGGCTTGTGAATGCAGCTGGTTTGAAACATAGCTTCCGGTGGAAGCTCCAATGCTATAAGATTCTTTTTGTTCTTGCGTAGTTAAATTCGCGCCCAACGCGCAGCTTGCCAAAACGATAGGCAAGAAAATTTTTAGTCTTTTTTGCATACATTTGCCTTTTAAATTTCGGGGCCGCGAACTTACGCGACCCCGAAAGAATTATAAATTATTATTTAGAATTCTTTGAGCCTCTTTGATATACTCTTTAGCGGCCTCTAGCCTTTGCTTAGTATATTTAAAGCCATGCATACCCCATGAGCCATCTTTTTCGATAAGATCGACGGTGTCTTGAGCTTTTTCTATTAGCTCATAGACGCGAGTTTTATCGCTGGAGTTAAGCTTTTTAGTCTCAAGGATCGAGTAAATCCCTTGAATACCGATCTTAACTTGCGAGAAATCGCTCTTAATCGGAGTTTGCCAGCCCATAACCTCATCATAAACCTGCTTTTGGTTCTTGAAGTGAAGCGTCTCTTTTAGCTCAGAAACGACAGGGCTGTGGCAGCCTTTGGTATCTTGCATATCTTTATCTGCCCACGAGGTTCGTGCGCACGACCACATAAGATCGACGAAATTTCGTCCGTCTTTATTTCTTTGGAAGTGCCAATCTTTCGCATCTCTTGGACCTTTGGCGGCATCGCCTGCGACTAGAGATTTTCTAGCAGGATCGATGTCGATCTTCCAGATGTGCGATCTTCTTTGAGTATCAAATCCCGCGTTGTCTTGGAACTGAATAGCGTAGAAGTTCTCGCAGCTCATCATAAACGGCATGTGGCAAGATGCGCAGGTGTTGTCTTTATGCGTATCGGCTCTTGCAGCGATGTAGGCTTGCTCTTGGTGGCAATCCTTGCACTCTTTTGTGATCTTAGGCTTTGTATAAAACGCGCTCAAATAGCCCTGCTCTGAGTTGTAATTTACGCCCTTGACGGTTTTATCGCCAACTACCGGTCCAGTGTTATCGTGCGGATCGTGGCAGGTTACGCAGCGCATACCTTTCTCGTAGTGAGCGGTAAAGTAGGACTGAGAGCCTTCAGAGCCGCATCCTGGTCCCATAGATTTAAATTTAGAGCTTAGAGATAGATCGGGCTTGCCGTTGTTTAGCGGATTAGCACGAGCTAAATCAGGGCTATAGTTAAATCTTTGGTGGCAGCGTTCGCAGTTTGAGGTTCTAAAATTTGTAGCGCCATCCAAGTGACCGCCCGCTCCATGGCACTCTTCGCAGGTGATACCCTTGGAGATAGTGTGCTTTTGAAGCTCTTTTGCGTTACCCAAAGCGGCATAGAATTCTTTTTTAGTTTTAAAATCGAATTTGAATGGGTGGCAGACTTCGCAATACGAGCTGTTTGCTTGGAAAAACATCGATTTTTTGTATTTCGCAGCATACGACGCAAGACCTCTTACGTAACCGCCGTTATCGCCGTATTCCTCAAGCGTGCCTGGGAATTCCGGAACGATCTTTTTGATCTTTTTGACCGTCTCATCGTCTAAATTTAACGCCCAAGTCCTTTGGAATTGGTTGCCGCCGGCTACGATTTGACCGGTACCATCTCTTAGCAAGCCGCCCTCTACGTGATAGGTTCCGCGTAGAAGCCATGCATCTACGTAGCCGAATTTTGTCCTTAGGTGTCCCACGGTCGCATAAATTACGTCAGGGGTAATACCTTTTGGAAGGATCGACGCAGTGTCGGGGCTAAATACCGGATCGGTTAAGTTATTATTAACCTCCGGGTGCTCGCCCGGGAAGCGGATAGTAGTGGCGTGGCGCGATCTGCTCCATGTCTCATACTGCGCAGGGTGGCACTCGCCGCATTTTTCAGGGCCTATGAATTTATTCGGAAATTGCAAAGAAGAGCCCGCAGGGATTCTATACATCATAGAGCTATAGCCCTTGCCGTCGTCTCTTTTACTAGCCTTTGAAAAGTCAAATCCATGCCCTTCCGCAAGCCACTCCAAACCTCGGTCGTGTACATCCATCTTACCGACTGTCTTACCGCCGTATTTGGTAAAAATCGGGTGATTTTTAAATAGCCAGTCATACATCTCTCGCTCTTCTACGACGTAGTCCTGCAAGGATATGACGCCTCTGCTTTGCAACGTGCCCTTAGGATTTGCGATGACATCGCGCGATTTTTGCGACATTTCCATCTCATGCCCCATGCCTTCATCAGCACAGGCTCCTGCGGCAAAAATGCTAATACAGGCTAGCGCGCCTAGTAGCATCTTATTCCATTTTTTCATGGCTCCTCCTTTGAAAATCGAAATTTTAAATTAGCAAAGTTCTACGTTCGAAATAATATCAACAAAAAAGGGTGAAAAAGGGAGAAATTTAATGAAGTCTAAATTTAACGAAAAGATATCGTAAATATTGATACTTTTTATTATTTTATTGAAATTTATTCAAAATCGCGCGTCGTAAAATTTAACCCTTCGGCAAAGATATTTTATAATACTATTTTATAAAAAATATTATTTATGGTATAATAGCGGTGAAATTTAACCGTTTTAAGGAGGTCTCATTATGGTTAGAAAAATTTTATTTATATCGCTGCTGCTTGTTTTTTCAAACGCCGCTACGCTCACCGACGTTTTAGACAGGCAGGTTGAGGTAAAGGACAAGATAGAAAAGGTCGTTTTGACGTTTTATTTCGAAGAGTACTTCGTAACCACGGGTGAAGAGGGCGTTTCGAAAATCGCAGGATGGTCCAAAGGATACTGGAAAGGTCGCAGAGAAGCGACGTGGCAGGCTTTTTTGAAAAAATTTCCGAGCATAGATCAGATCCCCGATGTGGGCTACGTCGGCAAAAACACTCTATCGTTCGAGCGCATCGTCTCGCTAAAGCCCGATGTGGTTTTGTTTGCAAAAAACGATTACGAAAAAGTTAAGCAAAATTTGAAAAATTTAGATAGCTCGGGCATTGCTGCGGTGTTCGTAGATTTTCATGATGAAAATTTACAAAACCACATGAAAAGCATGGAAATTCTAGGCGAAATTTTTGGTAAGCAAGGCAGGATAGCCGAAGTGAATAAATTTTATAAATCAAAATTCGAGCTCGTAGAACAAAGGTTCGCCAAAGCCAAAAATACGACCAAGCCCAAAGTTTACGTAGAATTTAGCGAAAAGGCGGGCGCTAGCGTTTTCGGCGTATCGTATGACGATAAGATGTGGGGAGCCTTCGTCAGCGCCGCCGGCGGAGAAAATATCGCAAAAGGGCTGATAAAAGGCGCCTCCTCGCCGCTCAATCCGGAATTTATAGTCAATAAAAATCCCGATATTATCATATTTGCGGGGAATTATTTTCCAAACGGCGGCAAGAACATCCCGCTAGGCTACGGCGTAAGCAAGCAGGAGGCCGCGGCAAATTTTAATGATTACGCCCAAAGGAGCGGCTGGCAAAACATAAACGCCGTCAAAAATCATAAAATTTACGCGATCTATCACGATCTAAGCAGGCATATTTTCGATTTTGCGGGGATTTTATTTTTCGCGAAAAAAATACATCCCGAGCTCTTTGCAGATATAGATCCTGCCGCGGAGCTGAAGGAATTTTTCGATAAATTTTATCCGGTCGAATTTAGCGGAACGTGGATGATCGATTTTTAATGTCCGCAGAATTTTATAAAAGCCTCGTCTTTAGAAAAATTTTACTAATATGCTGCGGCACGGGGCTTTTATCTGTTTTATTCGTACTTGATATAGCAAACGGGCCCGCAAACTACGGCTTTTTTGAAATTTTACAATCCTTTTTTTCGCGCAGCACAGATAAAAATCTAAGCGTTATAGTCTTTGATATGAGGCTGCCCGCGGCTATAGCGGCCGTTTTAGCGGGAGCGAGTCTAGGACTTAGCGGCGCCGTCATGCAGACCCTGCTAGCAAATCCGCTCGCTAGCCCCTATACTCTAGGAGTGGGCTCTGCGGCGGGCTTTGGAGCTGCCGTCGGCATAGTGTTTTTTGCGGGGAATTTTTTAAGCATAGGATTTTTTGCATTTTTCTTCGCTATTTTAAGCATCGTTTTCATATACCGCTTATCAAATCGCATAGATCTAGGCTCTTCGGGCATCATTTTAATAGGGATCATTTTGGTTTTTATCTATCAGAGCCTGCAGGCCTTCGTGATATACGTCGCGGATGAAGCGGAGGTTTCGAGTATAGTCTTTTGGACCTTCGGCTCGCTTTCAAAGGCGAATTACGCGAGCTTATCGATCATGTTCGCGGTATTTGCGGCGGCATTTTTCATATCGCTTTACAATGCTTGGAGCTTTAACGCGGTCTTACTAGGCGACGAAATAGCTCAGAGCATGGGCGTTTGCGTGCACTCTTTTAAAATAAAAATGCTGATCTTAGCCTCGGTCCTAACCGCTACTTGCGTCTGTTTCGTAGGCACGATCGGCTTTGTTGGACTGCTGGGAGCGCACATATCTAGAATTTTAATAGGCGCGGAGCAGAGATTTTTCCTTCCATTTTCGGCTCTGATAGGAGCTCTGCTTCTTTCATTTTCATCTATTTTGAGCAAAAATTTAATAAGCGGCGTAATCTTTCCTATCGGCATAATCACCTCCTTCATCGGGGCGCTGTTTTTCCTAGCGATCGTGCTAAATAAGGGGCGCGGATGAGGGTTGAAGGCTTAAGCTTTTCATACAAAAATAAAGAAATTTTAAAAAACATAAGCTTTGCCGTAAACGAAGGCGAAATTTTAACGATCCTGGGCGTAAACGGCGCCGGCAAAAGCACGACGATGAAATGCTTAGCGGGCATCTTAAAGACGGATGCTAAGATTGATCTGTGCGGCGCGAGCGTCAAGGAGATCGGCTATCTGACGCAAAATATTATGCAAGAGGGCGGACTTAGCGTATTTGAGCTAGTGCTTTTGGGTCGCATTTCGAAGCTAAATTTTAAAGTAAGCCGCAGCGATCTGCAAAGGGTGGAGCATGTACTAAAGCACGTGGGCATCGAGCACCTCGCAAAAAGAAGCTTTAGCGAGCTCTCCGGGGGCCAACAGAGGCTGGTACTCATAGCTATGGTTTTTGCAAAAACGCCTAAAATCATGCTTTTGGACGAGCCTACCGCAAATTTAGACCTGCTTCATCAAAAAGATATATTAAATTTAATAAGAGACTACACGAAATTTTATAAAATTTCGACCGTCATAAATATCCACGACATCAATCACGCTCTGAATTACGGCGATAAAATAATGGTGCTGCATGACGGCGAGATAGCGTTTCTAGGCGCGCCGAAAGATCTTGATACGGCTCTACTGAGCGAGGTTTTCGGCGTGGAGTTTGAACTGTTTCAAAACAGAAGCGGCAAAAAATTTATCGCAAATTTTTAGCGCTTCTGCGCGGACTTGATCAAATTTAACGAAAAGAGATCGTAAATATCGCGCCTTCGTCGGAATTCGCAGCGCTTATGCTCCCTCCGTTTTTTTCGATTATCATCTTGCTCATATATAGTCCGAGCCCGCTGCCCTGCTGCTTTGTAGTAAAGTGCGGCTCAAAAATTTTACCGAGCCGCGCGTCGTCGATGCGGCTTGCGTTATTTTCGATCGTGATTACTCGCTCGCCCTGCTTTAAAAACGAGCGGATTTTAATCTCGCGCCGTTTAAGCGGCACGTCCAAAAATGCCTCTTTTGCGTTGTTTATGATGTTTATAAGCACCTGGATGAGCTCGTTTACGTTGCCGTAAAGGGTGAAATTTTCCTCTATCCGCACGCTTATGTCGATGACGTGCTTCTTAAGCGAGGCGTTTAAAATTTTACGCGCCTGCTCGATCGCTTCGCCGGCGCTAAATTCCCTCTTAGGCATATTCGGATTGAAGAAATTTTTAAAATCCTCGATCGTATCGCTCATAAATTTCACCTGCTCGCCCGCGTCCCTAATGCCGCCTTCGAGCCTCTCTTTTGAAAGCTTACCCCGCTCGTTGTAAAGCTCTAAATTTATGAGCGTGGAGCTGATTTGCGATAGCGGCTGGCGCCACTGATGCGAGATATTGCCGATCATCTCGCCCATTAGCGCGAGGCGGCTTTGATTTATCAATAAAAGCTGAGTTTGCATCTTTAAAGTCGCGTTTTTTTTGTGAATTTTATAGATACAAAATATACAGATCAAAAATACCACAAGCAAGCTTAGGCCGCTGACGACAAACTCTTTGGTGTGATAGAGCAGAATGCTTTTTATCGGAATTTTAAAGCTTATCATCGCGATCGTATCGCCCAGGCCGCCTTTGAAATTTCCCACATCTCCATAGAGCTCTTGCATCTTTTTAGGTGCTGCGTTGATGCTGTGGCACTCAGTGCACGAAGGCTGGGAGTTTGTTATCGGCAAGCTCAAAAGATACGAGGCGCCACCTTTATCGTAGACAATTCTGGAGTATTCTTTATATCTGTTTTCTTTAAAGCCCTCTAAAATTTCATTCTCAAACTCGCTTCCCTCGTGCTCGGGATTGAGCGGATCGGTAGCGACGAGCTTGTAGTCGTAGTTGATGTTTTCTTTGGCGAGCTGAATTTTATAAATTTCGCGCGTTATGTAGGTCGAGGACATCAGCCTCGGATCGAAAAAATCCTCACTCAGAAGCTTTTTTTCTTTAAGCTCGTTTATTAGCGGGCGCTGCACGGTCGAGACGTAATCGCGCACCGCATTCATCGTATCTAGGATATAAAACGCCTCGCGCCTCGTGTCCTTTAGCGCAAGCTCGCGGTAGAAGTTAAAAACCAAAGCCGTAATTACGATATATAGCAGCACGAAAACCGCTACGATAAATTTAAATTTATACTTCAAAGAGATACCCCACCGCATATAAATTTTTGATCACGTCCTTGCCTATCTTGCGGCGTAGCTCTTTGACGATCGCCTTGATCGCTTCCTTGCTGGGCTGCTCGAACTCCCACATATAGTCGAATAACTGCTCGTAGGTTACGGTTTGATTTTTGCGCGCTAAGAAGTACTCCAAAAGCTTGCTCTCGCTTTTGGAAAGATGACAGGCACTCTCTTTGACATAGATGATCTTTTTGGCAAAATCATATTTCAGTTCATCGTTTATGTTAAATATCGGCGCGTGACTTATCAGCTCCGCAGCGACGTCTTGCAGCGCCTTTATAAAGGCGTTTTTGTCGTACGGCTTAGGCAGATACCTGGTGATCTTAAGCTCCACCGCCCGCCACAGATACTCCTGCTCGGTGTGGCTCGAAAGTATCACGATCGGCACCGAGATGCCGGCAGCTCGGATCTTTTTAACGACCTCTAGCCCGTCCATATGCGGCACGCCGATATCAAAAACCAGCGCGTCGTACGAGCCGCTCATCGCCTCATCGAGCGCCTCCAGCCCGTCCTTAACCCCCACTACTTCGCCAAAAAACAGCTGCAGCGATTCGGTTATATTTTTTAAAATCCCAGGCTCATCCTCTAGACAAAGAACCCTTTTATTGGACAAAACGTCCAATAATTCGTAATCTTGCATACTCTATCCGCCTCCAAGTTTAGCGCATTTCATTCTTAGTCGTCTCTTAAAATATAACTAGACTTAGATTATATAAATTTAGCATTAAACTAACGTTAAAAAATATACCAAAGCGGTTTGCACGCAAATTTAAACTGAAAACTACCTATACGTGAGCTTTACGTCTTGTATAAGTCGAATAAAAATATCACAAGAACATAAAAAGGCGGGGCGATAAGCTTGATATTAAATTTTACCGCCTCGCAGGCGGCATATGAAAGGCGGTAAAATTCTATTTTAGAGGGGCTTACATATGCATTTTGTAGACGAAAGGCAATTAAAACATAAAATCTCAGCTCCGCAGCTCGGCGGAATAGAATTTAAAATTTAGCCCAAGCCGGGCATACTAAAGTTAATGTGAATGCTCCATCTTTGAGTGATCCATGTTCTCCATCGAGCCATGATCCATATGCGAATGATCCATCCCCTCCATCGAACCCATATCGTGGCTCATCCCGCTCATCGAGCCATGATCCATCATAGAATGTTCCATGCCGCTCATACCTGGATCGGTCATTCCAAAAATCATCGCGACGTGTCCTAACACCAAAAATACAATCAGCGCCAAGAAATGAAATTTAAGCCTAGCTCTAAATTCCGCTCCTTTTGCGATAACTCCGAGCTCCAAAAGTAGCAGCACCAGCGCAGGCAGCGCCGCCGCTACGTATGCCGCCAAAGCTAAAGTGTCCGCAGCGCCACGCAAATGAATAGCGGGCAAAATTTTAACCGCTACGTAAATGATTAATATCGTAAAATAAGCGCCGAGAATGATGCTAAGGCATTTATTGATTTTTAGCGCCAAAGAGCCCTCCTTCGCGCGGTACAAGCTAAAAAATTCGCTCGCTACTATCGCTTCTGCTAAGCCCATCGGCACCGCCATAAATAAAATCAAATTCCACGGCTGATTTGCCATCAAAAGTTCCATGTAATTCGTCATTGCCATGTTTTCTCCTTATTTTGGTTTAAAAGGCGCAATTCTAGCGGCTTTCGGTAAAAAATTTTAAAACGATAGATAAGATTAAGTGCGCCTTTAATCTTATCTTTCCGCAAAATGATTTGAGCTGCGTCTTAAAGCTCGCCCGCAAATATTAAATTTTTAATCTCGCCTCGCACACCGCCCCTTCGTATCTAACGCAAAATTTAGAAAATTTATATTTGCAGATGCAGATGCCTTAAATTTATCCGAAACGCTTTAAATTTCGTAAAATTTCAGTTTTACAAAGATAAAATTACGAAATTTTTTTAAAAGGATTTAAAATGAAAAACGCCCTCTTGTTCGCCTGCGCAGCGCTATTTATATGCGCTTGCTCCGCTCCACAGCAGCCAAAGCCAGGCGTTTCGCATTGCAGCGAGCCCAAAATGGACAAGGCGTCGCATCAGATGATTCAAATTTGCGGCGAAAGCGAAGATCCGCAAATCGAAAATATGCAGTGCAACGAAAACGGACTTTGCTTCGGCACCGCAAAAATCAGGTAGCCGAAACGTCTTGCGAGTGCCAGCGCTAAATTTAACTATTTTAGAGCCAAGATCGAGCGCCCGCAAGCGGTCTAAATCGCGCTTTAAAATTTTGCTTGCAATTTAAATTTAGCCCCGCTTCAAGCGCTAATGCATTTTATCTATCTTATTTTAGCTGCGCCCGCCGATTGATCGAGTTGCTCTTGGCGCGATGAAATTTTAAAATTTCATCGCCAAACATGGCGCGGAATTAGGATTTAAAAGTAAGCGCGGCTCAAATTTAATAAGTTTAAAATTTTAAAACGACATGCGATTTAAAATTTTACGCTTCTTGAATGCTAGCGGTGCAAAATTTCGCGCAAGCTCAAAATCCGCGCCAGGCAATTTTGTGCCGCTGCAAAATTTCTAGATCACAACTCCGCTAAGTAGAATTTTTGGCGGTGCAGATGGGGGCGCAAAATCTGCGCCGTGTAATCCCACGCGGATCGCACTATACAAATTTCTATATCGTGCACCCAAACCCATAGCCTATATCGCCACAAGATCGCTTGCGAAATGGCGTAGCAGCCTTAGTCGCATAGCGCAACGCAGCCTTACTCGCTGCATAGCCCAGGTCCATAACTGTAGTGCAAAATGGCGCAAAATTCTTTGCCGTGCGGTAGGAGTTCTCAGAGCAAAAAAGGCGCGGTATCCTCTACCGACGGTGCGAGTTTATAGTCTAACTCGCGCCTTAGAATTCCCCTCAAACTCATTACTTAAAATTACGTCTCAAAAAAAATCACGTATGAGAAATTCCGCTTTATCTTTACGGCTTAAAATTTCGTATGGATCGCACCGAGCGAAATCCAATCACTGCGCGACGTAATCTTAAAATTTCAGCGGTGAGCTCGTAGCGATATTAAATTATGCTTCATTATTACGACTTAAATTCTATCATAAGCCCGCAGATTTAAAATTTTACTTCAAACGACGCCGTAAAATTTCTACCCTTGCCTAGGCACATATCTCTCGGTGCCTGCGCCGCTCGCACTTAGCGGCGACGCTATATCTTTGCCGATAGCAACCCTCGCACAGGGCGCCTGCCACAGCGCGTAGAAAACAAAGCGCGTCTCTTTCATAATCGCCGTCTCTAGAAATTTTAAGCGACCGCAAAATTTTAAAATTTAAAAGCAGCTTGCAATTAGACCAATTTTCATAAATTTGGATTTGCTTTGTAGCGGCGCAATCTGGTGAGCAAGGCGCAACCATAAGTTACGCAGCTAGCTTTACGCCAGCTGCTTAAACATTTCGATCTGTTCCTTCGTAAGCTCGATCAAATCATCGTTTGCGTATTTAAGCGATGTCTCCAGACTTGCGATGAGCTCCTTACGGACGAAGCTCACGCTAAAAAGCGTCGCCCAAAATCGCGCTCCGCTGCCAGTGCTCGGATCCTCCAAGACCGCTCTAATCGCAGCTACCGCAGCAGCATCGTCCGCCGCGCCCAATACCTCGTCCACGAGCGGATATTCACCTGCGCCGTCGCCCTCGTTTAGCGAGCGCAAAAGCGGCTCAAGCGCCTCGTCGCAGGGATTATCACGCAAGAACTCCCGCACCGCGCGAAACTCTGCCGCGAGCTGATCCGAAAGCTGCGCAGGCATCGGCTGATGAAGTCTCAAAAAGTCTAATGCCGTTTGCTTGTCCATAAAATTCCTTTTAAATGATATGCGCGATTGTAGCTAATTTTGGATTGCAAAGAGATAAATTTACTCTAATTTATCAGCTACTTCCGTCATAAATTCTCAATAATCTTAAATAATTAGATAGTGATTTTGTAAGTGGCTTTTAGGGGCGATTTTCGATGGGCTTTGCGCGGATTACAAAATAAAATTCCAAAATTTTATCCAAACAAAAAAGCCCCTGCGAAGTGCAGGGGCTTACAAGCTTGATCTGTTTAGTCCGGCAAATTTAGCAGACTAAGAAGGATTATTCCTCGATCTTGCCGGTTTTGATGCGGCGCTCGTAGATTTCGCGCATCTCTCTGATATCATTTTTGACCTCGAATACGCCGTGCCAATGCGAATAATCAGGTCCGCCCATTAGCGCGCCTTGGCGCATTCTGCGACCCTCGTGGTGCCATGAAACATAGTAGATTCGCTGGAACGCATCCGCCCAAGGATCGTCTTTTAGAAGTTTCTTTTCCTTAAGCTCTTTTAGCATCTTAGTCGCTTCGTCGTTGTAAACGTTATATAGAAGTACCTGCTTATCGCCCGCCTCAAAGAAATTATTCGTGTGGGTACTTGCATGGCATTCTTTGCAGACTTGCTTCATCTCGGCACGCGCTGCCTCAGGACCGTTGAGGTTACCCGCCAAAGGATTACCAATGTTTAACTTGCCGGTATTTAAAAACTCGCTTACCGCGGTCTCATTACCGCCGGTGCGTAGATTGCTCTTAGGCAGCCACAAATTCCACTTCAAGCGTTGAGATACATTGTGAGTGGAGTTTAGATCGCCCACACCGCCGCTAATATGGCAGGTCGCGCATGTAGGAGCGCGGTAATCAGGAACTGCCCAAGTACCAGGAGCGCTGTCAAATTTCCACTCATTGCCTTCAGCGTTAAATACGTGTCCGTGCATTGAGTTATTGTAAATTTCGATATCCGGATGATCAGGTCCTAAGTGGCAAGATGCGCAAGCAGCAGGCTTACGAGCTTCAGCAATCGAAAATTTATGACCCGAGTGGCACGATTTGCATCCGCCTACGCTACCGTCCGGATAAACCGTACCAATGCCGTAAACGGGCCAGGTCTCTTTGGTAGGCTTGTTATGCTCATCCATTTTAACGACGCTACCGTGGCATTGAGAGCAGCCGGTAATATCAGGCGCATGTTTAAGATCAGGGATATCACGTCCTTCGTAGTGATACATTAGATCAACTATTCCTTTGTTGGCTTGCATCTGCATAGCACCTCTTGCGTGACCGCTGTTTTCAAACTCTTTAACCTCGTTGCTGTGGCATTTAGCACAGGTTTTTGGGCTAACTAGCACCGAAATATGATTGTCTGTGTCTTTCGGATGCGGCTCTTTAGCTGCCATAGGGCTATCTGCTGGCTGCGAGTGGCAGTCGGTACAGCTAACGCCTACGTGAGCGTGGCGGCTCATCTTCCAATCCGCAACGACGCCCGGAGTTTTTTCGGCATGGCACTCGACACAGCGTCTAGCTAGCGGCGTAAGCTGCCTATTTACCTTTAAATTCTTCGTAAGACTAACGTTTACGGAATTGCTTACGTTCGCGTCCGACGCGGACATATTCGCATGCTGCGCGGGCATTTCTGCGAATGCAAACGATGCGATACAGGCTATTAAAATAGCGACTTTTTTTAGCATTGCTTCTCCTTTACTTGGTTTTGTTATTTTCTCGGTTGTATTTATCCCAATATTTGGTAATCTCTATACCCATATTTTTGTGACCGACGTTTTCGTGGCACTGCACGCAGGTTTTGCCGGTAGTGCCCGCGAAATAATCCCTATGCGCGAGCCAGGCTTTATTTACTTGATTATTCTGCTCTTTTAAATTTCGGTGGCAGCTTAGACAGCCGCTTTCATAGACGAAATGATTTCGCTCCTTGCGTTTTTCTTGCCAGTCGATCTTATCGGCATCGGTAAAGACCGTCTTGTAGACATCATTTGCGGAGGTTAGAGCTTTGGTCCAAAGATACATAAAGGTATTTTCATGAGAGACGTGACAGGCGACGCAATCGGCTTTGAAACCTTGCGGGTTATTGCCGCCGTGAACGTCGTTGTGAAAGGCGTTTGCCATCGGCTGCATCGTATGACAGGATACGCAGAATTTATCGGTGCCCGTAAGGTGAACCATCTCTGCAATCCCAAGAGAAAGTATCATTCCTATAAGCACACAAGCGCCCACGAGCAGCACAAGAGTTTTCTTTTTCATAGGTTTCCTTGATTTTAAAATTTCTTCGCAAAATTTTTAGTATTTGATAATTCGAAAAGCGATATTTTATTATAAAAAGATTAAAAACCGCTTATTTTCTAGCCTTTTGTTAAAATTTATTAAATGAATATAAAATTTTAAACTAAGTTTTTAGTTTAACGGAATATAATCCATTAAAATTTCAATACAAGGAGAGATCATGAAAACGATCCAAGCGGCTGAGATTACAAAAGTAGTCAGCGAGCTTTGCAAAAAAGCCTGTTATCAAGTCACGCCCGATATGCGCGCAGCATTTGAGAAAGCGCGCGAGAACGAGACTTCGCCTATCGGCAAAGATATCTTAGGCAAGCTCTTACAAAATGCCGATTTGGCGGCAAAAGAGGTCGCACCGATCTGCCAAGATACCGGTATGACGGTGGTTTTTGTCGAACTCGGTCAGGATGTGCATATCGAGGGCGGATATTTGGAGGATGCTATCAATGCAGGCGTTGCGGACGGCTACGTAGGCGGCTATCTGCGTAAATCCGTGGTCGCAGAGCCGCTTTTTGAGCGTAAAAACACCACAAACAATACCCCCGCAGTCATCAATACCCGCATCGTTCCCGGCGACAAACTTAAGATCAAAGTAGCCCCAAAAGGCTTCGGCAGCGAAAACAAATCGGTGCTAAAAATGCTCGTTCCCGCAGACGGCATCGAGGGGGTAAAAAAAGTATTTTTAGAGGCGGTTAAATACGCAGGCCCTAACGCTTGCCCTCCTATGGTCGTAGGCGTCGGTATCGGCGGCACGATGGATAAGGCGGCGCTTTTAGCCAAACAAGCCGCGGTTCGCTCGATCGACAGCAGAAATCCCGACGAGCGCTACGCCAAACTAGAGGATGAACTACTGGAGATGGCGCGCGCTACGGGCGTCGGTCCGCAAGGTTTGGGCGGCATAAACACCGCTGTTAAGGTAAATGTAGAGTGGTATCCGACCCACATAGCGGGGCTTCCGGTCGCCGTTAATATCAACTGCCACGCGGCTCGCCATGCCGACGCTGAACTATAAGGAGGAAATCATGTCAGAAGTTAAAAGAATTACCGCACCTTTCGATAAAAGCGTAGTAAAAAGCCTAAAGGCGGGCGATAACGTCCTAATCAGTGGCACCATCATCGCAGCTCGCGATGCCGCGCACAAGGCTCTAACCGAAACCCTCGCTCGCGGCGAGAAGCTACCCGTAAATTTAGCAGGCGAGACGATATATTATCTGGGACCGACCCCCGCCAAACCGGGTCAGGCTATCGGTGCTGCGGGACCTACGACTAGTGGACGAATGGACAAATACACTCCGACGATGATAAACGAAGTCGGCATCAACGGCATGATCGGCAAGGGCTACCGCTCCGACGCCGTCGTAGAGGCGATGAAAAAATCAGGCTGCGTCTATATGGTCGCTATCGGCGGAGCGGGCGCGCTAATCAGCCAAAGTATCAAAAAATATGAAGTATTGGCCTATCCCGAGCTCGGCCCCGAGGCGGTTGCGCGACTTACCGTAGAGGATTTTCCGGCTATCGTAGCGATCGACAGCGAGGGCAATAACTTCTACGAAGTCGGACAGGCGCCTTATAGAAAAATTTAAATTTGCTAGCGGCGTCCGCGCGGCGCTTTTTGCGGCGCGAGCGTTCGTAAATTTATCGGCGTTCGCTCGGGCGCCCTAAATTTCGCAGCATAATCTGCGGCGTTTGTTTCGCGAAATTTTACGACTCGGCGCAGTGAAATTTTATAGCGAAATTTAAACGCGTTCGTAAAATTTTATCTCCATTTGCGGCATGGAATTTTTAGAATTTCGCGCCGCTTAAATTCCTACAAAAATTCCGTCTTTGTTTCATTTAAACAATCCGCTGCTAAAATTTAACCGAAAATTTATCCAAGTCTAAATTTCAAAATTTTGGCGCCGTTCGTAAGCAAATTTAAAGCCCGCAGGCGTCATAATCCATCTTAAATTTAAAAGGGGCAAAATGGGCGCGAGCGAGCTGGAGAAGATCAGACTGGGGCTTTTGTATAAGGCGAAAAGAAATACGATCTTAGCGGCGGCGTGCATGCTCGGCTATGGCGTGTTTTTGTTATACAAGCTACGCGACGGAGGAGAGATGACAGATTTGTTGCCTCTTATCGGATTATTCGCGGTTGTTCTTATAGTAGCCGTTTTGTGCGATGAAAGCTCCATAAAAGCTAAGATAATCTACGCTGCCTGCCTTTTTGCTATGAGCCTATTTCTAAACGATTTACAAAATCGCCCCACGATTTCCAAATATATCTTACTCGCGATTATAATTTTAATCTTGGCTGCTTCGAGCTTATTCGTATTATTTAGAGTCTTCAAACGAGATTATTCGATAAAATTTCGGCGCGCTTTTAAAGAGCACTATTTAATGCCCTATTTTAAGGCGTTCGGCTACCGATATGAAATTTCAGGCGATATCGATCCCGCCAAACTCAAGCTCTCCGGGCTCTTTTTTCGACTAGACAGATATCTAGGCGGCAACGACAGGGTCTCGGGCGTTTATGACGGCGTGAAGTTCGCATTTTGCGACGTGAGCTTATTTAATAGATTTTCGGAAAGCGAAATCCTCGGCACCTTTTTCTACGCGGAATTTAACAAACGCATAAGCGCCAAAACCCTGATTTTTCCCGCTCATGCCGGCGCGCCGAACACCCTCGGGCTAAAAAAGATCGATATGGACGATGCGGAGTTTAACGCCGCCTTCGCCGTGTATTGCGAGGACGCGGCGGGCGCGATGTATATTCTAACGCCCGCCTTTATGCGGAGGCTCTTGCGCTTCGCAGGCGCCGTAGCCGCGCCCGTTAGCCTTAGCTTTTTAGATAGCAAAATTTATATTTTCGTAAATACGGGGCGCGATAATTTCGAGCCCGACATCGACGAAAGCGTGCTGCGCCGCGACCCTGCCGCGCAGCTCAAGCGCGAGCTTTCGCACTTTTTGGCGATCGTAAAAAACCTAAAACTAAACGAAAGAATTTGGAGCTAGCGGGCGACTCGCCGCAGCTTTGCGTGTCACAGCCTCGCGCACTATAGCTTCACGCTCCGTGCTGCGACCTCGCACGCCGTAAAATTTGAAATTTTAAAATTCCGCTTTTTGATTTTGCACTTTGGAATTTTACGTGCCCTAAAATCCCGCGCGTTTTGAAATTTAAAATTTTAATCCACGCTGAGGAATTCTGCACCGCAAAATTTAAAACGTAAAATCGCTTTTATAAATTTAGGCGGCAACTTCGCCGCGAGAATTTACGCTATAAAATTCCGCAAAATTCCGAAATTTGAAATTGCTTGAAGTTGCAAAATTTCGTGAGGCTGCCATTTGAAATTCGCCTTTAAAGCATAAGGCTAAGCAGCAGCAAAAATCCGATGAAGCTTAGGGCGTTGCCGAAGGAGCCGCCGATGTGATCACCGAGCCACGTCAGCACGAGCGCGCCGCCTAAACGCAGACCTATTTGTAGCGCCACGCCCGCGATAAAATCTATCACGCGCCAAAGTCCGCTGCGCGTATCGCCGAGCTTCATGCCGCGGCTTTGATTCCATAGTCCGCTTACGCGGTAGTCTTTGTAGCGAGCGCGGAGAACATCGCCGTTTTGCAGCTCGAAGCTCTGCGAGGCGTCCTTTGCCTTGACGGGTGCCGCGGCTTCGGCAGAGCTGGCGGAATTTATAGAATTTTCTGCGTTTAAATTCTTAAATTCCGCAGAATTCTCGCCGTCCGCAAGCTCCGCTAAATTTTGATCCGCACGTAGCGCGTCAGAGACGATACGCCGCTTGCTGTCGCCCGATAAATACAGCCAATCCAGCGCGAAGCCATAGTAATAAACGTCGCCGCTTTGCAGCACGCGCACGCCGCTAGCATAGCCCTCCGCTTCGCCGCTTCGCTTGGGCTCTTTGGAGTGCGCGAGAGCCGCAAATATGCGTCCAAACTTCGCGGCGTGCCAGTCTCTTCGCATAAATCTAAAGCTGCAATACGCAAAAGGCGCGAGGATGAGCAGGGCTAGCAGTCCGGCAGGAGCCCTTGCATCAAAGATAAAAATTATGCAGTAGATGCTCATCGCGGCTAGCGCTACGCCGAAGGCTGCGAATATCGCGGCGAGTGCCGTGCTGCCGGCGTCCCTCCAGCGCTGCGCGCCTAGGCTAAGATTAACGAAATCTAGCGGAGAGAGGGCGAGGTTTGCCTGGGCGCCGTGCTCCTCGCGGGTAGAATTTAAAGAGAGGGAGCCGCTTAAATCTTTGCAATTTAAATTCGAAGCATAAAACTTCGTATCGGCGCTCGCCTGCTCGTTAAAGCCTTCGCGGATCAGGCTCAAAGCGGCGGAATTTATACCGCTACGATCTTTGCCCACTAAATCAGATACCACAGAATTTTGACGTGCACTTGTCGCGGTATCGCTATGTGCGTCGCAGTTTGAATTTGTGGCGGTGGAATTTTTGCTATTTGGAGTTTCGCAGCTAAGGCACAGCATGGAATTTTCGCCGCTTAAATCGGCGCCGTTTAAAGCGCTTCGGCTAGAATTTAAGCTCCTCAAAGCCTCGCGGCTGGAATTTAAACTCGAAGCCTCATATATCACCGCCAGCTCGTCGCCCTCGCGTATCGGCAGATAAAGTCCGTCGCGTTTTAAGTCCAAATTTCCCGCAAAGCGCAAGCGCTCCAGCGTAAAGCTAAATTTAGCCGCGTCTGCAGCTGCGGGCTCAAGCTTCAAATCCCTAGCCGTGCCGCGAGCAAGCTTTATACGTCGCGGCGAAAGAAATTTAGCAAATCCCATGCGCGCCTTTCAGATCTCGCAAAATTCCACTCCTCCTATTTCGCGGCGGATTTTTTGCGGATCTGGATATTGATGAGCTCAACAAGCAGCGAAAACGCCATCGAGAAGTAGATGTAGCCCTTAGGTATGTGAAAGCCCAGCCCGTCGGCGATCAGCGAAACGCCCACCAAAATCAAAAACGCAAGCGCTAAAATTTTGATCGTCGGGTTTGCGTCCACAAAGCGCGCAATCGCGCCGCTAGCGAGCATCATCACGCCCACGGCGATAACGACTGCGAGGATCATCACGGGCAGGTGCTGCGCCATGCCCACGGCGGTGATGACGCTGTCGAGCGAAAAGATGATGTCCAAAACGGCGATCTGCACGAGCGTGCCACCGAAGCTTGCCTTGCCGCTGCTAGCGCTGCGCTCGTGTGCCTCGCCAGTGGCGCTGGAGTGGATCTCGAGCGTGGATTTGACGAGCAGAAACAATCCGCCGCCGATCAGCACGAGGTCGCGTCCGCTAAAATCGCGCGCGAGCACGCTAAATAGCGGCTTAGTTAGTCCCATGATCCAGCTTAGGCTAAGAAGTAGCAGTATGCGCGTGAACATCGCAAGCGCAAGCCCCATTATACGGGCGCGTCCGCGCTGCGCCTCGGGCAGGCGGCCGCACAAAATCGCGATAAAGATGATATTATCGATGCCAAGCACGATCTCAAGCCCCGTGAGCGTCGCCAGGCTGATCCATGCCTCGGGTGAGGCGATCCATTCAAACATCGGTTTCCTTTGGGTGAAAATTTAAGCCGTGATGATAGCGAAAGTTTGGTTAAAATTTCTAAATTTTGCGACCTTTGCGCGCGAAACAGCGCGTGGAATTTCGGCGATGCGATGCGGACGGTTTATCTTGGAATTTTACCGCAAGACCATTTCGCTAAAAGACGCAAAGCGCCGCATGCGCGGCAAAATTGCGGCGCGCAGAATTTCTTGGATTGAGAGAACGGAATTTTGGTGGCGAAATTTTAAAATTTAGGCTCTAAATTTATACGTTTTTAAGCAGGGGGGGGGTAGCATTATTTTCAGAATTTATCTCAAAGGAGCGAAGATGAAATATGCACTAGGTGTCGCGCTTGCGACGTTGATTTTAACAGGATGCGGCGCAGACGAAGTAGAGCTCGTGAAAAACTACACTTTGCCCGATTTTAAATCTATGAGTATCGGCACGGCGATCGAGGGCTCGAAAATGTGTAAAAATATCACGTGGAGCAAAGAGGAGAACGGCGGATTAAAGACGGTCAAAATGGTTTGCGACTTGGATATGGAGAAAGTACTGGCAAATATTATAGAATCAAATAAAAAGCGCGAGCAAGATATGTTGAGCCGTATTTTAGATAGCGCTATGATCTTTTATGGAGGAAAGACTTATGACAAGCAAAATCTGCTTAAGATAGCGAACGAGCATTGCAAAATAAACGATGCGAAATTTCAAGAAACGATCAAGACTAAAGGGAAAATAGATTATGACGATCAAAAAATGCTAGTTGATTGTGATGATAAGCTAAAAGATGAAATACTAAAGCCCGGCGATTCGAGGATTAACGAAACAAATTCTATTGGTGAGATTATGATGTTTTTGAAAGAAGCCGCTTATTTGTCGCAACTAACGCCTGAACAAGAAAAAGCGCAGCTAGGAAAAGCGGCAAAGCTATCATCCTCCACGATTGAACTAAATTTTGTGGTAAATGCCGACAAGAGCGTGAGTTTGTCCGATAAATTTAAATTTACCCAAGACGGCAAAGAAGATTCTAATAATAGAATAAGCTCAAAAAAGATTCTTACGGGCTTCTACGAAAGATAAAAACACTTTTTACTCGCGGCTAAATTTGATGAAATTTTAAAATTTAGCCGCTTTTTTATATCAAAATTTCATTCAAAATTTTACCCGCGGTTTTAAATTTAAAACGCAATGCCTTCTCGTCGTCAAGGCTAAATTTAAATTTTAGCTTTATTGCGGCGCGCGGACTGAATTTACGCTGCGCGGAATTTTAAAATTTATTCGGGCGCGGATAAGCGAGCGAGCCGAGCTTGCGGTTTTAGATAAAATTTGGCTTTACACGAGCTTTTGCGAGATATGAGGCTAACCTCCGCCCACGTCCCTACCGCCACAGCTTCATACGGGCTCTTGCGAGGCGCGCGTTTAGATTAAAATTCTGACGAGCTAGCCAAAAAGCGGATTCCGCCCGCCGAAACTAGCGACTCGCTGTATTAACCAAAATTGGAAGTTTGTGCCTTTGGGTATGAGTTTCGGCGCCGTTTGCCAACGGAGTATCAACCGAACGGCAGACTTTGTCTCGCTGATCGAGCAAGCTTGCTGTCGCGTTAATCAAACAGCGAGGGTTGCAGCGATTTGATCTTGTAGCTTGCGCGGTGAAAAGGCGTGAGCCCGTACCGCTCGATCGCCGCGATGTGCGTACGCGAGCCGTAGCCTTTGTTTTGCGCGAAGCCGTATTGCGGGTAGCGCTGCGCGAGCTCATACATCGTGCGGTCGCGCGTGACCTTGGCGAGGATGCTCGCCGCGCTTACTTCGGCGATTTGCGCGTCGGCCTTTACGAGCGTCTGAAGCCCGCGTACGCCGAAGGTTGCGTTACCGTCGTAGATGATCTGTCCGCTAAAACCCATAAAATACGCGAGAATCTGCTCAAGCGCCGATCTTAGACATGCGCTGAGTCCAATCTCATCGACCTGCGCGCTTGAAATTTCGACGATTTTGTAGCGCGAGTTTTTGGTGATTACGGCGTAGAGCTCCTCGCGACGCTTTTCGCTTAGCTTTTTGCTATCGGTAAGTCCTGCGATCTCGCGCTGCAGCACGCATCCTGCGACGCAAAGCGGTCCCGCAAGACAGCCCCGCCCCGCCTCATCTATACCGCAAATTTGCCCGCTCACTGCGCATCCTTTCGCACGACTGGTGTAGCGCCGCTTAGCAGGTCGTGTAAATTTAATCTATCTTTGCGAAAAAAGCAGATCAAAAGCCCGATGACGCTAAAGCCTGCAAACACGAAGCATCCAAAGCGAACCAGCGCCCTAAAAAAACTTACTTTGCGTCCGCTGCGAACGTCGATGAGGTAAAGCCCCGCGAGCTTGTAGCCGGGCGTCTGGGCGCTGCGGGCGTAAAATGCCGCGCAAATAGCGCCGTAAGCAAGCCAGATAAGTGCGATTGCGGTCTGGTTGCGCCACAGAGCCTCTTTCGAGCCCAAGACGAGATAGGTAACGCCGTAGAATAGGGGCATCGCGATGATGAAAAGATCGACGATGAAGGCCTTTACGCGCAGAAAAATCGGTGAAATTTTAGCTTTTTGTTTTGCCATTTTGATCCGTTTTAGATTAAATTTTAAAATTTCGGCGCGATAAATTTAGAGCCGAGAGGATAAAATTTAATCTCGTTGCGGTTTGTTAGCAGCAAATCGGCGCTAGTTTCCGCGACTGCCGGGCTTGATCGCCTTGCTACCGGCAGTACAAAGCGGGCAGGTCGCGGGCTCGTAAATTTCAAACTCGAAATTGCCTAGCGCAAAAAACGGCTTATCCGCAGGCAGCTTGGCGCCAGCCTTTGCACTGCTGTCCGCTAAATTTGCGACCTTGCAAAATCCGCGATTGGCAAGCGCAGCAAAGCCCACGACCTCGCCGCCGAGGTTTTCGATGAGCCTCGCACTCTCAAGCGCCGAGCCACCCGTCGTGACGATGTCTTCGCAGACGATAAATCTCTCGCCCTTATGCACTTCAAAGCCACGGCGCAGGCTCATCACGCGATCTACGCGCTCAGTAAAGATGAAGCGTTTTTTTGCCGCGCGAGCTAGCTCGTAGCCCGCTAAAATTCCGCCCAGCGCGGGCGAGCAGACGCTATCAAACTCCACGCCCGCTTTTTCGATGATAGCGGCGAGCTCGTCTGCGAGCTGTCCCGCGAGCTGCGGATCTTCAAGCACTTTGGCGCTTTGCAGATAGAATTCTGAGTGGTTGCCGCTTGAAAGCAGAAAATGCCCTCGTAGATATGCGCCGCAGTCGCGATAGATTTTTTCTATATTCACAGCTCAAACCTTCAAAAGCTCGGCTTCTTTGGCCTTGACTGCGTCGTCGATCTTGCTTGAGTAAGAGTCGGTGATCTTTTGCACCTCGTCATAGCCTTTTTTAGCGTCGTCTTC
Organism: uncultured Campylobacter sp.; assembly: GCF_937959485.1. Taxonomy (NCBI): domain Bacteria; kingdom Pseudomonadati; phylum Campylobacterota; class Epsilonproteobacteria; order Campylobacterales; family Campylobacteraceae; genus Campylobacter; species uncultured Campylobacter sp. The sequence continues at coordinate 88,227 of NZ_CALGPY010000005.1, forward strand.
GGAGATCGCTTTGTCCTTTTCGAGCTTTTTGATCTCGTCGTTAGCGTCTTTGCGGACATTGCGAATGCCGATTTTGGCCTTCTCGCCCATCGCTTTGGCCTTTTTTGCATTTTCTTGACGTTGCTCGACCGTCATCGGCGGGAAAAATAACTTCACGCTCTCGCCGTCGTTAGTAGGGTTAACGCCGATATTCGCCGCTGCGATCGCGCTTTCGATCGCCTTTAGCATCGGTTTCTCCCACGGCGTGATCGAAATCGTTACCGCATCGGTCGAAAGGACGGTCGCGACTTGATTTAGCGGAGTCTGCGAGCCGTAATAATCCACGAAAATATGATCTAGGATCGCCACGCTCACTTTACCGGTGCGTAGCGTCGTAAAGTCCTTTTTCAAAGCCTCGATAGCTCGATCGCCGTTTGCTCTTTGCTCTTTGTAGATAGCTTCTAGCATTCAAATCCTTTAAATAAAATTTGCGAAATTATAGCGTTAAAAAAATAAGAATAGCATTTAAAAGCGCGGATTTTGCGCTTTTAAATTTTAAAATTTAGAGTTTATTTGGTTGTGTTTTGATCTGCGGAAGCGGCGCTCGCATTGGTATCGCTTGATGCTTGCGACCGAGCAGGCGCGCTAGCTGCGGTAGTATCGGTCGCAGGAGCTGCGGGTGCTTCGATCTTCGGAGCTGTTGAATTTACCTCGCTGCTATTTACAGGATTTGCTTCGGTGCTTGTCGGAGCGAAATTAGGCTTTGCGCCTGAAGCTGGTATGGATGGCACGCCAGGGACAGCGTTTGGCACGGATTTAGTAGCATTTGCTTCGATCTTTACGCGATCTACTACGGAAGATTTAGCATCTTGCTGATAGAAATATGCGAGCACAAGTGTATTTATCACGAATAAAATTCCCATTGCAGCGGTAAATTTAGCCAAAAACCCCGCAGGCCCCTTCGCTCCGAATAAGCTTTCGTTGCTTCCGCTGTATGCGCCAAGCCCGATAGAAGAGCTCTTTTGCAACAGAACGGAGATCGTAATTATCACGGCGAAGACGACTTGTAAAACCAAAAATAACGTAGTCACTATAAAACCTTTTGAAAAAATTGAATTTGCGATTATAATAAAAGATTTATAAATTTTAAGTTAAGAGTGCACCGCACGAAGCGGTGCGTAAAATTTAGTCTCTGCTTGCGCCGAAAATTCTTAGCAGCGAAAGGAAGAGGTTGTAGATGTTTAGATACATATCTACGGCAGCCATTATCGGTGAAGTGTAGGTGCCGTTTATAATATTTTTAGTATCGTAGATGATATACATCGAAAAGATTAAAGCCGAAAAAGCTGAAATTGCTATATCAAGCACTGTGCTTTTGAAAAAGAAGTAGTTCAAAAGGCTTAGCACGATAATAGCCACAAGCGATACCAATAGCGGTTTGCCCCAAGGGTCAAAATTTGTCTTTGTATTCATCGCATAAACGGTAAGAGCACCGAAAGTAATCGCTGTAGCCACAAACGCATGCGTTACCACGTCTCCGGCACCCGCTGCGATATAAATAGCGATCAATTTACCTAGAGTAAGACCGGTAATAAAGGTAAATGCAAAAAGCAAAACTAGCGCAATCGTATTAGCACCGCGATTTACAGCTGCTTGCATACCGAAGATCAGCCCCATTAAAAGCACTAGATATAAAAATGGATGAATAGCCAAGCTCACACCAAAGCTCATCGCCACAAAAGCTCCTGCTGCCGCAGCTATCATCGAAGCGGTTAGAAGCGCGTAGGTTTGTTTAATGGTCTGAGAGATTCGTCCTTGTTCCAGTGGTGCGTCCGATAGCTCATAGCCGTCCGCATAATTTCGTCTGTCGTATAGACTCATATTTTTCTCCTTCTTATGATTTATGAGCGGGGAGTTTAGCGAAAATTTGGTAAATATATAATTAAAAATTCGCAGAATTCTATCTATTTATGAAAGTAATATATAATTCCCGACTTTTTTAAGGAGAAAGTATGCCCAGCCAGTTAATAAATGGAGCTATTAAATTTATGGAAGAAAATTTTGCCGAGCATGCCGAGCTTTTCGGAAGTTTGGCAAATCATCAAAAGCCCCACACGCTTTTTATCGGCTGCTCCGACTCGCGCGTGGTGCCGAGCCTAATTACTTCGACGCTTCCAGGAGAGCTTTTCGTCGTGCGAAATATCGCAAACGTCGTTCCTCCATACCGAATTAGCGAGGAATTTTTAGCGACTACCTCAGCGATTGAATACGCGTTATATTCGCTAAAAATCAAAAATATCATCGTTTGCGGGCACAGCAATTGCGGTGGCTGCGCGGCGCTGTTTTATGACGCAAAAAAGCTCGAAAAAATTCCAAACGTAAGGCGTTGGCTAAATTTAATGCAGCCTGTAAAAGACGAGGTCGCAAAGCTCAAAGATATCAGCGCCGACAAGCGCGAGTGGATCACCGAGAGATTAAATATTATAAATTCCATGCAAAATTTACTTAGCTTTCCTGGCATTAAAGACGCCTACAAAAACGGCGAGATTAAAATTTACGGCTGGCACTACGTCATCGAAACGGGCGAGCTATTCAACTACGACGACGAAGGCGCGCATTTTACGCTATTAAATAAGGGAATGGATTATGAAAAAATCTATAATCAGCTTTTTAACGATTAGTCTTTTTAGCGCCGCTTTAGCGTTTGCAGACCTCAACACGACCGGCGAGGGAAGCTTTGTAGAGACAAATTCTTCCGCGCCCGAGGCAAATCTTACTTTAGAAAACAACAAAACCGAGATCAAAAAGGAAGTCGCTAAAATTCTATCCAAATCCCTCGGTGCGGAGGATGGAAATAAAACTGAAGTAATAAATATGATCGCAGAAAAGGTCGCCAAAACGGAGACTTCGCAGAAAAAAGCTCCTAACGGAGAGACGCTTATCTCTGTAATCAAAGAGATTAAAAAGCTAAATTTGCAGCGTAGCTCCCTGCTTAACGGCGGCGACGCCAACGCGAGCAAAAACGAGCTGGACGCCATCGATCGCAATAAAGCTAAGCTCTTTGATCGCTTACCTTTCGCGATTACGCAGCAGGATATGGATATCGAAAGCATAATGTCGTATGCGCAAAATAAAAAGAACATCCAAACTACGCTAAAAAAATACGCCAAAAAGCAGAGCTCTCCCGAATACGTAAATGCAAGCGCGGATTGGGAAAAAATGGAAATGGCGGAGATCTTTTATACCTCACTTATGAAAATTGAGGATATGTTTGTAAACGGCGCAAGCAGAAGCGCGCTTGAAAGCGAGCTGAGTAGCACGCTACTAAATATCCAAACTAGGGATTTTAGCAAACTTAATGATTTGAAAAATAATCTAAGCAGTCAAGAGCAGATAGACGCCTTAGAGTCTAAAATCAACGATTTGAAAAACGACAAACAGACCTACGACGAGGTGCTTACGTATCTGTCGCGAAATAGCGATCTGCTTGCAAGCAGCGTGGTTTTTACGAGCTTAAATTTTAAATCGGTGATTGATTATATCAACGATAAAATTCCGTTTAAGCTCAGCCACGTAAATTTCGGCAAGCTCATTCTAATCACGCTAATTACGCTATTTTTCTACTCGCTTCGCAGGCTGCTTGCCAACATCATCTATTTCGTATTTAAATTCTTTAATAAAAGCTTTTCACTAGATAGCGAAACTCTAAAAACGCAAGTAGTAGGCATCATAAAGCGTCCGATGGGTATTTTGCTGATCGCTTATTCAGTTGATATCTGTCTTAGTATCTTTTATTATCCAGCGCCCGTGCCGATAAAATTTGCAAATTTATTCTCGATCGTTTACGTGGTACTTTGGGCATGGCTCATCATCGAAATCATCGATGGTTACGGCATTGTCGTGCTTGGAAACATCACGAAAAAAGGCGTCAGAAAAGACATCATAAATCTAGTCGTTAAAATTCTATATGTCATCGTAATCATCATCGCCGCACTTTTGGTGCTAAAGCGTCTGGGCTTTGACATCTCGGCGCTTATGGCATCGCTTGGAATCGGCGGACTTGCGATCGCGTTTGCGACCAAGGACATCATCGCAAATTTCTTCTCATCCGTGATGCTATTATTCGATAACTCGTTCTCGCAAGGAGATTGGGTCGTATTAGGAGACATAGAAGGAAACGTCGTAGAAACGGGCTTTAGAAAGACGACGATCAGAACCTTTGACAACGCTCTTGTTTTTGTGCCGAATTCCAACATAATGGCGCAAAATATCAAAAACTGGAGTCGCAGGAAGGTAGGACGGAATTTAAAGCTTACCGTAGGCGTCGAATACGGTGCGAGCACGGCTCAACTTCGAAAGTGCGTAAACGATATCAAAGAGATGCTAAAATCTCACCCGGGCATCGCTCAGTCTGCCGATACGGCATTAAATTCTAAAGATTTTCGTATGCGCTATAGACAAAATATGGTCTCTATCGACGATTTAGCGGGCTATAAAAGCACCATGTTCGTGGCGTTAGATAGCTTTGGCGATTCGTCCATTAATATTTTAGTTTACTGCTTCACAAAAACCGTAATATGGGCAAATTTCATCCAAACTAAAGAGGATGTTTTATTTAAAATAATGGAGATCGTGGAGCAAAACGGACTATCGTTTGCCTTCCCATCACAGAGCGTTTATATCGAAAATATACCGGAAATAGCAAGTGAATGCGTAAAATCAAAAGTAAATTCCAACGACAAAGGAGAGCAAAATGGCTGATTTCGATGACTTCGAAGACGAAGAGTTCGATGAGGACGAATACGAGGACGATGATTTAATCGGAGGCGACGAGAGTTACAACTACAACTACGACGAGGACGATTATAGCTACGAAGACGACGACGGTTTCAACGATTATAGCGATTTGGACAGCGAGGATTATTAGTGTTTAGATCCAGGGCGCTGCCTTTCGATCCGCGCGCGAATAAAATCGTGAGCTTACAAAGCTTAAAATTCCATCACGGCGGGCTTTGCGAGGACTACATCTCCACCCTAAATCGAGACATAGCGGACACGCCGATACAAAATGCGGATCTTTTTACGATCATCACGCAGTCTTTCAGGGAGGCGCACGGCGAGAAGTGCGAGTTTTCGCAAATTTCAAAGCTTTATCAAATTTGCCTAGGTTTTAGCCGTATTTTTAACAATGCCTCTGAAATTTACAACCACGATTTTTACTTCGATTGTATCGCGCAGCCAAGCGAGCCTAGCGGCGAGCTAGCGGATGCTTTAGCTCAGACTTTCGGCGAGATGGAAAATTTTAAAAGCGAGTTTTTAAAGCGCGCGCTGGGGCTTTTCGGTAGCGGCTGGTGCTGGCTCGTGTGCGACGAGCGCAGCGCGAACCTACAGATTGCGACGACACAAAACGCGGACACGCCGATCGCACGCGGCAAAATTCCGCTTTTAGCCTGCGATCTTTGGGAGCACGCCTACTACATAGATTATCAAAATGCGCGCAAATCCTACGTGGAGAATTTCTTACGCTTTGCGGACTTTGGCTTTGCAAGCGACGCCTACTTCCAGGCGAAAAAGCAAGGACTTGACTCCATAAAGCTCTACATCAGCGAGCTTCACCCCGCTGCCTCCTCGCGCTGCGATTGCGGCTGCTGCGGATAAATTCGGACTTTTGCCGAGTAAACTTTAGCGCTGCGGATTTTCGGTTCTCTATGCCCGCCGCGCGCTAAATTTCAAGCGCCTTCCGCTTCTTGGCGTCTATATATTTTACCTCGCGAATACTGCACCGCGCAGCCCGTGGCGTCGCAAGACCTTAGGCTTGCTATCTAGCCGTATAAAATTTACGTGGATTTTGATCTTGAGCTCATTTGGCGTCTGCGGATTAAAATTTAAGATTTTTAATTTGAAGTTTGTTTGACTATAGTTCACCGCTCGTTACGCGCCAAATTCCAAATGCTTCTCCTTTTCAGCGCTTATATCTTGTGCGCAAATACCGCGTTACACAGACCTTATGTGAAATTTCGCTTTATCTAGCTCTGCTTTCTTAAAATTTCCACTGCCCGCGTATTGAAATTTAACGCTACGAGCGAGCATCTTGCAAAATTTTAAAGTTGCAAATAAGCCCATTAAATTTCATACCGAGATAAGCAGCCCATTCTTTGCCTTCGCAATTATACGGAGGGGGCGACTCTCTCTGCCCCCTGCCTTGCTCGCCCACGCCGCACTCGTAAAATTTTGTTTAGTAAGGCGGTCGGCAAATTTTAAAATATCAGCTAGATTAAATTTGCCGCGTCAAAGGCGGGGCGCGGCGGGTTTGAAATTTACGCCCGAATAGCACGGCTTGCGAACCGCGGGCTAAATTTAGCGAAAATCGATCGTCGAATTTATCCTTTCAGCGGTTAAAATTTTAGCGCCGTTTCAGCTTGAAATTCTACTTTAAATTTTAAAATTTGTGTCGCGCCAAAGTTAGCTCGTCATGCCGAAAAAAAGAGCCGCATCGAAAGCCAAGTTATGCCACGCCGGACGCACCCGCACACTACGTGCGCCAAAATATGGCACGGAATTTTAATCGCATCAGCTCAAATCGCGCGACGAGCTGCGCTGCACGAAACCTCGTTAATTAAAGTGCCGAGCCGTATTTGCGCGCCGTATAAAGCCGCCAGGCGTAGAATTTTACTCGTTTAAACGCAGCACGTCGCTCTACAAATACAAAGCCACATCATTTAAAGACGACACTTGACGGCGCGGTATATGTGTCGAAAACCAAAAGCGCAAGGCTCGCTTGCTTAAAATTCAAAGACATACTCAATAAAATTTAAAACCGCGCTAGCTCGAAAGGTAAAGCTAAATTTATTTAAGACGTAAAGCCACGCTCAATCAAAATGAAAAATTTCGCTCGCTTAAAGCATGAAGCCGTAAGTACTGAAAACGCGAAGCTGCGTCTACTCAAAATTCTAAGCCCACTCAAAGCTCCAAATCCGCTTAAAATTTTAAAATTTAGCCCGCCTTACTCTCTTGCCAGCCCGTTTTTATCGGATTTGTCGCTGATTAGCTTGCCGCTTTCGTCGTATTTTTTGGCGCGCACGAGCCTACCGCGCTCAAACTCGCCCTCGGCTTCTAGCTTGCCGTCTGCATAGTAGTGCCTCGCCGTGCCCGTCTCCAGGCCATCCTTGAACGTAACTCTAGCCTTGAGCGCGCCGTTTTCGTGGTATGTTTCATAAAGCCCGTGTTTGCGCCCGTCTCTGAACATCACCTTCGCCGCAAGTGCGCCGCTCGCGTAGTATTGCTTACTTGTGCCCGTTTGCCTGCCGCGCTCAAACTCGTATTCGCCCTGCAGTGCGCCGCCCCCGTAGTATTCGTGCACGGCGCCGTCGCGCTCGCCGTCTTTGAAATTTTCGACTACGCGCGTCTTGCCGTCCTCGTAAAACAACTTCCAAACGCCCTGTTTGCGGTCATCCTTGTATGCGCCCGTCTGCTTTAGCGCGCCGCTTTCGTAGTACCATTTTTCCATACCTTGGCGCTTGCCCCATTTGTAGCTCCGCTCCCCGCGCACTTTGCCGCTTTTGTAATAATCCACGTCCTTGCCGTTTCGCAGCCCGCCCTTATACGGATGGCGCGCGCTTACTTCGCCGCTTTCGTAGTAGTCGGTGAAAACGCCCTCGCGCCTATCCGCTTTATACGCGCCCTGCTGCTTTAGCTTGCCGCTTCCCTGATAATACAGCTTGTAAAAGCCCTCGCGCTTGCCGGCTTTGTATTCGCTCTGCGATCTCAGCTCGCCGCCGTCCGCGTAGTAGCTCTTCGCGACGCCGTCGTACAGGCCGTTTTTTAGCGGATATTCGTTTGAGGGCTTATCTCTGCCGTCAAAGTAATCGCGCTGAAGCACCGCAGTGCCGTTCTTTACGTCGATCTCGCGGATTAGCGTTGGTGGCAGCGGCTTTAGCCTGGGATAGACGACGCCCATAAAATTTACGTCGTAGAGATCCTCGGCGCTGTAATGCAGCACCTTGAGCGTCCCGTTATAGGGCTTGTCCGCTACGAAATACATACCGTTTTTTAAGCTCGGCTCGGGCTTCATTACGATTTTTGGCTCCAGAGCTTGCGCGCCTAGCGCTAAAAACGGAAGTAGTAGTTTTAATGCGCTTGAAAAAGTGAAATTTCGTATTAAATTTAAGCCCAAATTGAGCGAATTTTTCGCGGCTTTGCGGGTTTTCATATTTTGCTTCCTTGGCTTGGTTAAATTTGAAGAATTTTAAAATTTGAAGCTAAATTTTAGATAAATCCTCGCGGAGTTTGGACTGTGGATTTGGTTTTGGGCGCTGGACGCGCGCCGTGCACGTAAGCTTATCGCGCGCTGTTTAACGGAGCTGAGCGCTAAATTTCGGCATGTTTTAACACATCCGCTACGATCGTCCACTCGCGCACGAGCCTTTCAAAGCTAAAATTTGCATTCGCTGGGCTCGTGTACGGTAGCTTGACGGGCTCTTTGCCGGTTGCGTTTAAAATTTGAGTTTTTAGATATTTTTCGCAGATTTCGTGCGCCTTGCCGCCGTTTGCGAATACCTGCACGATGCGCGCGCCGCTAAAGATCGGCTCTAAATTCGCAGGTACGACGGCGGTCATTTTGGCGTCGCTTGAACCCTTTATCTCGCAGCAGATCGCAGCGTCGTAGATGGCGATGTGGCGGGCGAGTAGGAATTTTATCTTCTCATCCGTGTTCGTAGGCGGCGCGTTTAAAATTTGCGCCAGCACGCGCCAGAAGCGATTTCGCGGATTTGCGTAGTAAAAGCCCAGCTTGCGAGAGGGGGCGGAGGGGAAGGAGCCTAGGATTAAAATTTTAGAATTCTCATCGAAAATCGGCTTAAAAGGGTGAGTTTGGCTCATTTTATCCCCGCTTTGTATTCGCCGAAAACGCCCGTCGGAGCGCCATAAAATTTATCTTTCATTTTTGCTTGATCTCCCGCAAATTTTGCAATTTCGCTCGCAAAGCAGCTTGAAGCTGAAGTTGCGCGGCGGCAAAAATTTTAGCGCACTCGCTGTATAGCGCCGCGCAGTAAAAATTATGATGAGCCTACCGTGGCGTGCGATTTGGGTCTAAATTTCAACTTTTTAAACCTCGAAGCCGAACTTCGCAGCCAAATTTAACGCCTCGCAGCGGCAAAATTTTAACCCTCGCGGCAGTTAAATTCCGTCTGCCCTCGCAACTGTCTCCGAACCGCTGCGCCCTAAATTTTAGGTACCGAGATCACGCGCACGAGCTCGCCTTTTTTGAGCTCTTTGACCTCTAGCGGCGCGACTAGCAGGACGCTATCGTCGTCTAAATTGTTCAAAATCGCGCTGGAACCCTGCTTTTTGCTTTGTAGGCTAACAAAAAGTCGCCCCTCTCTGTTTTGCAAGAGCGCAGGCATAAACTCCAGCCACGGCGTCTTTTTTACGTAGTCGTGATCCAAGATCGCGCTAAATTCCGTATTTTCGCGCACGCCGAAGGATTTTTGCAAATATACGCGCAGAAACAAAATGCACGTAATAAGCGCCGAGAGCGGAAAGCCGGGGAACGCGAAGATATATTTTTCGCCGGTTTTGGCTACGCGCACGTGGCGGCCCGGTTTGATCGCCGCACCCTTTACGATGAGCTCAAATTTTGATTGCAGCGTGCTTTGCACGAAGTCGTAGTCTCCAACGCTCACTCCGCCGCTGGTTAGAAGTATGTCGGCGCTCTGTAAAGCCGATAAGATCGCGCCTTCTAGCTCTTTTTCGTCATCGCGTACTAGAGGCATTATCATCGCTTCGCAGCCTAGCTGCGTTACTAAATTTGCAAGCGCGATGTGGTTGGAGCTGTAAATTTGAGCGTCGTTTTCGAGCCTCTCGCCCAGATCCTTGATCTCGCTGCCGGTGGCTAGAATTGCTACTTTTGGGCGGACGAATACGCTTATGTGAAATAGCCCCAACTCCGCTAGCAGCGCGATCTGCGAAAAGCCGAGCTTCGTGCCGCTACGAAGCAAAAGTTCGCCCTCGCGGTAGCTCTCGCCCGCCGCGCGCACGGCAAAGCCTGCGGGAACGGGCTTTGTGACGACGATTTCGCCGCCTTGCACCTGCACGTTTTCGATAGGCAGAAGCGTGTCGCTGCCCTCGCACATTAGCCCGCCGGTGAAGGTCTTGACGCACTCGCCCGCCTTTGCCGCGGCGCTAGGCATCTTGCCCGCAGGCGTCGTGCCGACGATCTTAAATTTCGCTCCTTCGCTTAGATCCGCGCCCTTTAGCGCGTAGCCGTCCATCGCAGCGGTCGGGCGACGCGGAGTACTGAAAGGCGCCGCGACGTCGCCTGCCAAAATACGCCCTAGCGCCTGCGTGATCGCGACTTTTTCGATGCGTGAGGATTTTTGCACCGTGCTTGCGAAGCGCTCCATCGCGCTTTCAAATTTTTCAAATTCCATCATTTGCCTCCTACGATTTTATAAATTTGATCTTCATTTATCAGTTTCGAGTTAAATTTCACAACGAGTTCGCCATCGGTCTCGTAAATTTCAATAATGCCCTTTACGCCCTGTAGTGTGGAAAAATCGCCACCTTTAGGAAAGTATAAATTCTTAAAAAGTTTTGGATCGCTCAGCCTAGAAAGTAGCACAAGCCAGATCACACCCAAAACCGCGACGCCAATGCCTAGCGCTTCGATGCCGATTTTGCCAAAAAGTGCACCGCCACATAGCCCGCCCAAAAAACTGCCAAAAAATCCGAACGAATTAAAAATCCCAAGCGCGGCGCCTTTTTGAGCGACTTTGGCAAATTTGGACGCAAGGCTTTGCATAATGGGCTCATGCGCGTTAAATCCCACGAAAAAGAGCATCACACCCACCACGAAAGCGCTCGCCCCGCTAGCAAACGCAAAAATCAAATACGAAGCGATGAAAAAGCAGATGCCTATAAGTAGAATTTGCTTAGCTAGCGCGCGCTTTTCGCCTAAAGCGCCGCTCGCACCCATCGCAGTAAAGCCAAATATCGCGCCTAGAGCATAAATTTTGGTCAAATCACTTTTGGAAAGTCCGAATTTTTGCACGAGCAAAATTGGAATTAGAAAAAACGCTGCCGTCATGAAAGCTTTTTGAAAAAAATTCGTTAAATTCATAAGCATTAAATTTTTGTCACTCAAAAGGGAGCCGAGCGGGACCTTTTGACGTAGGGAGCGGATATGCGGTTCGGTAGGTACTACGAAAAAAAGCAGCACCAAACATAAAAGCGTAAGCGCCGAACTTAGATGAAATAGGCTGGCAAGTCCAAATTTGGCGCTTAAAAGCGGACTTAAAATCATTGCTACGCCAAAGCTCACGCCTATCATCGCGCCCATTACAGCCATCGCCTTGCCACGCTCCTCCTCTCGCGTAAAATCGCTAATTAGTGCGGTAGCTACGGCTCCTACAGCACCGCAGCCTTGCAAAAAACGCCCAAAAATCATCGTATAAATGCTCTCGCTCGCCGCGCAAACGCAAGCGCCCACGATAAAAAGTGCCAGTCCTATCGCAAGGGTTTTTTTACGTCCGATCTTATCGCTTAGCACTCCAAATGGCGTTTGCAAAATCACTTGCATAATCGCATAAATTCCAAAAAGTAGCCCCACTAGACTTTCGTTTGCGCCGTGCAAGCTCAACGCATACAGGCTAAGCACGGGCAGCAAAATAAATAATCCAAAAAACCTCGTAGCGATGATAAAACTAAGCGGAAAGACGCTTTTTAGCATAATCTTAGACCTCAAATAATATGAAATTTGTGCCGATTATAGCCAAAAATCGTAACGAATTCTTTGATTTTGGGTAAAATGGCGGCTTAAATTTAAGGAGCGAGGATGAAAATTTTACTTGCGACGAGTAACAAAAATAAAGTAAAAGAGATAAAAGAATTTTTCACGGAATACGACGTGTGTGCGCTCGGCGAGGTGCTGGATCCTTTTGAGATCGACGAGTGCGGCACGAGCTTCAAACAAAACGCGCTGATTAAAGCCCGCGCAGTGCACGAGGCGCTAAAAAGTAAAAATTTGCAGAGCGAATTTTTTGTGTTAAGCGATGATAGCGGTATCTGCGTGGATGCGCTGGGCGGGGCTCCTGGGATATTTTCGGCGCGCTTTAGCGGCTCAGATGCAACGGATGCGAGTAATCGCGAGAAATTAGCAAGGAAGCTGAGAGCTTTAAGCTTAGACTCATCGCTAGCGCATTACACGGCAGCGATTGCGCTAAAATGCGATCTGGGCGAGTTTTGCACGCACGGCTTTATGCACGGCACGGCGATAACGAAGCAGCGCGGGCAAAACGGATTTGGATACGATTTTATGTTTATTCCGCGCGGATTTGACCGCACGATCGGGGAGCTGCCCGCTGCGGTAAAATTTAAAATTTCGCACCGCACGAAGGGGCTAGCGCTGATGCGAATTTTGTTGAAAAATTTAGAAAAACAGATGAGACTTGCTAAATTTCATTAAATTTAAAGTCGCAAAAAGCGGAATTTAAGAAAAAATATATATAATACGCTTTTCATTCAATCCACGAAAATCTACGGAGCGTAGCGCAGGCTGGTAGCGCATCTGGTTTGGGACCAGAGGGTCGAAGGTTCGAATCCTTTCGCTCCGACCATTGTGGTGAGTTTAGCTCAGTAGGTTAGAGCATCAGATTGTGGTCCTGAGGGTCGTGGGTTCGATTCCCACAACTCACCCCACTTTGTGCGCTCGTAGCTCAATTGGATAGAGCAACAGACTTCGGATCTGTAGGTTGAAGGTTCGACTCCTTTCGAGCGTACCACTGATTTGATATTTTGCGCTCATAGCTCAGTTGGATAGAGCAACGGCCTTCTAAGCCGTAGGCCAGAGGTTCGAATCCTCTTGGGCGTACCATATTAAGCTCATATTAAGAGCTTTTTAGCTAATATGCGCTTTCTTTTTTGCGGATGTGGTGAAATTGGCAGACACACCAGACTTAGGATCTGGCGCCTCACGGCATGAAGGTTCAAGTCCTTTCATCCGCACCATCCATTCTACGCGTTCCGGATTAGCTCAGCGGTAGAGTAGGCGGCTGTTAACCGCTTGGTCGCTGGTTCGAATCCAGCATCCGGAGCCACTTGTATTCAAAATCCCTTTAGATTCAACGATGTTTGAAAGCATCTGTTAAATTGCTTTCCTAGCCTAAATTTTAATACGAATAAAATTAAAAATTTTCCTCTACAAAAGCCTAGATTTAGAATTTTATTGTTGCAAAAAGTGTCGTTATTTGCGTCGGTCGTGCATGTGCTCGCAAAGAATAAAATTTAGTTTTACGGGACCTGCTTTTAAGGTTTCGGCGGGCGCCTTATCTTTGCGATTTTTGCCGCTTTGGCTCACATTGCCATTTTAAAAGTGAAATTCGCCCCCGTGAAATTTCAAAACTCATTGTGCGATAGGATATGCGGCTAAATTTATCTTGTCTATGCTTTTGATCACTCCGTCCGCAAAAGCGCTTGACGGGCTCGGCGCTTCGCCTTGCAGAAATAGTTTATGTCGAGATTGCATTAAAATAGGCTCTTCGCCTTTCTCTGGCTACGCAAATATCGCAGTTTAGCGATTTTATGTGTATTTTGCTGCGGTTAAATTTTAAAATTTCAAGCGCCGCGCGGGCTAAAGTAAATTTTACTCTAGCCCGCCGCTTTGCAGCCGGGCGAAGCGGGTTAAAACGAAACCTCGATCTTGGCGTTTAGGCTATTTGATTTCACGTCGTTTCCGAACGCGCCGGTGTACGATAGCCTAAGGCTCGTGTTTTTAAATATCATAGTCCCTACGCCCACGCCCGCGGTGACGAAGTCTCTAAGCTCTTTGCCCTCTAGATCCACGTATCCTGCGTTTGCGACATTCACTCCCGCGCCCGGTCTCGTGTCGCCGAAAAATCTATTGTAGGCTAGATCGAGCTGTGCGGACGAACTCATGCCGCCTATTTTAAACGGCATGCTCGGACTAATGCCCGCTGTTAAGATATTCATGTTTCTAGATTTTTTATCCGTGCTCATCACGAACGGACCCACATTTTCGCTCATGCCGCCCGTTCTAGCGTAGATGCGAGAGACGCCCAAATACGGATTTATCTCAAAATTTTCGCCGTTAAAGCCGCCGTATGTCGCGCTAGCAAACATATTTATGAGCTTTTCGTTGCTCTTAGCGCCATTATTAGCGGTGTGTTGCACTATCGTGGAGCTGCCGGTTTTTTTGCGTTTTATGTCCGTATATACGGCGCCTAGATCAAATTTAACGGTCTCTAAGCCCACCTGCGCGTAAAGTCCCGCGTGTCTGTTCGTGTGATCAAACTCTTTGCTGCCGTCTTCCTTGGTCTTGGTTTTTCCCACGCCCACTACGGCTCCCAGTCTTAAGTTTTCACTCAGCGCGCCGTCTAGGCCGACGAGCTGCGTCACGGAGGTAGATTTGAAATTTCCGCTTCCCTCATCCGAGCTAAATTTCATGACGTTTCCCGCAGTGTTCGCCCAGAAGTTGATCCCCATTTCCTCATCTATGCTTAACGCATTAAAATTTCTTTTGCGGTTTAAGACGGCGTTTCGGATCAGTACGTTATCGATCACAGCTGCATTTTGTGCGGCGAAATTTGCCTCGTTCGCGAACGTTTTTAGCGTGTCGGAGGCCTGCTGCGGCGTAGCAAAGATGAAATTTCTATACAGATCGCTCGTTCGCACCGCAGGTCTGCTTCTAAAAACGCTCATTAGGGCGGGTTGATTGCTCGAGCCCTCTATCGCGGCGGCGATCAGTTTTTGATTTTTGCCCTTTGCGAAATCCACCACGCCCTTGCTGCCCTTTTTGAAGGTGAGCTCTAGCTTGGAATCGCTAAAATTTCTTACTAAATCAAAAAACGCGTATTTTCTTAGGATCGTCTGATCGTAGCCTCTGAAGCTGCCCTCTACCCAGTACTTCTTCGATTTTGCGGGGTCTTTATATATCTTTTGCGCATCTTCGAAAAGAGGATTTTCTAGATCTACGATGGAATTTTTTTCAAACGTGAGGTTCAAATTCGTAGCTCCTGCCGAAGACATGCCGACTATGCCCGCGTGCGATACGACGTATCTGCCGCCTTGCTTTATAGTCGCCGTGACGGTATCTGAGGTGGCGGTTCTGGTTTTATTTACGAATTCTTTCGGCTTATTGAATACGTCGGTTTTGACCTCTTGGACGGTTAGGCTCTTTTTGATCTTCAAAGCGCCGCCGTTTTCTACGGTCACTTTACTATTTTTTAAAGACTGATTTAGCGCCGTGATCTGCCCGCCTTTTATGATCGTATCGCCGCTGTAGGTGTTATCGCCCGCAAGCGTTAGCGTACCGCCGCCTCTTTTTATCAGCGTTCCTTTATAGCCTTCCGCCGCTCTATGCGCTCGCGCTTGCTCTCTGGCTAGCTCTACATTGTATTCGGCTCTCTCTTCCGCGGTCAAATTTCCGCCCTTAGCATCGAGCTGTGCTTTGCGCACCGCCCAAGCCGCCGCATCTGCATCGTCCTCGGTCTTTCTAAATTTTATCGCCTTGTCCGAGATGTCGTTGGACCAGACGTCATCTACGTCCATATTTACGTCAAATTTCCCTAGAAACTGACCCGGTCCGAACATCGCCTTGCCGAGATCTACTATGCCCCAGCCCCATCTTTTATCGGGCACTCCAAGCTCGCTCGTCCAACCTGAAAGCCTGCTAGTATCGCCCTTTTTGAACGAGTATTTCGTCTGTCTCGCCGTCGTTAGTAAGACGTCTCTTGCCTGCTCGTTCGTCATATAGCTATATCTAGACATTATGACGCCCAAAGCTCCCGTTACGTGAGGCGCCGCCATCGACGTGCCGCCCCAAGAAGCGTATCCTGCTTTGCCCGTCTTGACGTCCACGATGGAGGATTTTACTTTTACTCCGGGTGCTGCTATGGTCCACCATTTCGAATGTCCCGCGGTGTTAAATCTTTGAGTATTGCTATCGGTCTGCCCCGTTACGTTTAGCCATAGCTTTTCCGCATCGGGGCGAAAATACGGCAGCATCGCCCTTGTGTAGGACTCCTCCATGCCGTCTCTATTGCCCGCGGTAAAGACTTGGATTATTCTGTATTTTTTAGCGACTTCGTATGCGGCGTCTATGAAGCTTTTTTGGCCATCCACTACAAATTGATAATAAGCTTTTTTAGCGGTATCTATATCTTTGAGGTATAGATGATGATTAGGCTTAGTAGGATTAGCCGCCGTACCGGGGATCCCGCTGTAACCTTCCGCGCCCAGATAGGAGGAATTTACTCTTCTGTTTGATCCCCAACTATTATTTATCGCTCTTACGCCCGATTTAGCAAGCTCGTTATATACGGCATAGAAGTATCCGTAGTCTTGATTTGGACCGTAGGTCATGCCGTCGTTTCCGCCTGTATTTCCCGAGTATAATCTCGACTCCCATGCCACTCCGTGCGTACCGCTTCCGTCGCGATTTGCCCCTATCGTACCTCCTACGTGAGTACCGTGCGAGTCGTTTATGCCGGCTATCCAATCGCCGTTAGTTTCAAATTTTTGTCCTTTTCTAAATTCGCCCTTGTCCGTCTTGTCTTTTTCGTCGCTGCCTTTTTGTTTAAAGGGTGCGTTGCCGAATTCTGCGTCTGGGTAACGCATGCCATCTTTGGAGTACTCGCCTTTCGCAGTCGTCCCCGTAATCCTGCCTCCTGCGAATTCTTGATGACTTAGAAGCATGCCCGAATCGACTACGCCCAGTTTTACATCTCTGCCGGTGGCGCCTTTGGCGTAGGCTACCGATGCGTTCATGCTGCTTAGACCCCAGTACGCTTTATACTCGTCCGTCTCCCAGCTTTTTATATCGCCTACTTTGCCGGGTTCTATATACTGTGCTTCACAGACATTTGTAAATAGCACGGCGCAAACTGCTGCAGACAGCACATGGGCTCCTTTGAAATTTAGCTTTCTCATACGATCCCTTTCTTTATGGTTTGGTTTTTATAAAAAAATTATTTAATTATAATAACCTTTAAATGAAAATTTAATTAAATATTTTAAAGATTTTATAATAATTTACTTATATTTAAACCCATATTGCAGGTTCCGATTAAGTGCTAGGATATAATGCGGAGCCGCGTTTAGGTTGGCTTAGATACGATTTAACTCAAGACACTTGACTAGAGGAGAACGTCTCGTCGCGAAATCGCGTGCTCGACAGCGGTTTGGTCTTAAGCGCTTATTTCGTGATAGTGCCCAGCCGCAGGCGTTTGCTTCACAGCAGCACGCTCGTTGCGCTATTCGCACCGCACGCCGCATAGGTTTAAATTTCAAATCGTTCTCATTTTAGAAGCAACTTTGATAAAATTTAGCCATTTATTGATTATAATCAATTTTTTTGCCTAAATAAAATCTTAAAATTACCAACTAAATTTTTTATAAAGGATTTTCTATGAGCGACAATCTAGAGATGTTCTGTCATCAGTGCCAAATGAGCGCACCCGAGGGCTGCGGCGCCAAAGGCCAAGACCGCGGTACCTGCGGCAAAACCTCGACGCTGGCGTTACTTCAAGACACTATGGTTTTCGGGCTTAAAGGCCTTAGCGCCTACCGCCACCACGCACACGAGTTCGACGCCGATACTAGCGCGGTCGATACCGTTATGGCAGATACGCTGTATTTCACGCTGACGAACTCAAATTTTAACTTTGACGAGCATATCGCGCAACTGATGGCCGTCGGAGGCGCGGGCGTGCAGATGATGGATATTTTAAGCGAGGCGCATACCGCAAAATTTGGCGTGCCGACCCCGGTTAAAGTTAGCCAAAACAAGGTCGAGGGCAAGGCGATTTTGGTTAGCGGACACAACCTGCACGCGCTTGAGGCGCTACTAAAAGCGACCGAGGGCAAGGGCATTAACATCTACACCCACTCCGAGATGCTTCCTGCGCACGGCTATCCACAGCTTCGCAAGTATCCGCATCTAAAGGGCAACGTCGGCAAGGCGTGGTTTGATCAGACCAAGCTTTTCAACGAATTTAAGGGCGCGATTTTGATGACCACAAACTGCATCGTGCCGCTTCGCTCGTCCTGTAGCTACGCGGACAGGCTGTTTGGCTACTCTATCGCGGGCACCGACGGGATCAAACATATCCAAAACGACGATTTTACGCCGCTCATCGAGTGCGCGCTTGCGTGCGGCGACGTGAGTATGGACAGCGACGAGAGCTTGGTGACGGGCGGACACTACAAGACGATTTTGAGCCTCGCACCGCAAATTTTAGACGCGATCAAATCTGGCAAAATCCGCCGCTTTTTCGTCATCGCGGGCTGCGACGCGCCCGGCAAAGGACGCGAGTATTACCGCGAGCTAGCGCTTAGCCTGCCGAAGGACTGCGTGATTTTGACCTCGAGCTGCGGCAAATTCCGCTTCAACGACGTGGATTTTGGAACCGTGCCCGGCACCGAGCTTCCGCGCTATATCGATCTAGGTCAGTGCAACGACAGCAACGGCGCGGTCAAGATCGCCTTGGCGCTTAGCGAGGCTACCGGCATCGCCGTAAACGACCTGCCGGTCTCGATCGTGCTGATGTGGATGGAGCAAAAGGCGGTCATCATACTGCTTGCGCTGCTTAGCCTTGGCGTTAAGAATATCAACGTGGGCCCTACGGTACCTGAGTTTTTCAACGACGAAATTTTGGGCTTTTTGGTGCAAAATTTCAGCCTTCGCCTAATCAGCGGCGACGCGCAGGCGGATCTGAAATACTTCCTGGGCGAATAAATTTCGTAACGAGCAAATCGGGTAAATTTAATTCGGCAAAGCTCCGTTTTAAATTTACCCTTTATATAGCGCTTTTAGTGGAGCTAGCCGATCCACTCCGCGGCTATTTTGCGCCGATGCTCATATTTAAATTTCATGACTATGTCGTCCTTCTTAATTTAAATTTTAAAATCATATAATCTCGCCAAATGCTTAGAAAAATTTAATTAAGTGCTTTTTTACACATTCAAATTCCAATCGTCTTTGCTATTACAATCCTTCTTTTTCTGTGTAAGTATTTATCTTATCCGTATCGCTACCGCTTATAGTAACCGCTATAGTGTAGCCATCTTGATGCTTGGTATCTCATAAAATTTTCCGTATCATCTCATTTTTCGCTATCAGATATTGCAATTTAGTGCCGTTAATTTTATATCCATCTTTATTTAATTCTTCAAGCATCCTCTCTAATAATCGCTAAAATTTTAAATAAATATAGGATTTAAATACGGATTTTAATCTAAATTTTGAGAATGCTTTATAAATGCACGGCTTATGGGAATAAAATTTTAAGCAGATTTCGTACGAAATTTCAAAATGCAGCTCAAACTTGCAAGCAGATAAATTCGCTGTAGCCTTGCGTTTAGAATTCCGCGCTAGTGATAAATTTCGCATCTTTACTTCGGTGCAAATTTTAAAATTCTATGCAGGAGATAAAATTATAAGCCCGCGCAATGCATGAATTCTAAAATTCCACATCGCCTATAGAATTCCACGCCTCACACGACACATAAGTTTTGAAAATTTTAAAATCCCACATCGTAGATAAAATTTAGAAATTTTTTTATGGTAAAATTTTAAAGCTCTGCCACAAATCCTCTGTCCGCACGGCGAGTTCCAAATCCGTCTAGAACTTAGATTTTCCTCACCAGCTCAGGAATTATCGCTTCGAAATCCACCCCTTCGTATCCGTTGCGCTCCTCGTCGCTCATCGTCTCTTTGATCGTGCTGACGACGAAATCCGCAGCGATACGAACCGCAGTTTCCAGCGACTTGCCACGCATTATTGCGCCGAAGGCTACGGCGGCGAAAATATCGCCGGTGCCGTTAAATTTAACCGGCAGCAGCTCGTGAAAATACTCATTCGTCCTGCCCGTGCGTGCATCATAGCTGAAAACTCCGCACTGATCGGCGATGTAGCCGATGCCCTTTAAAATAACCTGCCTGGCGCCCAGCTCTCGAAGCCTTGTAAGCAGATCCATGATGAAATCCCTATCCGCATCCTCTCGGTACGGCACGCCTGTAATCGCGCAGGCCTCGGTGATATTGGGCGTAATGACGTCGGCTTGAGCGCACAGAAGCGCCATCATACGGGCAAAATCCTCGTTAAAGCCAGGATAAAATACGCCGTTATCGCCCATACAAGGATCGACCAAAATGGTCTTACCCGCGCCGCCGAAGCTCGCAAATAGCTCGCTCATAATCTCGATCTGTGCCGCCGAGCCCAAAAAGCCCGTGTAGATGCCGTCAAATACCACTCCGCGGTCTTTCCAATGCGCCATAATCGCGCGTATTTGAGAGCTTAGATCGCAAAAGGTGTAGCCAGAAAAGCCCGTATGCATCGATAAAACCGCCGTAGGGATCACGCTCGTGCTCATCCCCATCGCGCTAAGTATCGGCAATGCAACGGTCAGCGAAACCTTGCCCACGCAGGATATATCTTGAACGGTAAGAACTTTTTTCATCACAATTCCTAAAATTTTTGGCTCTATTTTACCGCTATTTATATTAAAAAGGCGAATTTAAATAAAATTTACTCTACGAATAGTCTAAATTTATAATATTTTTGGCGTTTTTCCGCTAAATTTTATCTCGGGTCCGCCGTAAATTCGGCTCCAAAAATCAACAAAAGGTAAAAAATGATAACAGTAAAGGCTCTTTACGCATCCGCACGACTTAGATCGCTGCCGCTTAGCGTCTCTGGCGTGTTGCTCGGTAGCGGCGCGGCGTACGGCGCGGGCGCGTTTAGAGCCGATATTTTCGCGTTGGCGCTACTTACGACGCTGCTGTTTCAGGTACTAAGCGACTATGCTAACGACTACGGCGACGCGGTAAAAGGCACCGACGACGATGGTAGGCTGGGGCCGCGCCGCGCGATCCAAACGGGACAGATGAGCGCCGAGCAGATGAAGCGCGTCATCGTCGCTACGGCGCTGCTTTCGGCGCTTTGCAGCCTCGCGCTAAGCGTTTTGGCATTCGGCGAGCGGTTTTATCTCGTGGCTCTATTTTTGGCGCTGGGCGGCGCGTCGATATACGCGGCGATCCGCTACACCGTGGGGGCCGACGCATACGGCTACAAAGGGCTAGGCGACGTTTTCGTGTTTTTATTTTTTGGGTTACTTAGCGTGCTGGGCTCGTACTTTTTATACGCGCGCTCGCTTGATGCGGCGCTGCTGCTGCCTGCGTGCGCGTGCGGTATGCTAAGCACCGCCGTGCTAAATCTAAACAACATGCGCGACATCCAAAACGACGCGCTCAAGAGCAAGCGCACGATCCCCGTTCGTATCGGACTGCGCGCGGCTAAGCGCTACCACTACGCGCTGATCGCGGGCGGGGCGGGGCTAATGCTCTGCTACTCGTTTTTGCGCGGCGAGCCTGGCGTAAAACTACTCTACATAATTAGCTTTGCGCCGCTTATTAGGCACCTATTTTTCGTTTCGCGGGTGCGGGAGTGTCGCGACTTCGACGGGCAGCTAAAGGTAGTCGCACTCTGCACATTTGCGATGTCGGCGCTGTTTTTCGTCGGGGAGATTTTAGGCTAAATTTAAATGCCGCGCAGATAGAATTTACGTCGGCACCGCAGCAAAGTCCTCTCGCGCAAAAGCGCTTTGTGCGAGTTCTCCTAATCTTGCAATCAACCTGCTTGTCGCACAGCAAAGCGTCTGCGGCAAGCTCGCTCAATGAAAACGTCCATAGCATATCTCTGTCCGCCTGATGGCTACCGCAATAAAATTTAAGGGGGCAATACCGCTTCTTAAGTTCATACAAGCCCCGTCACACCACGCTTTAATTGCCGTTTTGACGGCGAGTTGCCCGCTTTCTGCGTCAAATTTAAAAACTAGAGCATTAATTCTACAAAAGGCCCGCGTGTTTGGCGCGGTGGGCTTTGTGCTTATTGCACGGCGGCAGTTCGCACCGCAAACGCTGTTTTAGCCCTATTTTGAGCCTTCGCGCCGCTAAAATTTTACTAAATTTTACGCACTGCCTCTTTGAAACGACGCTTGCGAAACCATATCTCCCTGCGCACAGCTCCCTAAAACTCGAAGCAATCTTGCACGTTGTTTAGAACTTCGCGGTCGCAATATCCGCCGTTTTGCTCGCAAAAACTCCAACGTGAGCCTATGCGTGCCATCACAGTCGCTATGCGCCAAGCCCTAACCCAAGAACTCAAATAGCCCCTTAAACTCCGCCCTACTCATCGGCAGGCTCTTTTCAAATGCATCTCGCTGCCGCTACGCCGCGAGCTTTTTGAGTTCCTTTTTTCTAGATTTTTCCACTCTTTCTCCTTTGCTACGCCGCCTTGCCGCACGAATATCCTTTGGGCGCATTAACCTCATACCTATCGTCCCCCGCCCTCAAGCGGGATGCAAATTTCATCCAAACCGTGCGCTACCTCGTCTATACCGAAATAATCCTTATTAATTTTACAGAGCGCGAAATCGCAAATCCGCATGATTAAATTTTATCTAGAATAAAGAGCTATGTTTTCGGCTAAATTTTGCCGTACCGAGGGATAAAATTTAGCAAATTCGGATGAAATTCTATCGAGTAGATGTGTAGAATTTGACCATAATCTAAAACAAAAGCGGCCGCGCCCGAAACGCGACCGCTAAATTTTAAAATTTTACTTCTCAAACGCCTTTTCTAGGCTAAACGGAAACGCCTGATAGCCCATCGCGTTGGTCATTTTGATTTCGATCGACGGCTCTTTTGCGCCCCATTCAAACTCGTCGATATGCGGGCTAGGCACGCCGACCGGGCGACCCTTGGCGATGTCAAACTGCATGCCGGCAACCGCCGAGTAAACCATCACGCTATCTAGGTCGTCTTGATACTGCGCTAGCGAAGTAACCGAGCTGTACCACTCGCTACCGCGCTGTTTGCCGTATTCCCAGACCTGCTCGACAGTTTTAGCTTTTTCGTCGATTTTATAAACGACCGCGCGGGAGTATTTCATACCCGCCATCGCAGGCTGTTCCATGCCGCGGGTGTCGCCGTTGTCAAAGACGGTTAGATAGACGAGCCCTTTTTTAGACTTGCTATCGATACGAAATGCCGTATGCTGCGTCCACTGCCAGTCAAATCCGCCCGTTTCGCTCTCGTAGCCCGGGCATTTTGAGTACTCGTCCTCGCAGACGATCTTTTTGCCGTCTTTATCTACCGGCTGGAGCAAGTAGCCCTTAAACTGATCCTTCCAGCCTTTGTGCGCGCCCATTATCCATTTGACTTTTTTGTCGCGGCCGATCTTGATGACGGCGTCTTGGTGGCGGCTGGAGATGATGATGCTATCGTCGCTTGGATCATAATCCACGCTATTTACGTGAGCCCAGTTGCGTCCAGGGCCCGAGCCCACGATATCGCCCCATTTTTCGTTCGTATCCATCTCGGCTAGCTCGTCCGCGCTCGCGGTGTGGCCCGCCTTGCTAGCGTCGATGTTTAGGCATACCGCGCCCTGATCGAGCGTTTTTAGCACGATGTCGCGGTAAGGATCTAAAATTTCATACAGCCTAAAATCATCTACGACGTTGCCGTCCCTATCGACCTCGACGATGACGTCGCGTACGGTGCGGACGTTTTTACCGTCGGCGCGTTTATAGTTGGCGTTTGCCGCGCGGAGGAAGTAGTGCCCGTTTTGCGCAACGTCCATAGAGTGCGAGAAGTCGTTGTAGCCCGCAGGTAGCTCGCGGTTAAAGATTTCGCGGCCCATTATGTCGTATTTGGCGTATCTTTGGCCGTAGCCCCACGTCATCGCGCCGTCGTCGTTTTGTTTAAAGCCCATCATGACGCCCGCAGAAAAAGGCTGCTTGAGGTCGTAAATTTTACTAGGTTCTAGATACCAACGTACTTCGCCTTTGGTGTCTAGCACGAAGTTATTTGGGCTGTAGTTCCACTCGATCGCGCCGCCTGCGGGGTTGTTCCACACGACTTTGGTGCCCTTGCCGGTTTTATTTACGAAGTTATTTACGTAGTAGAGGCGGTTGGCAAATTTCGCGCTCGGAGCCTTCACGACTTCGATTTTATCAAACAGCGCGCCCTTTTGAGACGGCATACCGGAGCTCTCTAGATAAATCGCCGGAGCGTAAATTTTATAGCTTTCTTTTACGTGCTCGGTCCCACCCTTATAAATTTTATCATACTCGACCTCGACGGTGTTTTGATAGTCTGGGTAGAGCCCAAAAACCGGGATTCCGCCGTGCGTACGCAGATGCTTATCGGCGACTTTATAGCTGATCGTCTGGCCGTCCGGTTTCGGCACGATGGTGACTTTTGCGTTTGCTAGCGTGTAGCCGCCGTTTTTGATGACCGCCGTTAGAGGCGCGATGTCGTATGGATTAACGACTACTTCGCCGATCTTGCCCGGGACGGCGTAGTCTATGTGCGCGCCGCTAGGTCCGCCGATAGCCAGCGCAGCCGTACTTAGACCGCCTAAAAGCGCCGCAGCTAGCGCAAATGAGGAAAGAGTTCGCTTCATCTTATTCTCCTTTGAATTAATTTGATACCGTAATTTTAATCAACCTCGCTAACGTAGAAATCACGCGTTTATTAAAACTTGCTTAATTATAAAAAATAATTTCAAATTTTGGCTTTTGTGCCAAAATTTAGTCGAAATTTTATAAATTTAATCTAAAATTTATCTTAGCGTGAGTTTTGCGGCGGCGAGAGGATATAAAATTAACCCAAACAAAATTATTTTAAGGAGCATTTCATGAATCTACTTTCTAAATTTAGCAAAGGCTTTTTAGCCGTAGCGATGTTTGGCGCCCTTAGCGCGTCAGCATTTACCGAGGGTGAGGACTACGTAAAGCTGCAAAAACCGCTACCCGTAGAGCAAAACACGCTGGTTAAGGTCTTTAGCTATGCATGCCCGTTTTGCTACAAATACGACAAAACCGTCACGCCGAAGGTCGTAGAAAAGGTCGCAGGGCTAAAATACGTGCCGTTTCATCTAAAAACCAAGGGCGAATACGGCGAGGTAGCGAGTAAAATTTTTGCCGTCTTAGCCGTGATGGACGAGGAAAAAGGCGTAAGCTTGCTAGATGAAAACTCGCTGTTTAAAAAAGCAAAATTTGCCTACTACAAGGCCTATCACGATCAAAAGCAGCGCTGGAGTGACGGCAAGGACGAGGCTGCGTTTTTAAAGACGGGGCTTGATGCGGCCGGCATCAGCGAAGCGGACTATCAAAAAAAGCTGGAAGATCCAAAGGTTGCCGAACTGCTTAAAAAATGGGACGAGAGCTACGACGTAGCTAAGATCCAGGGTGTGCCGGCGTTTGTCGTAAACGGCAAATACCTCATCATGACGAAGTCCATCAGCTCCATCGACGGCATGGCGCAGCTAATTGAAGAGCTGCTCAAAAAATAGGGCGCAGGCATGAAATTTGCGGAAAAAATAGCAAAATTCGCAGATAGCCGCCTGTCGTGGGCGATCCTCGTAGCAGTGAGCGTGGGGCTTGTTATCCTCGCGCACTCGCTGTTTCAAAACTACGTCTATATGCCGCCTTGCGAGCAGTGCGTCTATATCCGCTTTGCCTTTTTGTGCATGGCGCTAGGAGGGCTAGTCGCGATCATAAATCCCAAAAATTTGCTCCTCGCGCTCGCGGGCTACCTGCTAGCCTTTTGGGGCGTGGTGCAGGGCATAATGTATAGCGTCAAGCTCGCCAGGATCCACGACGCCGTACACGGAGACGATCCGTTCGGCGTGCAGGGCTGCTCGACCGAGCCGCACTATCCGTTCGGCCTGCCGCTTGAGCGGTGGGCGCCTGATTGGTTCTTGCCTACGGGCGACTGCGGCTACGATAATCCGCTGGTGCCTGAGGGCGTCACGCTAGACGGCTTTCAGAAGTATTTAGTCGATCTTTATGAGGACGGCTGGTATCTGATCCCATCAAGCAAATTTATGTCGATGGCAGACTGCACGCTCATAGGCTTTAGCGTCTGCTTCGTCGTGCTTGCCGCGATGTTTATTTGCAAAATTTTAACCCTCAAAAAAGCTTAAATCGGTCTAAATTTAGACCGATTTTGCTATACTCGCCGTATGAAAGCCTTACGCGAACATAATTTTAAAATTTACTTCGTCATCATTTTCGCAAGCCTTTTCGTAGTACTTTTGGGCGTGAAAAACTACGAGGACGCCAAGGCGCAGATCACGACGCTCGCGGATAAAAACAAGATCGCCGCGAGCGAAAATATCGTCGGGAGCTTCTCGTTTTGGTTGGACGAGCGGCTGCATTCCCTGGTGCGCGCGGCTAAATTTATGCAAAACGCAGGCGCGATACGAGACGACGAAAAGCTCGGCGGCTTCATACGGCTTTTTAAAGAAAACTCCGCAGAATTCGACGCTTTGCAGTTTTTGCGCGAGGATGGAGAAATTTTCGTAGACGGTAAAGAGCTGGGCGACGATGAAGCGATGCCAAAGAGCCTGCGCACGGGGCTTGTTTGGTTCGAGGAGACCAAAAGCACGCTCGCGCCCACGGTAAATTTTATGCAGCGCCATAAAACCTTAGGCGAGCCGACGCTAAATTTATGCGTGCCCGTCATGGACGGCGGCTCGTTTGCGGGGGTGTTTTGCGGCGTGGTGAAGCTGCAAAACATACTAAAAAATATGGAAAAATTTAAACTCGCACCCGATTCCTACGCCTTTATCGTCACGCACGGCGGCGAAATTTTAACGCCGATGAAGGACGCGGCGCTAAAAAAGCAGATCGAGGATAAATTTAAAGAGCTTTTTTTGCGCGACGAGGATATCACGAGCATAAAAATCGGATTAAATTTCATCTCCGTCGCCGAGATCCCCACGCTAAACTGGTTCATCGGCGCAGGAACGGATAACGAAAAGGAGCTTGCCGCGCTGCTTAACTCCGCGCTAAAAAACGCCCTTACTCTGCTTTTTGCGTTCGCGGCGTTGGCACTGGTGGCAAATTTCTTACATAACTTTATGTACTCAAAAATCAAAAACCTGCAAGACGACTACGAGGCTCTGCTCAAGCACAAAGCCCGTATGAGCGAGGCGGGCGAGCTAATCAGCGGCATAAATCATCAGTTTATTCAGCCGGTTAATTCGCTAAATTTGATGATATCAAGCCTACTCATGCTGCAAAAAGACGGCAAACTAGACGCCGCGACGCTAGAGAGTATGCTGCAAAAAGGCCAGGCCGCGACCGTGCTTTTAAGCGATACGATCGAGATTTTTAGAAATTTTTATAAAAGCAGCGACAGTCCGCAAAAATTTAGCGTGCAGCGCTGCATAAAAGACCTACTAAAGCTCATGCACACCGAGCTTAGCAAGGCAAACGTCGCGGTAAGCTTGCGCGAATTTCAAGACGAAGAGGCCACGCAGCGGATGGGCATCGTGCAGCAAATTTTACTCATCCTCATTCACAACGCCAAAGACGCGGTCGTGGAGCGATACAAAGACGAGATCGCCAAGCGGCAGGTTTTTTTGGACGTCAAATTTGAAAACGGCACGTGCAAAATATCCGTCACGGACTACGGCAGCGGCGTGAGCAAGGAGCTTCGAGATAAAATTTTGACCCAGCCAAAAACCACCAAAAAGCAAGGAAGCGGTATCGGGCTGTATTTTGGCAAAAAGCTAGCAAACGAAAAGCTCGCAGGCGACATCAGGCTGCTAAGCGCGGGCGATCCGACAACGTTTGAGCTCGGCTTTGAGATAAATTTAAAGGAGTGAGATGCAAGAGCACTTAAAGCTGCTTAAAGACCTGACCGTCCTCATCGTCGAGGACGACGAGATCGCAAGGGAACTGCTAATAGGCGGGCTAAAGCCATACTGCCTTAGCGTCTGGGGCGCGGCAGACGGGCTGGAGGGGCTGGAGTGTTTTAAAAAGCTAGCCCCCGGCATCGTCATAACCGACATCCACATGCCCGCGATGAACGGCTTTGAGATGATGAAGGAGATGATGCGCATAAAGCCCGCGCAAAAATTTATCGTCTTTACCTCCTACGACACCGACGACAATCTCATCAAAAGCATCGAGCACGGCGCGGCGTCGTTTCTAAAAAAGCCCGTCGATATCGCCGCGCTCTGCCGCCTACTAGTGGCTCTAACCTACGAAAAGGACGAAAAGCTCGTACGCCTGGGTCCGCAAACCAGCATAAATCTCGCCAAAGAAAAGATCTACAAAAACGGCGAGGAGATCTATCTATCATTTTTGCAAAACAAGCTCTTTTGGCTATTTGCGTATAATCTAAACAAACTCGTGAGCTACGAGATGATCGAGGAGTTCGTCTATGAGGGCGAACAAACGAGCAAAGGCGCAATACAAAACGTCGTGCTGAGGCTAAAGCGGGAGCTGGGGGTTAAATTTAAAAACATTAGCGAGAGTGGGTATATACTACTAAGCGACGATCAAATTTAACTTTGCGGCTTGGCTTTTTGCCCTATACTTCGTTGGATTTCGCTGCGGGCTGCAGTCGCGTATTATATTATACGCTCCTTTGCCCTTGCTCATCCGCCTCGTCTATGACAAAAATACTTCGCCTTGAAATTTTACGTTCAAATTTTGAAGTCAAATTTGTAAATTTTAGCTCAAATTTTACTCGCCGAGACCCGCGCCTTGAAAACATAAAATTTAGTCGCTATCGTGCCGCAGGGCTTAGCGATAAAATTTACTAGAAGCCCTGCGGCCAAATTTAACGCGGTGCATAAAACAAAGCTTGCTTTGGCGCGGCGAAGCCTATTTCGCTAGCAGCTCCTTTACTGCGGCGACCATTTCATCGACGGAACCGAACGAGGAGGTGTTTAAGAGATACTTGCCGCTCACGACGAACGCTGGCACGCCTGAAATCACCGCGACCTCGTAGCCCGCGTCCCACTGCGCGAGCAGAGCCTGCGCCTTTTTGCTGGCAAGCGCCGCTTCATATTCGCTCTCGCTCACGCCCGCGGCATCCAGCGCGGTTTTGATGAACCTTTGTTTATCACTGCCGCCGCCAAAATCGTCCTTTTTGTCGTGGACCGCTTTGTAAATCGCGAATTTCGCCTTTTTAAATTTCGACTCGTCGCTTAGTAGGCTCACATCGTCCTTTTCATCAAGCACGATAAGGGCTGCGAATATACCGCTCGCCGTCTGTCCGAACACACCCTTGGTCTTTAGATGCCACGGCAAAAACTCCGCCCCTTCGAGCTTTTTCATCAGCTGCGGCGTGACCGTCCTATCAAACGCATAGCAGTGCGGGCACTCGTAGTTAAAAATTTTGACGACGCTGTTTTTCGGCACGTTTAGCGGCTTTTGCAACACTTGATAATTAACGCCCTCCTCTAGTGCGTTTGCACCTACGCTAATCAAGCAAACGGCGGCTAAAATTTGTATAAATTTGGAAACCTTTTTCATCGAATTCCTTTGCGGTAAATTTTAAGGATTGTATAAAATAAAGGGTAAATTTGAGATTAAAGCGAATAAAGCAGGGCTTCCCACAGAAAATATATAAAATAGTAGGCTACGCCATCACGCCGCTTGAGCGAGCAGGCTAATTTATCGCCAGCTCTATCTCTGATCTCGCTCAAGCTCAAATTTAATAGCAAGGATTGCACGCTCGCAGCTTAATTTTAAAGTATGCAATCCACTTTAATTCAATAAATTTTACTTATCAAAAGCATGTATTATCCATTTTACGCGCTCGGCGTCTCTATGATCAAAAAATAGCGTCTTGCCTGTATCCAGCGCAGCGATAGCAGCCATATCATCAGGCGTAAGCGCAAAATCAAAAATATCGAAATTCTGCCTCATTCGCTCTATTTTTACACTCTTTGGAATGACGACGATGCCGCGCTGAATTAACCAGCGCAAAATAACCTGAGCTGAGCTTTTACCATATTTTTCACCGATACCGCTTAGTACGGCGTTTTTAAATATATCGTTTTTGCCCTCGGCGAAGCTAGCCCACGACTCAAATGTTATGCCGTAGCCATCAAGCACGCGCTTTAATGCTTCACGCTGAAAAAATGGATGACACTCAAGCTGATTTACCGCAGGGATGACGCCGCTGTTTTCGCGCAGATCGACGATCCGATCAGCGTAGAAGTTGCTAACGCCGATAGAGCGAACAAGGCCCTCATCGCGCAAACGTTTCATCGCTCGCCACGCGCCGTAAATATCGCCATATGGCTGATGAATGAGATAAAGGTCGAGGTAGTCAAGCCCTAGCTTTTTCATCGACGCATCAAAGGCCTTTAGCGCTTGTTTTTCGCCCGCATCGCTGATCCAAAGCTTAGTAGTGATAAACAGCTCCTCGCGCTTTAACCCACCTGCAAGAGCCGTCTTAATTGCTGCACCAACGCTCTCTTCGTTTTGATACGCCTTTGCCGTATCGATGCTGCGGTAGCCGACCGAGATCGCATCCTCAACGCATCTTTGAGCCTCTTTCGGATCTACCTGAAATACGCCAAATCCTAAAATCGGCATCTTGTTGCCGTCGTTTAAGATTACAAATTCCATTTTTGCTCCTTTGCTAAAAAAATTCATCTTATATAAAAAATTAAAATTTCGCGCTTAAGTCGTAAAATTCTATCCGCACCAAAGCGACAGGTGGAATTTAAAAGCCAAATTCCAACCCACCGCGAAATTTTAATAATCAAAGATATTCGGATCGATCACTATCGCGCGGTATGCCACGTCGTCTCTTGACGCAGACTCCACGTCCATCTCAAATTTGATGTCGTTGCTCTTCGGATCGATCTCCACGAGCACCATTTTGATCGTTTTATCGGGCTTTAGCAGATAGACGTTCGAGCTTGAGATGAAGTACGTGCTTTTATCCTTTTGCCACTCCACGTTGCTAGTAACCGCGCTGTAAAAATCAAATCCGCGCTCCTTGCCAAACTCCCACGTCTGTTCTACCGTGCCCTTTTTCTCGTCGATCTTGTACTCGACCGCGCGAGAGTATTTTTGCTCTTTTAGCGCAGGCTGCTCCATGCCGCGGCCGTCGCCATTGTCAAATACGCTGATGTGCTTTACACTGCCCTTGTTATCGTAGCGCGGAGTTAGCCACGCGGTGTGCTGCGTCCACGACCAGTCGAAATCGCCCTCGCATTTTGAGTTTTCGCATTTAATTTTGTTGCCGTTTTTATCCACGGGCACTAGCACTTTTTCTTTAAAGTCCGCGCTCCAGCCCTCAGGCGATGCGAGGATCCATTTTACCTTTTTGTCGCGACCGATCTTAACGATACCTTGGTGGCGAAGCGAGAGGATGATGCCGTCGTCGCTAGGATCGTGCGAGATCGAGTTTACATGCGCCCAGTTGCGTCCCGTGCCGGTCGAGGTCACGTCGCCGAATGGCAGATCGTCGCTGATTTTAATCTCTTTGGCGTCCATGTCGATGTTTAGGCATACGGCACGAGCGTCAAGAGCCTTGATGAGGTTGCTGCGGTAGACGTTTTTACCGAAAATTTCATTCAGATCCCACTCGTCCACGACCTTGCCGCTGCCGTCCACTTCGATGATATGATCTCTGATCGTGTGCGAAATTCTGCCGTCAGGATGATGGTAGTTATATTTACCGACGCGAAGCAGCAGATGATCGCCTTTTAGCGGCATCACCTCGTGGCTAAGGTCGATGTAGCCGCGCGGCAGCTCGCGGTTATACACCTCCTTGCCCATCATGTCGTAGCGCATATATCGCTGCGCCATGCCCCAGCTCAGATCGCCGTTTGGCAGCTGATGAAAGCCCATCATCATGCCGCCGTCCATCACTCTGCGCTCGCTGCGGTCGTAAAATTTCTGATAGTCCAGATACCATCTGACCTCGCCTTGCGTATCGACGACGAAATTTTCTGTAAAGTCGTTCCAGCTAGCTGCACCGCCGTTTTTCCAATCAAGCGGCTTATAGACGCTCGTTATGGTGTTGTTGATGAGGTAGAGCCTGTTTTTAAAGGCGGGATCGACCTTTTTAACCTTCATCTTTTGCATGTGGCTAAATCTATAATCGCGGCTATACGTCACGATCGGCTGAGCGTAAATTTTATACTTTTCGACCTTCTTTTCGCCGTTAAAAACGTAGCTTACCTCGACCTCGTTTAGATAGTCGGGATACAGCCCCCAGATCGGCACGCCGTCGTGCGTCAGTAGCGCATGCTCGGAGACGTTATAGGCGATGTCGATGCCGCCGTTAGGTTTTCCTAGTACCCGCACGTGGATATCCTTGATGTCCTTGCCCGCGCGATCAATAACGGCCGTTAGAGGCGCCACGTCGTATGGGTTGATAAACACCGAGCCAAGCTCGCCTTGGGTTTTTACCTGATGTGCCAAAACGCCCGCACTCGCAGTCTGCGGCACCGCTATAAACGCGCCGCTTGCCAAGGCTGCAGCCAAAACGATAGAACCGAAAAAATTCTTACGCATATTCGCTCCTTTTGGGTAAATTTATCAAATTTTACTACTACCAAATCACATAATAATCATACTAGCTTTAAATCAAATTTAAAGTTAAATTCTAATATATCTACTTAAATTTTAGAACGCAAGCGAGACGGGTAACAGGCTAAAATTTTGATATAATTAGCCCTGCTTTATCAAATTTAAGGAGAGAAAATGCCATTCGTAAATATAAAAGTAGCCGCTCCAGAGCCTACAAAAGAGCAAAAAAAGCAAATCATCGCCGAGATTACGGACACGCTAGCACGCGTATTAGACAAAGACCCAGCCGCAATACTCGTGATGATCGAAACGCTCGGTATGGACAGCATCGGTAAAAGCGGTCTAAGTCTTGAGGAGGTCAAACAAAATAAAGAGAAAAAATGAGCGAATTTTTATAGGATTTTGAGTCAAAAATCACGCTCGCAGCGGGCGATACTTGCGCCGCTAAGCGGCCAAATTTACCGAACGAACAGGTAGCAGTTTAAAAACCGCCGCCGCAAGCCGCTCTAGCGGGCGAGCATCAGGTCTCTCGCCCAAGATTATCGGCGGACGGACGATCTGAAGGCCCTCAAAGCCGAGCTCGCTCACGCGCCGCTCGATCTGCCCTTTGGCACGCAGATAAAAGCTTGGCGAACCTTCGCTCGCACCCGGAGCTGATACGAGCACAAAGCGCCACACGCCCGCTGCTTTGCCCCACTTCGCCGCTGCATA
Organism: uncultured Campylobacter sp.; assembly: GCF_937959485.1. Lineage (NCBI taxonomy): Bacteria > Pseudomonadati > Campylobacterota > Epsilonproteobacteria > Campylobacterales > Campylobacteraceae > Campylobacter > uncultured Campylobacter sp. Next base: position 121,290 of record NZ_CALGPY010000005.1, read on the forward strand.
GACGTAGTCTACATCCATGAGCAAAAACGCCTCGCGCGAACCTGCCTGCTTCATCGTCGTGCCAAGCGCGCAAAAAATTTCGTCAAATTTATGCGGCGCGATATCCGAAATACCCTCAAAATCAATGATCTGCACGCAAAGTTTGGGGGTGGCAAAAGTCTATTTCGCGGCGCGCCCATGCCTCTACCTCATCGTAACCCGGGCTCTCGCAAAGCTCGCGCACCAGCTCCTTACCCACGACCCCTATAGTACCTAGCACAAGGGCGGATTTCTTATTTTCGTTCCCTGAATTTCTTTAAATTTTAACGCACTTTACGGTCAAATTTAACTCCGGCGCTACGTTATTCTAAATTTTACGCGCATATCGTCCGCGCGGCGCGTAATGCATAAATTTTAGCGTTTACCTGCATAGTCAAATCGCGGGGCTTGTAAGCTAAACTCGAAGTTGTTTCGATCCACCGCGCCCACACACGCGTCGCTATCGTAAAGCGCGAGCAGGAATTCCGCCATCTCCTCGCTCGAGTGATAGCGCTTAAAAGCCGCGTCGTAGTCGTAGCCCGCGTCATCCGTCGCCACGGGGCCGAATTCCGTCCTAGTCGCGGCGGGCGCTAGAACTTTAGCCTGCATTTTGGCCTCTTTATCCTGCACCAGCTCTCGGTGCAAGCCCTCCGTAAAGGCGCTTACGAAAAACTTGCTCGCGCAGTAGGTGACGGCGTTTGGCACCATGCTGTAGCCGCCAGCAGAGGATATATTGATGAGCTGGGCGGGCTTGCGCTTGTAATCGCGCACGAAGAGGTGGCTTAGCAGCGTGAGCGAAATGACGTTGAGCTGTAACATCTGCGAGATTTTGGATAGATCGCGCTCGCCGACCGCGCCGTAATCCCCGAAGCCCGCGTTGTTTATGAGCGCCTTCAGCTCGTAGCTTTTTAGCTCGCCCCAAAGCGCTAGGACGTTCTCGTTGCGCGCAAGGTCGCAAATTTTAATGACTACGTCCGATTCGGGCGCGATCTGCGCGATCTCGTCCTTTAAGTTTTGCAGCAGCTCCGCTCTGCGCGCGATTAGGATCAAATTTTCTCCTCGCCCGGCAAAGGCCTTTGCCGTAGCTGCTCCGATACCCGAACTTGCGCCGGTGATGACGATATATTTTTTCATTTTCTATCCTTTCTTGGTTTTTTCAGTTTAAAATTTTACTAAAGCTCGCCGCGTATTCACGCGCGCGCTCGTCTTAAATTTACAAATTTGTCAGCATTTTGCGAGCGGTTTATTCGTCGCTTATGGGGGCGTGCGCTTGGTATCTACCGCTTTGCCGTCAAGATAATACCGACCGCCGGCGACGTAGTGGAGCGTTTTTAGCTCGTCAGGGATCTTTTCGAACAGCCAGTGCCTGCCGTCAAATATCCGCTCGTCCGCGTATGCCGCGACGACCTCGCCAATGAAAAGATCGTAGCTCTGCTCGTTGCGAGGCTCGGGGATACGCTTGCAAACGAGCCATGCAGCGCAGCCCGCGATCAGCGGTACGCGGGAGTCATCTTGATAAAAAATTTCCACGTTTTTCATCTTGTCCGCGTTATCAAAGCGCGAGTTGTTTTCGGCGCCCAGCTCGCTAACCAGCTCCGCCTGCGCGGCCGTGGGGATCTGCACGGCGAAATACCCACTCTTTTCGATGAGCGTCCTCGTGTACGAGCCGTTGTGCGGCACGATGGTAACCTTATCGTAGTCGAGCGCCTGCGCCCACGTTATCGCCATCGCGTTGACGTCGCCATCGTATTTGGCCGATACGAGCGTGGTCGCGCCCGGATTTAGGATACGGTATGATTTTTGTAGATCGACTTTTATGATCGCCATTTTTGTTCCTTTGATTAAATTTTATCGGCGGCAGATGCCGCAAATAACCGAATGTTTGGTATTAACTTGCCTTTAAATTTAAGCCTTAGGCTCTACTAGACCAGCCCAAGCTTTGGCGCGCTTGGATTAAATTTCTCCGCGGCGCGCGAAATTTGGCTGACTTAAAATTTCACCTGCTATTTTCTGTGGATCTTATAGCCCTTGCCGCTTTTTAGCAGCGAAATTTTGCCGTCCTTCGAGACGTAGCAGCCACCCTTAACTTTGCTTAAAATTTCGCTCTGCGGCAAGCTCGCCCAAAAGATTTCTACCCTGCTTTTATCCGCGGAAAATATCCCGTAGATCGCAAGCGCGGCGTTATCCGGATCAGCTAACCTCACGTCCGCGATATCAAAAACCTGCACGCAGCCATTCTTAATCTTTGAAAAGCTCTGCCCCGCGGCGACTAAGCAGCCGTGCTTATCCGTGCCGCCGCCTATCATCGGCCCCTGCACGACGGGCACTTTGCAGACGCCCTCACTAGCGCCGCAGTCCGCAGCCGCGCTTTCGCCCCTCTTATCCATTGCGCTTATTTCCTCGCCTGGCTTTGTATCGTGCGCCGCGCAGCCACACAAAAACGCCGCCGCAAAGGTCGCGATTAAAATTTTACTTCTCATCTTTGCTCCTTAAATTTATTCCGCCCTAATAAGCGTAAATTTACATGCCAAAAAGGCGCAAATTAACGCTTTCATTAAAACCGCGAATTCTACCGCCGCTCTGCTTAAATTTTATCCATACGCCCGCAAAAGCTCGCTTCGGCGCTAAATTTTAAATCTCATGCGTCGCGCCCAAACAAAGCCCGATCTGCGCGATATCCCCATGCCGTTTTTATCGCAACGCCCACAGCGCTTGATCGATCAAAATTCCGCGTTTTGCTCCCAGATGCGCTCTTGCGACTTTCCGTCCATCGCCGCAAGCTCGGCCAGCTTGCAAAACGCCTCCCAAATCTCCTCGCGCTCCATGGTGTCGATGCTATGCTTGGCGTCTATCGCGTTAAAAACGGCGATAAATTCTTTTAAAATTTCGGTTTTCTCGGTCTTAAGCTCGTCTCTTGCGGATTCTGCTTCTAGCGCACTTAGTTTCTTGTGCGCGCCTACATAAGCCCTCATCGCCTTTCTGGCAGTCGCAGCGCCCACTCCATCTCTGCCGTCCCAGCCGCGCAGCGGGTTGTTTAAATTCGCCGCCAGCCACTGCTTGCTTCGCGGCTGCCTGATTACGAGGCTTTCTATGTCTTTAAACTGCGCTCTAGCCGCCTCGCAGGCGCCTTTGGGCACCGACCAGAAACAAAGGCGCTTTAGATGCGGTAGTTGCGCCCTCGTCGGAAAGCGTTCAAATCCGTAAACCTCGCTAAGCCAGACGTCTTTTAGATGTTCAAATTTAGCGAGCGCGTCGATGTTTTTTAGCGTGCCGCCCTGCGCGTTAATAAAAATTTCGCGCAAATTCGGAAAGCTCGCCGCAACGCATGCGAGATCAATGCACTCGCCGCGTTGCGAAAATATCCGTAGATCGCGCAGTTTTTCAAGCCCGCGAATGCAAAATCCGCCGCCGTTTAGCTCTAGCTGAACGCTCAAAAGCTCGCCGTCAAAGGGGCAGCGCACGCTTTTTAGCCGCGCGATATCGCTGTTTATCACGAGCCGCCACAGCGAGCCGTTTAGCGTGATCTCCTCCGTGCCGCTCGCGTGCAAGACGAACTGCTGCAAATGCGTGCGCGAGATATCTGGGCTTTTGCCGGCGCAGTTTAGCTCAAGCTGCGTCATCATCGGCGTCGCTTCTAAAAAATCTTTTAAATTTTCATCCCAAATTTTGCTTTTTATCTCGTAGCAAAATGGATTTTTACGCGCTAGATCGGTGTAGAATTCCCTGCTTTGGGGCTGCGAAATTTCAAGTTTTTGCTTGCGGACGGATTTAAATTTAGCGCGAATATCCTTCGGAAGCTCGTTCCACGCAAGCTGCATATAGATCTGTTCGATGCTTTGCAGGCTCACGCACTCGGGCGGCTCGCAAATCAAAGCGGCATTGCCGATAAAAACGGGTTCGGCGTCCAAAATTTCATCCGTGCCGAGATAAAATTCTCCGCGCTTCCAAAAGTGATGATCGAAGTAAAACGGCTTAAGCTTAACCGCTTCTTTTAGCCCGGGCGGCGCGCTCGTAAAGCCGTCCAAAACGAGCGCGACGAGCCCCCTCTGAGCGCTTAGGATCTGCGCGGTAAAATACGCGTTCCGCCTCTTAAGCTTTACGGCGAAGAGATCGCCGATTTTCGGCTCGGTCATTTCCGTCCTTTAAATTTTAATCTGTCCGCGCCCATTTGATGGGCGCAGGTCTGGCGGAGCCGCGAACTAAATTTAGCCCAAATCCGCTCCGCCATAAGGCGCTACTTCAAATCAAATTTCATCCACGCTCAAAGCTACTCGCGCCACGTTTTAAGCGCGCTTAAGAGCGCAAAACTATCGCGGAAGCCCGTACCGCGAAATTTACCACCGATAAATTTTATCCTCGTAAGCGATCAGTCTAAACTCCTCTTTGTGGTTGCCGTTGCCGATCGTGTGGCTGTCTTGGCCCGCGCCTAGGCGTAGCTTATGCAGCCTGCCGCCGTAAGTGCCCACAAAAAGCACTCTCCCGTCCTCGCTTAACGCCATAGACTTTATCGTACCGCCCAGATAGTGGCGCCAAATTTTACGCCCGTCCTTGCCGACTGCCTTGATGTAGCCGTATGCATCGCCGAGGATGTAAAAGTCCCGCGTCGCTACGCCCGCGTAAACTCTCATCGCATCGTCGATCAGCGTGAAATTTTTCTCGCCCTCTTCGTCATACGAATAAGCCTCGACCTCCAGCCCTCGCTTTAGAGCCGCCCTGCCCACGCCGATCGTAACGCCGTTGTAAAAGTGGCAGGAGTTCGTGATGAGCTGCGTATCGTCCGCGCTAAATAGGCAAAAGTGTGGATATGCGCTCTGCGCGCCGATGCCGCCCAGTCGCTCGCCCTCGCGATCCATCAGGACGTGCTCATCGGTATCTTGCTCACCCGCGACGATTAACTCGTTGTCGTTTGAGATGGTCGCATTTGCCATGGCTATCTCGAGCTCATATTCGTCCTCGTCCTCGCCCTCATCCTCGTAGATCGGATGGATGAGCTTCGCGCCGCTTTGCGAAATCAAAAAAATTCCGTCATGGGCGGCCAAAAGCACCTTGCTGCCGTCGTTAAAGGGTAAAATTTCAGCCTCGTCGTAGATGATCTCAAGCTCGTGGCTAAATCTCGCCACCAGCTCGCCGCCGCTCTTGCCGTCGTAGCCCCTGATCAGCCATACCTCGTCTTGATTTAGCAGGGCGTAAATTTCGTTTCGCTTTGACTTGCCCACGGCGATGACGTCGTCCGCCACCTCGCTCACGCGGTCGCCCTCCAGCAGATACAGCGTCTTGCCGTCGTCGTTTGAGGCGATAAAAAGGACGTTCTCGCCGCCAAGAGGGCAAATTTGATCGATGTCTCTTAGCTTTTTTCTCAACTTTTTATCGAAAATGACGTTTGAGGGCGGAAAATCGGCTCTAAATTTCGCCGTCTCGCCGCGCTCGTTGGCATCCTTTAGCAGCTCAAAAACCGCCTCGCAAAGCTGCGTCACACCCTCGCGCTCATCGACCGCATCCTCGCCCTCGTAGGCGTCCCAGCCGTGCACCTCCGCAAACGCCACCATATCGTTTACGGCCTTGGCGTATTTCTCGCCCTTTTCGTTCCACTCTTTTTGCCACTCCGCCTTAAGCGTCTCGTAGTCCTGCTCGCGCATCTTATCTCCTTAAGCTTAGTATGGCCGCCTCTTTTACGGGCGGCGCGTTTTGTGAAATTTTAGCAAAAAGGGCTGAATTTAGAGATAAATTTCAGGCATGCAAAGCATCTAAATTTAAGATCAAAGCATCTAGGCTAGCCCGCACTCTGCGGCAAAATCGGATTTAAAGCAGGACTTAGACCCGCGGCTCGCGCTAAAAACGGCGCCCGAGCAGTACGCAGAATCTGGCTCGTCCGTCGCGCGATTTTGCAGGTCGCGACATTTGGTTAAATTTAAAGCCTATGCTTTCGCGGTGAAGTCTTGAAATTTTAACGAATGCAGGGATCTGGACGAGCGCTTGAAATTTTAGTCTCGAGAGATGATTTTGATTTCGTTCGCGCAAGATCCGTCAAAGTCCGCGCCGAAGGGATCTTGGACCGTGAAATAATGATCTATCGCGCCGCATCCGTGCCCGATCTGTTCATCCCAGCCAAGCGCCCTGCGCACGAAGCCCTTGGCATGGGCGACGGCTGCGGCCAGGCTAAGCCCCGCCGCCAGCGCGCACGCGATCGCGCTTGAGAGGGTACAACCCGTGCCGTGGGTGTTACGCGTAGCAATTTTAGGCGCGGAAAACTCATAAAATTTGCCGTTTTCGTATAAAATATCGACCGCTAAGTTTCTCACATCCCCGTCCTCGTCCTCGCCGCTCAGTTCAAAACCCGCATCTAAAGGTGCTGCGGATAAATTTTGTTCAAAAGAAGGCTCCGTGCCCGCAGTTAAATTTTTGCATTCGCTAGTAAAATTTTCACTTGCGAAATTTGCGCGCTCCGTCAAACACGCAGAATTTTCGCGTGCGCCATTCTCATCCGTTTTACGCTGCGAAGCATTAAAATTTCGCGCCGCTCCCGCCGCGCCGCAAGCTACACTCGCACCCGCAAGATCGCCGCCTTTGATCAAAATCGCGCCGCCGAAAAACTGCGAAATTTTAACTGCCGCGGCACGCATATCGGCTAAGCTTAAAATTTTCATCTCCGCCAAAACCTCGGCCTCGCGCACGTTGGGCGTGATAATCTCCGCAGTGGGAGCGAGCTCGTATTTTAGCGCATGCAGCGCGCTTTGTTTCATCAAAACTCCGCCGCTGGTGGCGACCATTACGGGATCTAAGACGACGTTTTTTGCGCCGTGCCTGCTCAGGCTCTTTGCGATAGCCTCGGCAACCCCCTCATTGGAGATCATTCCGATTTTAACGGCGTCCGGAAAGATATCGCTAAAAATCGCATCCAGCTGTGCCTCCACAAAATCTGGCGAAACATCTAGCACGCCGAATACGCCGCGCGAATTTTGCGCCGTAAGCGCCGTAATAGCGCTCATAGCAAACATCTTGTGCGCGCTAATCGTCTTGATATCGGCTTGGATGCCCGCGCCGCCGCCGCTATCAGATCCCGCGATAGTAAGAATTTTTCTCATAAAAAGCCTTTAAAATTTTAGCGCGATTATATCGAAATTCCGCTATAATTCCCCAGATATATTATTTTACGGGCTAAATTTAAGTTTTATTTATATAGTTTTTATATAATTTATAATTTATTCGTAATGACTATTACAAATACAAAATTTTAACCCAAATAGAGGAAATTACATGAAAAAAGTCGCTAGTTTGATTTTCGCAGCGTTTTTAGTTTCGGGCTGCTCCTATTTCGAAAAAAAGGAGGAAAGCGGCGCGAAGCAAGGCGGCGGGACCCCCGCGCTGCCGGTAGGTGTATTTATCGCCAAATCCGCCGACGTGCCGATAATTTTGAAATTTAACGGACAGACCGTGAGCGAGCTTGAGATAATGCTGAAGCCGCAGGTTTCGGGCACCATCGAAAAGCAGCTTTTCGAGCCGGGGCACAGCGTCAAAAAGGGCGACGTGCTCTACGAGATCGATCGCTCGCGCTACCAAGCGACGTTTGACAGCGCAAACGCTAATCTGCAAAACGCCTCGGCGGACTACAAAAGAGCTAAGGCGCTAAAAGCTAGCAACACGATCTCTCAAAAGGACTTCGACACCGCAAAAGCCGCGTTTATGGTAGCCGAAGCAAATTTTAAAAGCGCCAAGATCGATTTTGACCACTCGCTCGTGACCGCGCCTTTTGACGGCATGGCTGGCGATACGCAAAAAGACGTAGGCGCATACGTAAACGTGGGCGAGGATCTGGTGCGTCTTAGCAAATTTGATCCGATCGACGTGGAATTCGGTATCGCAGACGTTGATAGACTGGAGCTTGATGCAAATTTAAGAAACGGGCAATGGAAGCAGCTAGGGCGCAGGGTGAGCGTAAATCTCGGCGGCAAGGACTACAACGGCACGCTAAGCTTTATCGATAGCGTCATCAATACAAATACCGCGTCCGTCAGCGCCAAAGCTCAAATTCCAAATCCAAGCTTAGAAATTCGCCCGGGCGTTTTTACCAAAATAAGCGTCGATGGCTTTTATCAGAAAAACGGCTTTAAAATTCCGCAAGTTGCGCTCAAGCAAGATCTTAGCAACACCATAGTCTATGTCGTGCAAGACGGAAAGGTCGCTAAAAAGGTGGTCAAAATCGCGGCTCAAGATACCCGCACGGCGACGATCTCAAGCGGACTGCAAGACGGCGATCAGATTATTTTGGATAATTTTAAAAAGATCAACGTGGGCTCCAAGGTCACTCCGATACCCGCAAGCACCGATCCTTACGTAGCAGGGCAGCCTAACGAGCAACCGTCTCAGAGCAATGCGGAAAGCGGGAAATAATGTTTTCTAAATTTTTCATCAACCGCCCCGTTTTTGCCTGCGTCGTTTCGATCATCATCGTAATCGCGGGCGTTTTGGCTCTTAAAAATTCTTCCGTCGAGGAGTATCCACAACTCACGCCGCCGCAAATCGTAGTTAGCGCTACATATAGCGGCGCGGATGCGCAAACGATTGCCGACGTCGTCGCGGCTCCTCTTGAAAACGCAATCAATGGCGTTGAAAATATGATCTACATGGAAAGCTCAGCAAGCTCCTCCGGTGACGTTCGTATCAACGTATATTTTCAAATCGGCACAAATCCAGCAGATGCGAAAGTCAATGTAAACAACCGCGTAACGCCCGCGCTTACGCTACTTCCCGACGAAGTGCGCCGCTATGGCGTAACCGTCACTGAGCGCAGCAGCACGATGCTGGAAGTGCTCGCGTTTTACGATCCTAGCGAGCAAATGGACGTCGTAGAGATGCAAAACTACGTAGCTATCAACGTCGTAGATGAGCTAAAGCGCGTGCCGGGCGTCGGCGAGGCTCAGGCACTGGGTACGAAAGACTATGCGATGAGGATCTGGGTTAAGCCTGAGCTGCTTAAGAAATTTAACGTTACGACCGCCGAGATAATCGCCGCAATAAGCGAGCAAAATAGCCAATACGCCGCGGGTAAGATGGGCGAGCAGCCGATGAACTTAGGCAATCCCTACGTCTATGCAATCAAGCCTGAGGGTCGTTTAAAAACCGTCGAAGAGTTTGAAAATATAATCATACGCGCGCAAAAAGATGGGAATTTCTTGCGCGTAAAAGATGTCGCCGATGTCAAACTCGGCGGCGCAAGCTACAATATCTCGGCGAAATTTAACGGTAAAGAGATGGTGCCTGTGCTTATCTTTATGCAAAGCGGCGCCAACGCCCTAGCCGTAGTTGAAGCGGTAAATAAGCGCATAGACGAGCTTAAACCAAATTTCCCAGGCGAGCTGACCTACGACGTCGCCTACGATACGACTAGCTTCGTAAAAGTATCGATCGAAGAGGTCATTCATACTTTTATTGAAGCGTTAATCCTCGTCATCGTAGTTATGTATATGTTCTTAGGCAATCTTAGAGCGACGATCATTCCGACGCTTGCCGCTCCGGTGTCGATCTGCGGCGCGTTTATCGGAATTTACGCCTTCGGATTTTCTATAAATTTAATCACTCTTTTTGCGCTTATTTTAGCTATCGGCATCGTCGTGGACGACGCCATTATCGTGATCGAAAACGTAGAGAGAATTTTACACGAAGAGCCGGATCTTAGCGTCAAAGAGGCCACCACGAAGGCGATGGGCGAGATCGTAGCGCCCGTCATCTCCATCGTGCTCGTGCTTTCGGCGGTTTTTGTGCCGGTTGCGTTTATGGAGGGCTTTACCGGGGTTATGCAGAGACAATTTGCATTAACGCTCGTAGCCTCGGTATGTTTTTCAGGCTTCGTAGCCCTTACGCTAACGCCCGCACTTTGCGCTCTAATTTTGCAAAAAAAGGAATCTGAGCCGTTTTTCTTCGTAAGATGGTTTAATAATCTTTTTAACGTCTCGACTAAAATTTACGCCGCAGGCGTCGGCATGGTTCTTCGCCACGTACTAATCAGCCTCATTTTTGTAGGCATCATCATCTATGCGATGGTGAAGCTTCTTGTGCTCACTCCTAGCGGCCTGGTGCCTAACGAGGACAAAGGCTCGATTATGGCGATGACTACGCTTCCGTCTGCATCTACGCTGCCCAGGACGGAAGCCGATCAGGATTTCATCGCAAGTATCGCTAAAAAGCACACAAACGTAAAAGATATAACCCAAATCACGGGATACGATATGCTAGCCGGAGCGCTTAGAGAAAATGCGGGAGCTTTTTTTATGAAGCTAAAAGACTGGAAAGATCGCCCCGGCGATGAAAATTCCAACTTCGCCATAGCCGCCGCGCTAAACCGCGAACTCTACGGCGCGGATCGCAACTCGATGACCTACGTCGTCACGCCGCCGCCTATTATGGGTCTTTCGCTTACGGGCGGATTTGAGCTCTACGCGCAAAGCACGACGGGCAAGAGCTATGATGAAATTCGCGCCGATATGGATCGCGTAACCGCCAAAGCCAATCAACATCCCGCTTTAAAACTCGTGCGAACGACGCTGGATACCGATTTCCCGCAGTATAAGCTCTATCTCGATAAAGAGAAAATAAAGATGCTAGGCGTTAAGATAGCTGACATTTTCACCGTGCTAAATTCCACCGTCGGGCAGTATTACATCAACGACTTTAACCTCTTGGGCCGCACGTTTAAGGTCTATATCCGCGCTACGCAAGACTACAGAGACGATCCTAACGATCTAAAATCGCTCTACGTCCGCAGCGGCAGCGGCGATCTGATCGCGTTAAATTCTTTAGTGAGGCTTGAGCGCTCTTTGGGCCCGGATTCCGTTAATAGATTTAACGCCTTCCCTGCCGCGCTAATTATGGGCGAGCCAAATACGGGCTACACCTCGGGTCAGGCGATCGCCGCGATCCAAGAGGTCATAAAAGAGGAATTTCCTAGCGGATACTCGATCGGCTGGGCGGGCTCTGCGTATCAAGAGGTCAGCGAGACGGGCAAGGGCGCGCAGGCATTCGTATTTGGAATGATCTTCGTGTTTCTGATCCTAGCGGCTCAATACGAAAGGTGGCTCATGCCGCTTGCCGTACTTACCGCCGTGCCGTTTTCGGTATTCGGCGCGCTCGTATTTACACATTTCCGCGGGCTAAATAACGACATATATTTTCAGATCGGACTTTTGCTTCTAATCGGTCTGGCGGCGAAAAATGCGATTTTGATCGTGGAATTTGCGATGAATGAGCACCTAAACAACCACCGCCCTATCGCTGAAGCCGCCGTAGAGGCCGCCAAGATGAGGTTCCGCCCTATCGTGATGACGAGCCTTGCGTTCGGCCTCGGCGTGCTTCCGATGGTTATCGCTACCGGCGCGGGCGCTGCTAGCCGCCACGCGCTAGGAACCGGCGTCGTAGGCGGCATGCTCGCGGCATCTACGATCGCGATCTTTTTCGTGCCGCTGTTTTTCTACCTGCTCGAAAGCTTCAACGCTTGGCTTGATAGACGCGGCAAAAAAGTCCAAACTAACGAGGTGAACGATGAAAATAAATAACGCTCTTTTAAGCGCCTTGACGCTTGGAATTTTACTCTGCGGTTGCAACTTCAAGCCCGTCACGCCGCAAAAGCAAACCGGCTTTAAGGCGGATTACGCGAGCACGAACGTTAGCACGCAGTGGTGGAAAAGCTTTAACGATCCGCAGCTAAACGCCCTGATCCAAAGCGCGCTGGAGCAGAATTCCGACTTGCAAACCGCGCTGAATAACGTCGAGTATGCGCGCGTAAATTTAGGGTTAAACAAGCTTGAATACCTGCCGAATGTAAATTTAAGCGGCAGCGCGGTGCGCCAAAATAATTTCGGCAACCGGCCCGATCGCAACTCCCACGGCGCGTATCAGATCGGCGCCGTGCTAAGCTACGAGATCGATCTTTGGGGGCGCGTGCGCAACAGCGTAGATTCGGCGCGATCGCGATTTAATGCGACGAAATACGACTACGAAACCGCCAAAAACACGATCACCAGCACGGTTGCGACGACCTATTTTACGCTACTAGCGTTAAAGCAGCAGGAGAAAATTTTAAAAGATAGCCTAAAAAGCTATCAAGATACGCAAAACTACCGCAAAAAGCAGCTCGATGCGGGCGCGGTTAGCGAGATCGTATTTTATCAAGCCAAGGCTGCGGTTCAAAGCGCCGAGGCAAGCCTCATAAGCGTGCAAAATCAGCTCTCCGCAGCTCAAACTTCGCTAAATATCCTAACGGGCAAGAGCTATGATGAAATTTTACGCGGCGCGCCGCAGACCGCCGCGAAAATGCCTAGCGCACCGCAGATCCCAAGCGGAATCCCTAGCGACGTGATCCTGCACCGCCCCGACGTCGCAAGCTCGCTCGAAAATCTACGCGCAAGCAACTTCTTAGTGGGCGTCGCCAAGGCAGGCTACTTCCCTACTTTCTCGCTTACGGGCTCGGCGGGATACGCAAGCGGAGAATTTGACAGGCTGTTTACCGCAAACGCGAGCACGTGGAGTATCGGCGGCTCGCTCGTAGGGCCGTTGCTTGACTTCGGCCGCCAGAAAAGGCGCGTAGAGCTTGCAAATTTAGAGCAAAACGCGAGTTTCATCGCATACGACAAAGCTCTTAAAACAGCTTTCGGCGACGTTCGCGACGCGCTTATAGGCGTGCAAAACGCCAAGCTAAGACAGGCAAGCCTCGCCGATCTCGTCGCTTCGCAGAGCAAAATTTATTCAAATGCCTCGAGCAGGTATCAGGCGGGCTACAGCGATCATCTGGAGTTTTTGGATTCGCAGCGAAACCTACTTAGCGCGCAGCTAAATAAGACACAGGCCGATCTTGACGTGCTAAGCGCGACGGTAAACGCCTACAAGGCGCTCGGCGGCGGCTTTAGCATAGAAGATAGCGAAATAAAGGCGCTTATCGGCGCAGAGCAGGACGTGCAGCCCGATATGTCCGCCTTCCCGAAGGATAGAATTTTTAATTAGTTTATAAATTTACGAGCGGCGCGAAATTTTAAAATATCCGTAAATTTAAAGGGCAGCCCAGTTTTTACGGCGCAAGCAGATCGTTTAAAAAAACTGCTTGCGCCTTTTAAATTTAGCCCTGCGGCGGGCGGCAAATTCCAATTTCAAATATAATCTAAATTTCAAAATAGCCGCAGCAAGGTAAAATCGCCGCTCGACTGGAAGGCGCAAAGCGGCTTGGCTCCGCGGCACGGCAGAATTTCTAAGCGGCACGGCGAAATTACAAGCAGCGCGATAAAATTCCAAACGCTGCGGTAAAATTCTAAGCGCCGCGTTTTAAATTTAAAGGCGAGGCGGATTGCGCGTCGAAACGGAATTTGGCAAAATTTTAGATTTTCGCTATAATCGCGACTTTTAATTTAGATGGGTGTCCGAGCGGTTGAAGGAGCACGCCTGGAACGCGTGTAAAGTGCAAGCTTTCGAGGGTTCGAATCCCTTCCCATCTGCCACTACTTACTTCAATTCATATTCTTAGACACAAGCGCCTCAATCGCAAAAAAGCCTCGAGACGCGGCAGTGCTCGTTGGCGGCAAGCGGCTCTCGTCCGCGCAAATAAAAATTCCACGCTTTTAAATCATCGTTCCGCCGCCGAAATAAAATTTCGCGCGTCGCGCCTTAAAATTTCATAAAATTCCATTCTACGGCATTCTACTCGTTTCAAATTTAGATCTGGGGCTACGCTTGCAAAATTCTATCCACAAAATTTCGTACCTAAATCCTGCACAAATTCTGTCCAAACGCATGTTATTTACCGATATTGCGCTAAAATTCCTTTTAAATTTTACTTTGAAGGAGAGAAAAATGAGTGAAGAAAAAAGTTGCGCCTGTGCGCATGTCAAATCCCAAAACGTAACCGACGCGCCCGGCAATAACACCGTGTTTATGATCTGGCGCTTTAGCGCAGACAAAGCCGCCTGTAAAAAGGCTTTCGAGGGTCTTTGCGGCCTGGTGATAAATTTAAACAAAACCGCCGTTACGAGATTCGGCGCGGCTAGCGAGACGAGCTGTGTGCTGGGCGTGGGCTTTGAAGCGTGGAAAATGCTCGGCTTACCAAAGCCTTTGCCGAAGGAGCTAAAAAATTTCGAAGAGATTAGAGGTGATAAGCACGCTGCGCCCGCTACCGGAGGCGATATTCATATCCACATCAGAGCCGCAAATCAGGCCGTTTGCTACGATATGGCAAGCGAGATCAGAGCCGCGCTAAAGGATGTCGCGACGTGCGAGGAGGAGATCTGCGGCTTTAAATACTACGACGGACGCGCTATCATCGGCTTTGTGGACGGCACCGAAAATCCGCAGGGCGCAGATCGCGACTTTTTTGCTAAGGTAGGCGACGAGGATGCGGCTTATAAGGGCGGCAGCTATCTTTTCGTGCAAAAATACATCCACGATATGAGCGCATGGAACGCCGCGGGCGTCGCCGAGCAGGAGCGCGTCATCGGGCGTAGCAAGCAAAACGACATCGAGATGAGCGAGGAGCTAAAGCCTAGCAACTCGCACTCCGCCGCAGCCAACGTCGGCGACGATAAAAAGGTCGTGCGCGACAATATGCCGTTTATGCAGGGCGGCGAGACGGGAACCTACTTCATCGCCTACGCAAGCACCTTTAGCACGCTGGAGCTGATGCTTGAGAGTATGTTTGTCGGCCGTCCGCGAGGTAACTACGACCGGCTGCTAGATTTTAGCACGGCAAAGACGGGCGCGCTCTTTTTCGCTCCGACTTTCGATATGCTCGAGGCTTACGATGCGGGCTAAATTTAAATCACTTTAAATTTAAAGGCATGCGATGTTTTGCGATCTAAGCCCGTATCAGAGCAGGCGCTGCAAAGAGATCATAGAGGGCAAAGTCGAAAATAGTGAAAACGTCAGGGGTCTGAGAGAGTTCATAGACGCTAAATTTAAAACTCGAGCGATCAGCGCGTTTTACGGCGCGGGCAGGGACTCGGCGTGGCTTAAGATCGTGCTTCGCTTCGATAAAGATGCCGCGAAAATCACCGATAAAAAGTGCATCGAGCGCTACCTTGCCCGCACGCCGCTTTTCGAGAAACTAAACGGACTTAAGAGCTTTTATATCTCGGTCGAGTCCTTCGAGTCGCAGATCCGCACTGATCTGATCCAAGGCGCGGTAGAGGAGCTGCTTCGAAACCGAAGCGAGCTTTTAGCGCCGCTTAAAATTTGGTATATCGCAGCGGTGTCCGACGCGCCCGTAGTTTTTTATTTCACGAGGCAGGATGCGGCGCGCCGCGAAGGGGGCGGAAAGATAGAACGGCTGATAAGAAATTTTATAGAGAAAGCGCAGGACGCCAAATATCTGAGCCACATGGAATTTAAGCTGTTTTTTGACAGTAAGGAGTCCGTGGATCTTGAGTACGGCGGAAATTTGTTCTATTATTTCAAATGAAATTTAGCTAAGGAGCGAAAATGGATGCGAAGCTTTACAGAAGGTAACGCAGCTCTCGCGAGGGTTTGAGGAGGGCGGCGTGCAGAGCCTAAAAGCGGCACTAGAGGGCGACGGCGACGAGGTTAGCAAGACGCGAGCTCGCGTGATCTTAGGCGAATACTACGTAATGAAAGGGGATTTCGCGCAGGCTAGGGAATATCTAGGGCCCGTGGCGCAAGACACCGAGCGACTGCGAGATCAATACGACGATCTGCTGGACGATGAAATTTGCAGAGCCGATATGCTTTTGGATATGATCGAGCGCTTCGGGTTTTTGGCGGAATAAAAGAGCAAGTAACAATCAATCCAATGCGCTAAGGATCTAATGTTGAATTGCATAATATATCGGAAAAATTTAAACTTCTTAATAGCCTTATTTCAAGGTTCAAAATCTGTTATTGAAAGTGAACTTAGTGTATAAAATGGTAAAATTATTATATAATGAGCTTAATTATACTAAGAAGATACGAAAGCGAAAAAATTAATTTGAATACGGATAAATTTTATGGATCCAATAGTTATCAATATACAAAAGCAAATATTGAGTAAAAGTACTACGGATGTTCTTAGGCAAGCATATATTATTGCTAGAAAATTAAAGATTAAGGATTTTGAAATTTGGATTAATAATGAGTTGAACGGATATAAGGAAGACGCTAGTATTCCAGAGTATAGAAATATTTTTGGAGATATTAAAGGGTGGAATCCGTATCATGGTTGGGTTTCTGTAATAATTGAGAATATTGAAATGTATAATAAATTAACTATGTCTAAAATTGGACAAGGAATTCCAGGATTGGAAAATATAATCAATCGCTCTGAAAATAAGAGCATCATAAGTATAAATTTACCAGACTCGTTTAACCAACTTATAAGCGATGGTGTTTCAACTAAATATAGAAAAGAGTTAAGCCCCACTAGTATAATCGGCATTATTGAGACCGTAAAAAATATTATTATGGAATGGATATTAAAATTGGAAGAAGATGGTATTATAGGAGTGGATATGAAATTTACAGATGAAGAAAAGAAAATTTCAAGTGAAAAGAACTACACGGTAAATAATTTTTATGGCAATGTTTCAAACAGCCAAATTCAGCAGAATAGCAATTACTCTTCGCAAACAATTAATAATAGTTTGGATATTGATAAAATAGTTAAAGTCCTAGAATTAATTAACACCCATAAAAAAGACATTTTGGTATCGCTAGACAATCCAAAAGATTTTGAACAAGAACTAGACGCGGTTAATAATGAAGTAAAAAAAGCAAGTCCCTCTAAAGTAGTTTTAAGTCAATCGTTAAAAACCCTTAGAAATATACTTGAAGGAATTACTGGAAACGTTATTGCTGCAGGAATTTTATATCAACTTAAACTCATATTTTCATGAGAAAAAGGATTATAAAATCCAGCATTATGCATTGCTATTCTGTCGTAAATACTTGAATGACCCAAAGTGGACAAATGCTAAAATTATTCATTCAAAAACGTGGAGCCGACGCAATTAAAATGAATTATTATAGGATAGAAGACCAAGCCTACGTCTGCACAGCAGTGAGTATGCGATAATCATCTATTTTGATTACCCGCTTATTTTAAAGAATATGAAAAAGAGACGGACGCTCGTTAGAGTAGCTCTGGGACGAGGCAGATGAGTTTTACTGCTTTGATTTCGAGCCGTGAGACCTCGAAATTTCATGCGGCGGTGCAGTAAGCACACGCGACGCTGATAAAATTGAACGAAATAAAATTTTGAAAGGACGCAAACGCGCTCTACTTGGGATTACGTCGCTAAGGCGCGCGACGAGGTCGGCAAATTTAGCGCCGCAAAACACCCAAACCGCTAGCGGCAAAATTAAAATAGGAGCAAAAATTTAATGCTAAATTTAAAAGACGAGCCGCAAAAGTCGCAAAAGCTGCAGCAGTCGAAGCCTAGGCAAGACGCCGAGCGCCAAAATCCGCCGCAATTTGGCAATAAACCCCTCATCGTCAAAGACTACAACATCGCGGTATTCTTTATTTATAATCTATTCTTCGCTCCCTTGGCGGTACCGGTATTTCTATACATAGGGGATATTTTCCCATACTATACGCCGTTTGTTTCCGTAGTATTCGCCGTCATATCGTATCTAAACAGCGCCCATACGCGCCTTGTGCATTTGACGAACAGGAGTATCAACTACGTAAATAAAGGCAAAATCACGAAATCTATAAAATTTGATGAAATATCGCTCATAAAGCTCACCGCTACGCCGCTATTCGGACATATCGTGCCGGCTAGAAATTCCGCAGACATTGTGCTTTCGTTCATCGTGATAGGTATCGCGTTTGCCGGATTTTACAGAGCCTTAGGGGGATTTATAATTTTTATTATGAGCCTGACGGCATTGGTTTTGCCTTTTTTCATCTCCAAACTGATTTTTTCAAAGATCACGGAGGGGAAATTTAGCTTTCGTGCGATCGATACTTTGATCATCTATGACGGCAAGGGCGAATTTATCAGTTTTATTATGAGCGGGGCGGACTTTGAAAGGGTTTGCCGCTACATGCCAAAAGAGCGGCAGATCAGCCCGTCAAAATTTCAAAAGCAGTTTGTGATATTTCGATGAAAGAGCCTATTAAACGATATCGGCGTTAAATTTAAAAAGTCGTTTCGGCTTCTTAGGTTGGGCGTAAATTTTATAATTTCACATACGTTAAAATTTTACGGCTTGCACGCACTAAAATTTTATGGAGTGCGATGCGGAATTTTAAGACGCGCGGCGTGAAATTTGAAATTCTGCAAAATGCTGTAAATTTCAGAAAATTTCACAAAATTTTGCGGAGCCCTGAAATTTGAAAAGCTCCGCAAATTTAGCTCACGCTACCACCGAATGCCCGCTTCCAGCCAAAACTGCCTGCCCGCCTCATAGACTAGATCGAGCGAGGTGTCGCTGCTAAGTCTTGCTTTGTTGCGCTTATTTAGGACGTTGTAGATGTCTAAATTCGTAAAAAATTCCACCTCGCCCGCCATCTTTTTGGCGTATCCAATGCGCGCATCCCAGCTGTAGCTTTTGCCGAGATTTACCTTTTCGTATTTGTCGTATCTGGCAGGATACTTGCCCGCAGGCGTCCTGCCGGTGCGGGCAATCGCTTCTTGCGAGCCTTTAAACGAGAGGAAGTTATTCACGCTGATACCGTAGCTTGGGATTTTCGTGATGATGTTTAGGCTTGCAGTCCAAGGCCTAGCATAGTCCTGCGCCGGAAGCTCCGATAACCTCATCAACTTCCCGTCGTATTCGACGATCTTTTCATCTTCAAGCGTTTCTCTATCAAGCTTCTCATCGTAAATGGTATTATTGGTCTTCATCCTGATATGCTCAAAGCCAAGTTCAAAGCCGTTTAGCGTACCGAAAGCCTCGTAATCATCGATCGTTTTAACGCCGAAGGTTAAAATTTTATTTTCGCTTCTGCCGTCATTAGTAAAGGTTTGATAGTTGTTTTGGTAGTTCGGATTCGGCGCTAGGCCTAGATCTCTTCGCGTGGATTTGATGATCTGATCCCTACCCTTGCGGCTTACATATTTGCCGAAAAACTCAAAATTTCCAAGCTTTTGCTTTGCCCCGAATACTAGCTCATCCTCATAAGGCACCTTTATCTCGTTAAATTTAGTTAGAGACGGGTCTTTTGGCAGTTGCGTCCAATTTTGCGTATAGGCATTGCGCGGGCGCGTGTAGGTAGTAGCGAGACCCTCTCGACCTTCTCTTAATTTGTATGTAAAGAGATTGCGTCCGTAGTAGCGGTTTGCACCGAAGCTAAGAATCGAATCGCCGTCGCCGAAAATATCGTAGTAGCTGTTAAATCTCGGCGCTGCGGTCGTTTGCTTCATATAATCGTCCCTATTTAATCTTACGCCCGGTCGTAAGGTAAGATCACCGATTTTTATCTCATCCTCCAGATAAACCGCCAAGCTCTTCATATCCACCTTGGTATTACCCTTGTAATAGCTTTTTCGCGTAAAAAACTGGCCGCTTCTACCGAGCCTCGCAAAAGAATCGTCTATAGAGCAGAGCTCGTCATTCGGATCGCAAGCATGTACGCCCGCAGGTAGCGGCGCTATTCCGCTGGCGGTCATAAACTCTTTTCTTACGTTAAATTTAGCCTCTTGCTTTTTAAACTCAAAGCCCGTGATAAATCTATGCTTACTGCCGCCGAGATCAAATTCGTTAAACTCCAGATCCGCGTTGTATGAAAAGCTCTTTTGAGTCTGATCGAGATCCCCAAAGCCGCCCTCTATCGCCGAAGCAGATAAAATTTTACTGCCCCAATTCTTTACGTTTGAGTATTGCCAAGCCCTGTAATATTCATTCTCTGCATCGCGCGAACTCTCCAGCTTGCTATAGGATAAAATTTGATTAAATCTAGCAAAATCGCCATCGTAGTCGGCTTTAAGCGCTAAATTTAAACCGCCCGATTTCATATCGGCGTAGGAGTCTTTGACGTGGTCGTTAAACATCTTGTTTCGCTCGGGCGCGTAGGTTACGCTAGGCGTGATAGTTAGGCGGTCGTTTGCATACCAAAGCGCTTTTAGAAAGTAGTTGTCTATATTTCGCCTCTGAACTCGCTCGGTGATGGTCGTATCTGCGTTATATCTTCTGTCGTAGGCCTTAAGCGGAATTTTACTTCTAGTGTTGGTGTAGCCGAACATCAAGCCCAGATCCTCGGTAACGGTGCCCTCTAAATTTAACCTAGTGATCCACTTATCGAATCTCGGCTGATTTAGCGGCGTAGCGGAGTTTTCAAAGCTCTGTTCATCGCCGTAGATATGGTATCTAGTCCAACTATCCTCGGTGTGCTGCATCGAAAACTTGCCGTGAAAGCCCGCACGCGGATCTCGCGTCTTAGCCTCCACCACGCCGCCGGTAAATCCGCCATATTTGGCGGAGACGCCGCTATCGTGCACCTCGACGCTCCGTAAAAAATCGCTATCGATCGCCATACCTTGCGAGACGGAATTCATCGTATCAAACGCCGAAAAGCGCGTAGGATTGCCGCCGGGGTTTCTAGCGGGATCGAGATCGTTATTCATATTCGCGCCGTCAAGCATAAAGTTGTTTTGCCAATACTTCGCGCCGTTGATACTGATATTTGCGGGGCTGATCTCGCCTAGCGTCGTGCTCTGGCGGTTCGTGGAGCTGAATTGCACGTTTGGATTGGTACGCAAAAGCTGCACGAAGTCGCCGTTGCCGCTAGGCATAGACTCGATCATCGCCCTGCTTATCTTTTGCGTACCGCCGTAGCTATCGCCGACGCTAGTCAGACTCGAGTCGATGTTGCCAACGACGACTATTTCGGGAAATTTATAACTATTTATCGCCGCAGCCGAGCTTCGTGCCTCCGAGCTTTCTTTGATAGCAACGCTTCTTGTTGTGTTATTTTCAGACGAATCCTGCGCGATGCTTAGACCGCAAAGGCACGCCGCGACTATTAAGGAGCGTGCAAGCCCCCCCCCCGCAGCGATTTTGAGTGGATTTCTCGCCTTTTACGGAAGCGGAATAATTGCGGCCTGCGCCGCTTTTACATGGCTTACAGGCCCAAAAACCGACAATCATCTTTTCTCCTTTTTTGAAAATAAAAATTAAGACTTAGGAAATTTAGCCAATAATATTTTAAATTTCAATAAAAGTGATAACAATTATACGACTTATGCAATCAATAGAAAAAATGTAATAAAATAGCGATATATAGGCGAGATAAATCTATTTCAAAATAAAATTTATCTAAAATCTATGCACGGTACAGATGGGCTTAATTGAGTTTTATTCTTGGGTATATTTTTAAAGTACGTAAATTTGCGGCGCCAAAATTTACCGTGCAAGCGCCGTTAAATTTAAACGCGGCTAGTAAATTTAACGAGCAAAATTTAGATGCGCCGAGCCTGTTAAAATTTCGGCGCGTTTATCCTTACGGTTTCATCGGTGTCAAAAATATATGTCTGCGCCGCCTCCGCGATATCCTTCGGCGAGATGGAATTTATGATCTTTTCAAAGGTCTTAAAATCGGCGATCTCCTCATTCCAAAGCGCGTATTTTACGAGCGCGTCGTTCCAAAACTCAGGGCTTTCGCGAGCGGTACGCGCCGTGATGATCTGGGATTTTTTAAAATTTTCAAGATGCCGCGCTACGTCCGATCCGCCGCCTGCGATCTCTGCAAAAATTTCTCTGATTGCGGATAAAATTTGATCCGTATTTTGCGGCGCGCAGGAAAACGAAATATGAAGACTCGAGTGCTCGTACGGGATGCGGCTTAGGCTCGAAGCGACCGAAAAGCCGTAAGTACGCCCCTCGTCCTCTCTGATGCGCTCTCTAAGTGCTTCCTGAAGCACCAAAGCTAGGGCGGAAATTTTTATCGCATTTTCAAGAGAATGCGGAGCGGATCTGTTTATCGCGGTAAGCGCAACGTCGCTTCTAGGGGAGTTTTGATAGTTGCGCATAAAAACGTGCCGTCCGCTTAAGCTGCGGATACCGTCGTCTTTAAAATCCTCGCGTTCGCCGCGAGCGGGCAGGTTCGCCAGATATTTTTTTATGAGGGCTTCGGCGTCTTTTAACTCAAAATCGCCGCTAAGCACGAAAGTGTAGGATGCGGCGTTGCTAAATTTATCATAGACGATCTTTTTTAGCTCCTCCGCGTTAAGAGCTTTGATCTGCGCGGCGCTTAGCGGGCGCATTCGCGCATTGCCGCCGTAAAAAAACTCGCTAAATTCCCTGCTAAATTTATATCCGGGCAGCTTCTCGTTTCGCGCAAGCTCGTCGAGCGATTTGATCTTTAAATTTTGCAGCGCTTTCTCGTCCGTGCGCGGAGAGCTAATCTCTAAGTTTATCGCTTCCAATAGCCATTTTAGATCCTGCGAGCCGCAGCTTCCGTAAAATCCGTGCGAGAATGCGGAGATATTTTTTCGGTAATTTACCTGCCGCCCGCTTAAAATTTGCGAAATTTCATAATTGTTAAACTCGCCCGCGCCGCTTTCGTTTGCAAGCATTGCGGCAAAACTGCCGAGCCCTGGATGCGCCAGATTGGACATTCCGCCTCTGCTTACCGCAGCAAACGAGATGAAATCCTTGCGCGTCTTAAGCGGCTTTAAGATCACGGTCGCGTTATTTTCAAGCAGGTAGGTATAAAATTTAAATCGCGGCTCAAAACTCTTGCTTAAAATTTTGCCCTCCGGCAGGCTTTTAGAAACCAAGCTATCCGGTAGCTTTTTATGCGCGGCATGCGTATTTATCGCCTTAGCGCCGCTTCGTAGCTTCTTAAATTTAGCCTCATTAAGATTATATCCGGAGCCGCTAAAGACGCTTGCATGCACCTCGCCCAGATCCGTAAGGCGCCTAAATTCTAAATTTAGCTCCTCCAGGCTGATCTCGCGCAGCAGCTTTACCTCCAAATCCCGCTGTTTTGCGGCGCTAGGCAGGACGGCTCCTGATTTTACGGCATGAAGAATCTCCCTTGCAAAAAACGCGGAATTTGCGCTTTTTTTGCGCTCAAAGGCGCTGTGCCGCGAGCTGATCAAAGCATCCTTCGCAAGGGCGAAATCGCGCGCATCAAAGCCGCTATCTCGCAAGCCTTTGATTAGCCCAAGCGCCTGCGAGATCGCGCCGTCAAAATCTCCGCCTAAAACGGCGACGTCGAAGTTATAGATCGTTTTTTGAAACTGCAAATTCGACCTGGAAAAATTAACTCGCAGCAGTGCGCCTTCGCTAGCCTTCGCTCGCTCATAAATCGTAGAAATAAGGCTTGAGATGAGTTCGCTTTTTAAAATTTTTCTCGCATTCACCTCGCTACTCGGCGGCGCGAATTCCTCCCAAAACGAAATTTTAACGGAATTTAGCGATGTTTCGTTCGTATCGTAATTGTAAATTTTCAAACCCTGCCTAGACGGAATGCCCATATTCTGGCGGGCGTAGGAGTTTGTATTTTTAAGAGGCGAAAAATTTTGCTCTAGCAGTTTTAAAATTTTATCCCTTTTAAAATCGCCCACGGCTATAAATTTCATAGACCTGGGCTGGTAAATTTTTTGATAAAGCTCCTTGATTTGCTGCGCGCTTACGGATTTTACGACCGCCATATCGCCGATCGGCGCACGATTAAAATACGCGCTGCCGCCGTAAAGCTCCTCATCCATCCGCTCGTAAAGCCTTGCGATCGGCGTATCGCGGCTGCGCGCCTCCTCGATTATGACGCCTCTTTCTTTTACGAGCTCGAGCGGATTAAACTCCACTCCGTCCGCAATCGAAGCAAAAATTTTAAAAACGTCCTTTAAATTTTCTTCGCTAACCGCGATGTTAAGCGTGTAAATCGTGCTGTCATAGCCCGTCTGCGCATTTACGTCGGCGCCGAATTT
The DNA here is from genome assembly GCF_937959485.1 of uncultured Campylobacter sp. NCBI lineage: Bacteria > Pseudomonadati > Campylobacterota > Epsilonproteobacteria > Campylobacterales > Campylobacteraceae > Campylobacter > uncultured Campylobacter sp. The sequence continues at coordinate 145,154 of NZ_CALGPY010000005.1, forward strand.
CACGCCCAGGCTCTGCAGCTTTTTAATGAGCTCGTTTTTGCTAAAATCGCGGCTTCCGTTAAAGGACATATGCTCTATGAAATGCGCAAGCCCGCGTTCATTAGGGCCCTCATCAATCGAGCCCGCATCCACGATGAGATAAAAAACGGCGGAATTTTTAGGCACGGAATTTTCTAAAATATAGTATCTAAGCCCGTTTGGCAGCGATCCTCGCAGGACGGCTTCGTCCCAATCAAGCGCAAAAGCCCCCGCACAAAGCAGTAAAAATAGTAAAATTTTTCGCATTTAAGCCCTTTATTTTTCTAATAAAATTCGCTCGCAAACCTTTCGGCAGGCTCTTCTCTTTCGGCTTATCAATCTGCCCGCCTGCGCCATTCTGCGCTATTTTTTAGATTTATTCGCTTCGACCCGTCAGCCTGCGATATTTCTTAAATTTGCCAACTTTTAACCCGCCTATTCGCCGCGCTAGTCCCGATCTATTTCGCGAGCGCATCGGTTCTAGGCTTGCGCTACGCGGCTTCTATCGTTTATTTTATCGCGGAAGTCCGCAGGCGCATTTGATCTTGATCTACACATCCGCGCGGCGACACGGTGGCGCGCCCGCGCAAGATAAATTTTGAAATTTACTTGGACTCTGGCTAAATTTAAAAGCGCGAGTCGGTAAATTTTAAAATTTTGCGCCTCGCGCGGCAGACTACTAGGCTTTGAAATTTCATAGCTAAATTCTGCGGCTAGCTTTCACGACCGCTTTTATATCCGGACGGACGAGTGTTTAAATTTAGCATCGTCCTTGCTCTTACTGCGCGCTGTTTTAATACTGATCGATCAAAAAACTTCCGATGCTTCATCCACCAATACGGCCGCAATGCACTCGAGTTTAACACGAACCGACTAAAAGCTGCTCGGCATATTTTGACACATACCGCCGTATAACATTTGGCGCGCGCACGAGCTGCCGCCTACACCGCCTACTGCGAAATAAAATTTTAGCCTAAAGAGCATTAAATGAAAATTAGTATAAATAAAATGTGAATTTTTTGAAGTTAAAAGGGAATTTCGGATTAGATTAAAATGGCCGGGAGATAGGGATTCGAACCCCAGGAGGCTTTCACCTCAACGGTTTTCAAGACCGCCGCTTTCGACCGCTCAGCCATCTCCCGATTAAGGGCGGGTAGACCCCGCCGTAGGTTCGCGCAGATCAAGACCTACGCGCGCAATTTATTCGGTTTTTTCTCCGACCCACTCGGCGCCGTTGTGAACCTTTTCTTTGGTCCATTGAGCCGCGTTGTGCGAATCCTCTTTTACGCCGTGCCAAGTATTAGAGCACCCGCTAAAAACCATTAATGCCAAAAGAGCCGCTAGTATGTATCTCATAATAACTCCTTTTTAGGATCTGGAGGCGACACCCGGATTCGAACCGGGGATCAAAGCTTTGCAGGCTCATGCCTTACCACTTGGCTATGTCGCCGCGCCGGCTTATTAGGTGGTGCCCGGAGCCGGACTTGAACCGGCACGGAAAAAATTCCGAGGGATTTTAAGTCCCTTGCGTCTACCGATTCCGCCATCCGGGCACGTTTAATACAAAACAGAATGTAAAATGGAGCGGGAAACGAGAGTCGAACTCGCGACATCAACCATGGCAAGGTTGCGCTCTACCACTGAGCTATTCCCGCGCAAAGAAATGAAATATTACCCAATGCAAGCTTAAAATTTCATTTTATAGCGGCTTTTGCGGAGAAAATTTTGGCGTGGCGCCGGAATTTAAAAATTTTGTAAGTAAAATAATGTAAAATTACAAAATCTTTTGGGGTTATAGCTCAGCTGGGAGAGCGCTTGAATGGCATTCAAGAGGTCGGCGGTTCGATCCCGCTTAACTCCACCATTTAAGCTATTTTTGGGTTTTAATCACTTCTTTTAGATCTATTTTGCTTCCTTTAAATACGGATATTTATGGCTTTTAGTAATTTTAATTATTTTTGTTTCTTTTTATGTTATAATTATTTTAAAATAATTCAGTTAGTTATTAGGTTAGTTAAAATCTGTTTACAGAAAGAGCGATAAATATCGCTATAAAAACATTTTTAATGTGTATATCGCACAAAAAACCAAAAAAACAGCATAAGCGAGAGCTATATCGCAAAAATCGTTAAGATGAACGAAAAATATATACTTCCATCTTTTTGACGAGCGCCATATAAAGACGATGAAATATAGTGATATTTTAGAATTTTGAACCAAAATAATCCGAGTTCTAGTCGTCTAGAAACGCTTCATCGCCTAATAAACGATATAGAAAAGTCTTTGTAATAAATTAAATTTTAATGAAAGGAGAGATTATGTCAGTTGAAGAAGATGGCGCGGCGTTTATAGATGAAGATTATGTAAATATCGTGCCGCAGGATCTGCTAGAGCGCGGCATACGCCTAAGAGAGGAGCTCGGATTTTATGAAATAGCTTGGAAATTTGACGATGTAATGGAGGTGCTAAAAATCGCAAGAGATAGAGATATGCTTATCGTCGGAGGGGATGTATATCGCCTAAGCGACAATAAGCCCATAATCACATACGACGGCTGGAGTATTAAAGCGGAAGATGACGATGCATTCGAAGTGGCGATCGAATATATCACTAAGTATCGCGCTAGAAACGGAGATGATTTTGCATACTGCCCAGCCATTGGCCCCGGGCGAGTGTCCAAATGAAAATTTTAACTTCCAATGCAGAATATGCTGGTTTTGCTCATATTCTGATAAATATAAAATGTGTGTCAAACTAAATGACAATATGTGCGTAGATGGGATATAAAAGATTTTAGGAGTAGCTTTGAAAGGCAACGAAGTAGTTTTAATACTATCGATCGAAAGCGATAGAGATCTATCCGAGACAATAAGCAGCAGCGGCATATCTGCAACAAAAACCTGGCGCAGGGGAGATTTTAAACTAAAAGGCTCTATTTTAAAATACAGAAATTTTGGCTTTAGCATAGAGGAAAAATTTTATGATATACCTTCTGCGGGAGATCTAATTAAAAAATTCTTAGCAGATATAAATGTCGCGAGGAGTATAAAATTGCAAAGCGTAAAAAAGCTGCTAAGAGTCGTGATTTACAGCCACGGTAGCTTGCCGGGTCTATACTACGATACGGATTTGCTAAGGCTATTAGCGGATAACGATATAAGTTTAGATAATGACGTGTATTTTTTAGATGAATAAATTTGAATTGCATACTAAAATAAAAGCGCTAAAGACGCGGCTTAAACTACAAAAGCCGGAAATTATAACAAATCCTGTACAAAAGGATAAGTTTGTCGAGCAAGATTTGTGTGGTAAAGATCTATGCGACTTAGACCATAGCACGATCAAACTCTTATCGGGAGATTTACAGGTTTTCAATGACTATGCTTTTAGGTATTATATACTGGATTTTATTGATTTTTACGAGCGCTTCGGCGATGAGGAGGTTATAGAGGATATGTTCATTCAAGCGCTTATGCCGCCTATATGGCGGGCGCGAGCGGAACAATTTAGCAGGGATGAGGTAAGAATAATCATAGATTTTTTACAAAAAAATTATGAAGATATTGCGAGAATTACGCATTCCAAGAAATATAAAAAGTTAAAACCTTATGAGCAAGAAGAAATTTATATACCATTCAAACATTTTGAAAAAGAGATAAAAAATGCGATAAAATTTTGGGAGAAGTATTATAAGGGCAAAAATTTATAAGAATTGGCAAATGTGTTTAACAAAGACCGATTTGGGCAAATATGAGGAATATATCTATTTCTTTATAGAGAAAAACAGGGCGTATTTTAACGCCTATCAAGAGCAGATATTTCCTTTCGATATGGAGTACATACCTAGCTTATTGTGGTTGCTTGCATCTTTTGCAGAAACTACGATTAAAATTTTTGATGATTTGGACGAAAAGACGAGAAATGAAATTTTTGATTTTGTGGAAAAGGGAGCAGCAAGCGAAGACGAATATATCGGCACGGCGTTTTGCACCGGCTTTGTTGAGACAATTATAAATATTGCGAAAGAAGACGAATATAATATAATTAGCAAATACTTTAGGAATGAAACGCTAGAATACGCCGCCGCTTGGATGAAATTTGGCAAATAGCTAGATCGAGCTTTATTAAAGTCATATTTTAAAACAATAAGGAGCCATATGCCTAAACATGAATTTTTACTCAAAAAGACAAAAGAAAATATCTTCTCTAAAGAGCATTGCGTAGTAATTAGCGATGATCTGATACTTCGTATTTCGTACTCTCTTGAGTGGGTACAAACCACATGGAACGATGAGGTAAATTTGAAAAAAGGTCTAAATTACTATGGCTATAGCTGGATAGAAGATAAAGCTAAATTTAGAGATATAATATGCTCTTGGAGGTCGCTTTTCTTTAGCGCAGATGGGCAGATTGTTTTTGATAAAAATTGCGCGCTAAATAAATCCTCGGTTATCGAGCAATTAGACGGCCTATTGGAACTAATCGATTCGGCAATTAAAAACGATTTATATATTTTGCATTTAGGAATTTAGCGAGTGCGCGACGATTTAATAATAAAACGGAAGAAAGACCATGAAAAGAAATTATAAAAAGATAATACCCGTAAGAGGTAGAAGGAAATTTTCGATTAACAATTTTAGAGAAATTTTCGCGGAGGGCGATATACTGCAAATCGGTCAAAGGCGGTTTTTATTTTGTAGCTGGAATAATCTGCTACGTATAAACGGCGATAATTCGGGGGAGTTTATAGTATTGCCGCCCGAAGCTAATGCGAAAAATAATAATGGTCTGATTTCTAAAAAGTGGATATTGGAGAATTTAGATTTTGTATGTGATCCGGAGTCGCCCAGAAATATAAGCATATTTTCTTATTACGATAGTTTTTTAGCCGAATACAAAAGGATAAATGATAAAATTCCTGCAAAATTTACTTATAAATTTTTAGAATTCAAAGACGATCTAAAAAATGGAGATATTATAGAGTGTCACAAGGCTTTTCGTCCATATGATCGAAAGATAAAATTTATCGTCGCAACCGATACGAAAGGATGCCCGAGACTACCCTATCTGGAGGGGTTTTATTCCGGTATGTTTGCGCCTATTGGCTATAGCGATAAAATGCACTCGAATAAAGGACGGGAATATGCGATAAGCTCGAGTTGGCTAATTAAGAACTGGGAAGCCGCCTTTGTCGGTAATTGCGATATAAGGCACACTTATGTAAATTTACAAAATCGAAAAGAGGTTTTAAATTTTACCGATAAAGAGTTGGAAAATTTTATAAAAATTAAGCGAAAGAAATTAAAATTTAAATGGAAAAAGTAGATAAGGATTTTAAAGCGAGCTTGTATAGTATCACGCAGCAAAAGCGCTTTGAAAGGTGGCGACAATGATAAAAAGCATTATAGACCCAACTAATTTCGATATAGAATTTAGAAAAATAAGTAGAAATAAAAGAGGCGTAGCCAGATCGAGAATAGATTTTGAAAATATCGATGTAGAGGCCAAAATCAGATTAATTATGTTTTTAATTTCAAAAGCAAGCCACTTAGATAGCGTAGTTTATAAAATTCTTTTTTGGGAAAGAGATGAGAAAATAGAGGAGTATCTTCTTAAAAATATGAAGGGGCGATACATAAAAGCTAGGCCCTATAAAAACGGCGCCAGAGCGGGCGTTATCTTTATAAAAGAAAAAGCGCTTGAGCCAAATTTTTTGAGGTCCATACTGCTGCACCATTTTAATTTTGAGCTAGCAAAAGAGCCATCTTTGAATATCAGAGTTCAATTAGCCGCAAACAATAAAGAGAAATTTTCGATTTTATTTGATATATACGATGACCGAGGCTGCTATGTGTATTACTTTTAAAATTTTATAATGAAAATATTTGAGGAAAGAGGTATTTTCTAAAATTTCGTATCTTTTAAGTCCTGACAAAATAAATATAGTACCTATCTATGCACCGAGCTTGATTTAATCCCATTTTTCGCTATAATGAGCGTCAAATTTCACTCACGGGGATAGCGATGAGCCTTGTTTCTTACGAATTAAAAAAGCAAAAACTAGATGGAGCGCGCAATGTGGCGCTTTGGAAGGTGCGTGGCGGCGTGGCGGCAGTAGTGCTGACGTTGTTTATCGCTATGCGCAAGGATTTCGGAGATTTCTCATTCTTGTTTTTATTAGTGTTGCTAGCTCTTGCTTATCCTGCTTACAAATACCTAGCCGTGCGCATTTCGCGTAAATTTGAATCGCTCAGTGAAGAGGCTTTTAAAAACGAATTTCTGCTTTGGATTGCAAAGGAGCTGCGTCTTACCTTTCAGCCTTTCGGCGCGTTTTTACTCGATGAAATTTACAAAAATCCGCTCCGTAAAGAGGCAAATCTATGCACTTGCAAGCACGCTATAGTGGGCAAGACGCCCGAATTTGGCATAAAAATCGGCGATATCTGCCTAAGTCGCGATTTCGATAAAAACAGAGAAAATCGGGTATTTGAGCTGGATAAAATTTTGCATCTTAAAAAAAAGGATGATACTGCGATCTTCGACGGGCTTTTTGCAAAATTTGATTTTAGCGAAACCTTCGATAGCCAAATTTTGGTCGTGCCGCGCGGAGAGTTCATCTTCGGCGCGTCGGATCTGAAGCTGCTTAAAGACAGCCCGCATCTAAGCGCGTCGTTTGACGTTTATCTCAACAATCCCGCCGCCGCCGCATTTTTGCAAAACAAAAAAATTTTAGAAAATATGCAGACGATCACCGTAAATTTATTTGGTAAAACCGAGCTTTATCTGGGCGAAAACAGCCTTGTAATCGGCGTTGAAAATAGCGAAATTTTCAAATCTGCGCCGAGCTCGCAAAGCGCGAAGCTGCTCGAAAGCCTAAATAAAATGATCGAGATCGCTAAAATTTTTGCCTATCTCAAAAAGCTCGGACAGGTAGAGTAGAAACATTTCGATTTAAAATTTAAAGCTCAAAGCGCGATCGCGGCGGGCAGAATAAAATTTACGATAACGGATAAATTTAAAGAGAAGGGGCTGCATTATGGATATAAACGAAATACAAGCTCAAACTCGCAGTATGCGCGCCCTATATGTCGAGGATGATAATGAGGTAAGGCAGCAGACTGCAAAAATTTTAAAACTATTCTTTCATCAAGTTACCAGCTGCGGCGACGGGCGAGAGGGCATCGATAAATTTAAAGCAAGCAAAGCGGGCATTGTTTTTACCGATATTAATATGCCGGGCATAAATGGGCTTGAGATGCTAGAGCGGATCAAACAGATCGATCCTTCGGTAAAAACAGTCATCTTCTCAGCCTACGACGAGTCTAAATTTTTCACCAAAGCCATATCCATCGGCGTGGACGGCTACATACTAAAGCCTTTTACGACCGAGGATCTACTAGGCGTGCTTGAAAAAATCACGCAGAGCATCGAAACCAAACCCGCAAAGTTTATTTATCTAAGCGGCGATTTCGTTTGGGATAAGCAGAGTTTAACCCTATCCAAGGCGGACGAAATTATCAAATTAACCAAAAACGAAACCTCTTTGTTGCAGCTGCTTTTAAGCTCTAGCGCGCGGATCGCAAGCGGCCTTGAGATAGAAAACGAGCTGTTCGAGGGCTGCGACGAGTATGACGATAAACGGGTAAGAAATATCATATCCAGATTTCACCGAAAAATCGGCTATAAGCTGATAGAAAACATCTACTCGCAAGGATACAGAATAAAATGGCGATAGTGGACATTAAGAAAAACCATCAGAGATTTGAGACGATATTTTCAAATTCCGGCGTCGGCATCTTCATCGTGGACAAGAAAAGAAATATTATGGAGTGCAACGAGACCTTTTGTAAAATTTTCGGCTACGAATACGACGAGATCATCGGCAAATCCGCGCAAACTATACATCTAAGCGAGGAGAAATACCTGCATTTCGCAGACATCGCCTTTAATAAAGTAAGGAAAAATGAGGCTCTGCAGCTAAACTACGAGCTAAGGCACAAAAGCGGCAAAGGGCTATGGATTAGAATTTCGGGCGACTCCATATCGGGAAACGACGAGGTGCTTTGGATAGTGGTGGATATCACCAAAAGAGTGATGGCGGAGAAGAAATTAAAACAAAGCAGGCTAAAGGTCAAACGGCTAAATTTAACGCTCAACCACGAGATCGAGGAGCAGCTAAAGCTCATAAGGCGCCAAGACGAGCAGCTGCAGTATCAATCAAGGCTCGCTCAGATGGGCGAAATTTTAAATATGATAGCGCATCAATGGAGGCAGCCGCTATCCGCTATCTCGGCTACGGCTTCATATTTAAGCACTAGCTGCTTGATGGCGGATAAATTTGACAAAACGACTCTTTTGGAGGAGCTCGGCAAGATCGAGCAGTATTCCAAGCACCTGTCCGAAACGATCGATGAATTTAGAAATTTCTTTAAGCCCGCCAAGATTAAGGAGGTTACGAGCCTGGAGGAGCTTTGCACTATGGCGATAAATATCGCAAAAGCGATACTGCAAAATCAAAAGATTAAAATTTACGCGAAATACGGCTGCAACCAGACTCTGCTCACATATAAAAACGAGGTTTCGCAGGTTATTTTAAACATCATAAAAAATGCACAGGACGCCTTTTTGGAAAGAAATATCGACGACGGCGTTATCGAAATTTCAACCTACATCGAAAAGTCATATCTTTGCTTAAGCGTAAAAGATAACGCCGGCGGCATCAAAAAGGAGATCGCAGATAAAATCTTCGATCTGTATTTTTCTACCAAAGCCAGCAAAAACGGCACCGGCATCGGGCTATATATGTCAAAGATCATCATCGAAGATCACTGCAAGGGCTCGCTCGTCGTAGAGAGCCTAAAGAACGGCTCAAATTTTATAATCAAACTTCCGAAATGAAGCTTTTCTGAGACAATTTAAAATTTAATCCAAATTTACGCTACAAATGGGCTGCACTCTTTTTATATAATTAACAAAGATTAAATTTTATGTAAGGAGGGAGCGATGAGCGAACCTGAAGAGAAAATTTATCTGGAGGAGCGGAAGCTTGTTAGAAGATATTCTCCGCTCACATCGGTGCTTGTAAATACTCTGTTTTTGTTTGTGGTGTTTTACGCATCGTGGTGGATCTTTCAAGATCCTAGGGGGCTGATGAGGATGTATACCCCTTACGTGGGATATATGTGGTGCAGATGGCTACTTGTAGTTATCATCTGGATCGCGTATATTTTTGATTTTTGGCCTTTTAAAAGAGAGTGGCTCTATACGGCGGGACCAGCGAAAAAGGGCATTATCTTTACAGTGATAGTGTTTTTTACCTTCTTCGTATTCTTAAAGATATTCTTCGAATTTATTCTAGGCGAGCTTGCCATATCGTATTTTAGTCCGCGAAGGCTTGCAGAGCTTGGCATAACCGATTTTTACGCGCTTGAGTACTCGGCACAGGCTATTTTGATGTTTGCCGCTATCGCGTCGTGGCTCAGCCCTTCTTGGGTGGTGGCTGCGGATAATTCGCCGTGGCAGAAGCTAAAGCAGCCCGTTAAAGGCTTTACCGTTTTTATCTGGACCTTTTTACTAAGTATGATCGTATATTTCGTATTTTTCCACTCGCAAATGGGAATTTTATTCGATCCGTGGCAAAAATACACATCCATCACTCCGCCTTGGTGGCACAACTTCGCCGATACCGTGCACGGAAATTTCAATATCGCGTGGATCATGTGCTGTACTGTTATGGTGTGGGTGTATGAGACCATCTGGGAGAGGTATCCTTTTAGCCTTATTAAGACGAACTGGCTTAGAAGGACAGCGTCGTTTTTCGGCATTATAGCGATGGCGTTTTGCTTTTCGTTCTTCTTTTACTATCTACAAGAGCTCATCTGGGGCGTGCATATTAGAGGCGACAGAAGGCTTTTTGCGCCCGATTGGCGATGGCTGCACGTAGGCGAGATAGCTATATTTTGGCTGGTGCCGGTGCTATTTATTAAATTTTACTGCAACAACGCAGTCAATAAATTTTCAAAGCCCGTAAATATCCTTCTTAGAACGATCATAAGTATGGTAGCGGCTATCGTCCTATACTATGTCTATTATCAGGTCTCTCACTTTTTACTAGGCACTCAAAAGGGCTTTTCGCATCCGCAACAATTCCCTATGATTCCGATGATCTGGTTTATCAACGTCATGCTGATAAATTACTGGTTTATGGACGGCTGGCCGGGCTGGAGGCTTGCTGGTAAAAAAGAAGAAGCGGATGAAGCGGGCGAGGAAGATGATTTTGGAAATAAAAATTCCATTAAAGGCTTGGTGGTAGGCTTTATCATAGGCGTGACCATCTATCTCGCCGTAGTTTATCTAGCGCCTGCCGTGGGCAATATGCTTACAATTTTTAAATAAAGGATCTGAGATGAATGAAGCTAGAAGAGATTTTATAAAAGGCGGTGCGGCGGGCATAGGACTCGGCGCGCTCGCATCGATGGGAGTGTTTTCATACTCTCCTGCGAGAGAATTGTTTCTTCCGGATGAAGTGCGAAAGATGACCGATTTCGGCGCGATTAAAAGCGTCGAGGTTACTAATATCTCCGAAACTAGCTGGTTTGACAACTCGATGCTGATGGGAGATATTAAAGGCGCAGGCGGACTGCTAGTCAATCAATATCTATTTAACTGGCCTCCGTTCGGTAACGGCAAAGGGCTTGCCAAAGGCAGCTACGAAGAGGGAATTTCACAAATCAAGCATCTTCTACCCGATAAGATCGATGAGGCGTGGGAGGTAACCAAAAAGCTCTCCGTAAATCCCGATAACGCCGGCGGCTACTCTGCTCTCATAGAGATAGAGCGTCTAAACGGAGAAAAGAAAAAATATCTGCTTGATTGCGGCTGGTCCTACAAATGGATGCACGAGTGTTTTAAGCGGGAGGGGATCGATAAGATGCTGCAAAGCGGCGAAATAGACACCCTCATAATGTCGCACGAGCACTACGATCACTTTTGGGCGCTACCCGTCGTTTTAAAGTATAAGCCCGATATCAGGATCATCATACACGAAGGATTTTACCCGGAGGGCAGACAATATATTAAAGATTCAGGTCATAAAGGCGAGCTTGTAGTGTTTAAAAAGGGCAGAAACGAGATTGAGCCCGGAATGTGTACGTTTTGCTATGACTGCCCTATCATTACGAGGGTTTTTGGCGAACAATCAATATTCGTAAATGTCAAAGACAAAGGTCTTGTGAGCATTACGGGATGTTGTCATCAGGGTATTATTACATTCTCTGATTCCGCATACAAAGAGCTAAAATATGACAACGATCAGCTCTACGGGCTTTACGGCGGACTTCATATCTCGCCGTTTGACGACTGGGATCCTAAATACGACGATCTGGTTATCGGGCTGAAAAGATGGAACTACCAGGTCATGGCGTGCAACCACTGCACGGGTCTTCTGACCGTGCAAAAATTCGTCCGCGAGGGCTATCCGATCGTAAAGGGCACGGCTAGATTTAGAACCAAAACGTCCGATTATCTCGGCAACGGCGATAAGGTTAAATTTGGATAGAAGCATGGAATTTCAAGATATTTTCCCTTTGAAATTTAAATACTCGTTTGAGGATTACAGGTCGCTTATGAGATGTATATTGATGAAGTCTCTATACGATAGCGACGTAAAATCCTCAAGCAGGTATCAGGGGATGTATAAGGGGAACTATTTTAACGAATGCTGGAGCATAAAATTCGGCTTTTACGGCGGAATTTACGGCATCGTTTTGCGGGAGGTGGAAGAGGGCGCGGGCGCGTTCGAGCTTTATTATTTCCCCTCCGCAAACGACGAACTGCTCGGTAGCGTCTCGCTTTTTGAAGCCGTTTTAGCCGGAGAGCCGGAGTTTTTGACGAAGGTGCGAAATTTCTCCGCGCACGAGGAGCTTTTAAATAACTTCGGCGTCGCTACGATCTACATAAAGCCGCAAGAGCGGGGCTTGACGCTATCTTTTAAAACAAAGCTCAGAGATAGATCGTACGCAAAGGACGGTGTGCGCGTAGAGGGCAAGCAGATCATCGCAAAAGAGGGGCTCGATAAAAATTTCCCCTGCTTTAAGGTATCGCTTGCGTTTATGAACTTTTTGCATATCGCGCTTTGTAAAATTTACGAGCCGCGCTACGAGAGCTTTGAAATTTACAAAAAAGCGGCGCACGCCGTGATCTACGACAAAGATCGAAATTTAAAAAGCAAAGCAGATCCGCTCTGCGGCGAAATTTTTGTAAATTTAATCTACGGCGAGGATGCGAGCGACAAAGACGCAAAAGACGCGGGCGAGCGGCGCTTTAAATTTAACGATAAATCCTTTAAAAAGCTGCCCGGCTCGGCGCCTTTGTCTGAATTTTTGCTGCGCTTAGCCAAGGAGGATAAAAAGCAAATTTTTATGCAAGGCGGCGAGCGACCGAATTTTTTCATCATCACCGGCTATCTGGGCTCGGGCAAGACGAAATTTATCCAAAATTTCATCGAGCACGAAACGGCGCAAAATAGATTTACGGGTATCATCCAAAACGAGATCGGCAAGATCGGTCTCGACGGCGCACTGCTGGATGCCAAATACGCGCTCGTAGAGATCGACGAGGGGTGCGTTTGCTGCTCAATGGCGGGGCAGATTAAGCTCGCAATTTCGCAGCTAAAGCCCAAAAAGCCCGACAGTATCGTACTTGAAACCACGGGCGTCGCCAATCCTTTCAATATCTTAAGCGAGCTAAACGAGATCAAGGACGCGGTCAATCTATGCGCCATCGTCACCGTCGTCGATGGAGCGAATTTTTTAAAAGAGCGCGGCAGATCAAAAATAATGCTCGAGCAGATCAAAGCCGCCGACGTCATAGTGCTCAATAAAATCGATCTGATCTCGCCCGAGCAGAAGGAGCGGATACGGCAAGCTTTGATCCAAAACAACCGCTGCGCCGAGATATTCGAGACGGTGGGCGCCGAGCTAAATCCAAACTATCTGCTCTACCGCCAGAGCGACACCTCGTATATGGCGTCCGTCCTGCTCGAGGGCAAAATGCATGTGACGCACGAAGACGAGGGGATAGCCTCGTTTAAAAAGGATCTTCCTGAGGCCATCGATAGGCAAAATTTCATCAAATTTATGAGCGATATGCCAGAAAATTTTTACCGCATCAAAGGGCTTGCGAGCTTTAAAGATGATGAAGCGCAATACGTAGTGCAGTTCGTAGGCGGCAAATTTGAGATAACGCCTTTTAGCGATTGTAAACGCTGCGATAATTTTTTGGTCTTCATCGGGCGAGGGATAGATAAAAGCGCTTTGGTTTTGGATAAATTTATAAATAATTAATCAAAAATAGACAAGTAAACGCATTTTAGGGTTTTGATCAAAACTATTGTATAAACAGCCGACAATTCGAAACAAGAGCAAAATAGGCTGCGACTTTGGATTTATTATTCCCTATAGGTTTGTTAAGATCTTTTTTATAATATCCATAAATATAGTATATTTATCCTTTTTCATATCATTTTTGGAAATATTATTTATGAGCCTATTTTTAAATTCTTTAATTTTGTTTTTATCTTTTATAATTTTATTTATATTGGCCATGCAAGCTTTACCATTATCATACTCTTTTATATCAAATTTTTCACTTTCTAAATTATTTAATACATATTTATCGCTATAAAAATCTTCAATAGTTTTAAATTCTGTACCCGCAATATCATATTCAATCCAATTAGTTTTAAATTCCGGGAATCTTTCCTCAAAGTCTTTTTTCTTATTTTTTGAAGTTTCATCACTATCGGATATTATAAGAAATTTCTTACCAGTTAGCATCATCATCGTAGTTATCATATCAACGTCTTTTATGCCGCCCATATAAACTATCCCGCAATTTTTAAAATCATTTATGTTACAAAACATTTTAAAAATTTTATAGTCCATATAGCCTTCAAAAATAATATTTTTCGATTGTATGCTTTCAAATATATGACTTCCAATTGCTCTTTTTAAAAGTTCGTCTTCTTGAAATGGTGATTTACCTTGTGGGACTATTTCTGAAATATCATCCTTTCTTTCTATAACCAGATGTCTCTCTATGCACTCGTTATCTATCATAAAAGGAGAGTGCGTAGAGTAAATTACAACAGCTTTTTCTGAAATTTTTAGTAACTCTTCTTTTAAAAATCTCGCACTGGTTGGATATAAAAAAGCATCTGGTTCATCAAATAAGATTAATCTACTATATTCTTTTTGTGTTCTATATTCAATTGATAATATAAGCAATATTGCTATAAACCTCTTAAAGCCATCGCTTCTATCTTCATTAGAATAAAACTCTTTTTCCTGTATTCGTATATCAAACTCTTCACCATCTTTTCTTATAACAAACTTTATATTTTTTAAGTCAGGCCATATTTCTCTAAATTCTTTTGTTGCTTTATTAGATATATTGTCTAAAAAGCTATGTAGTCCTTTATCTTTCTTGGCTGCATTTTCAATATCTTGTTGAATATCTTTTATATTGCTTAAATAAAAAATATTTTTTAAAGGCATACATATGTCTGGGTTATTTTTAAAGTTTCCTATATTTACGTTAGATGGCAATAAATGACTATCACTATATTCCCAAAACATAACTCGCTTATAAATATTCTCCATGGGTTTTATATTTTTTATTATTTCAAACACAATTGTCTTCATGTGATCATACGTCAAAGGCTCAAGCAAAGGACTATTACTTTCGCCTTCTAATTTTGTAATTTGCCGATTATCTGTACTATAGTAGAATAAGTTAGATATTTTATATTTATCATTTAATTCTTCATATTTCCGGTAGTTTAAGCTCGGTGTATCATTATCTTTTATACTCAATGTTAATATCATTTCACCAAAAGCTTCTTGAATAAAGCTTTCAATACTTAAATTATTTTCAAAAATATCTAGACTTTCTATATGATATTCTTCGATTAATTTTTCTTTAATATCACTAATGTCTTTTTGTGTAAGCTTAAAGATAGCATCAATATAATATTCATCATTATCCGAAGCTGTTTTTCTTTGATCTTTTATGCCAACCTTATATCCATTAAATACTGCGGATATAGCTTTTAATATATTACTTTTTCCAGCCTCATTTTTGCCTACTAATATTATACATTTTTTACCATTTCTCTCTTCAATATTTATCGTCATGTCTTTTATTGAACGAAAATTTTTTATTTCAAATCTATCTAGTTTCATATATTAACCCTTTTGCCTTTTACTGACACCCTTCGCACTCGATCGAGCGGTCCGCGACGTTGTTTAGCTTCTCGCTATCGGGGCTTTCGGAGCGTAGATAGTAGGTCGATTTTAGCCCCAGCTGCCATGCAAGCGTGTAAATTTCGCTCAGATAGCCGCCGCTTGCCTTATCCAGGCTCATGAAGATATTTAGGCTCTGGCCTTGGTCGATCCATTTTTGGCGGATGGCGCCCGCCTTTACGAGCAGGCGCTGATCGAGCTCGTACGCAGGCACGTACGCCTGCCACGTTTTCGGGCTTAAATTCGGCACGACGACTGGGATCATACCGCTTAGATTGTGCTCGAACCATTTGCGCTTATACACCGGCTCGATCGTCTGCGTGGTGCCTACGAGTATGCTGATACTCGATGTCGGCGCGATTGCCATCAGATAGCCGTTTCGCATGCCGTCGCGCTTTACTTTCTCGCGCAGTCCGCCCCAGTCGCAGCTGCTCTGCTCAAAAAGCCCGCCGCGCTTAACGAGCGTCTTGGCGTTTTCGTTCGCTAAATCGATCGGGAAAATTCCTTCGCTCCACTTCGAGCCCGTAAAATCAGGATACCTGCCTTTTTCTACGGCTAAATTTGAGCTTGCCTTGATCGCGTTAAAGCTCACGTTTTCCATTATCCTATCGATCAGCTCGAAGTGCTCGTAGCTGCCCCACTTCACGCCGCGCTCGGCGAGCATCTGCGCCTCGCCCATTACGCCGAGCCCTATCGCGCGCGTTTTTAGATTAGTGTGTTTGACCTTGGCGTGCGGGTAAAAATTTAGATCGATGACGTTATCGAGCATCCGCACGGCGATCGGCATCACGCGAGCTATCTCCTCGCGGCTGTTGATTTTGCTTAAATTTACGCTTGCGAGGTTGCAAACCGCCGTCGCGCCCTCGCTGCAGCCCTTTTCTACGATAAAAATTTCTTTGCCGCCCAGCGCGTCTAGCGCGGTGATCTTTTTCGCCTTTTTTACGATGCCCGCGTCGGTTCTTACATATTCGTTTTCCTCAAACAGCCTCTCGCTGCCGTCGGCAAAGACGACTTTGATTTTGTAGTGGTTCGGCGCCGTGTTTTGAAAAATTTCAGTGCATAAATTTGAGCTTCGGATTATGCCTTGATGCGCGTTTGGATTGATGCGGTTGGCGTTATCTTTGAAGCACAAAAATGGCATGCCCGTCTCAAAATAACTCGTTAAAATTTTCTTCCAAAGCTCCTTTGCCAGGATCGTAGATTTTGAAATTTTATCGTCGGCCTCGTACTGCTCGTAGCGCGCCTGAAATTCCGCGCCATACAGATCGCTCAGATCGCTTACTTCTGCAGGATCGAATAGCGTCCACTTGCCGCCGCTTTGAAGCCTTTTCATAAACAGATCGTTTATCCACAGCGCGGGGAAAATTTCATGCGCGCGGCGCCTCTCCTCGCCCGAGTTTTTGCGCAGATCTAAAAAGTCGCTCACGTCCATATGCCACGGCTCGATATACACGGCGATAGCGCCCTTGCGCGTACCCAGCTGATCGACGGCGACGGCGATGTCGTTCGTGATCTTTAAAAACGGAATGATGCCGCCCGCAGCGTTTTTATGCCCGTCAATGCTGCCGCCCATCGCGCGCACCTTGCACCAGTCCCAGCCGATACCGCCGCCGAATTTGCTCAGAAGCGCCATCTCTTTGTAGCTATCGAAAATTCCCTCGATATTATCGGGCGTGCTTCCCACGTAGCAGCTGCTTAGCTGATGTCGCGTCGTGCGGGCGTTTGAAAGCGTAGGGGTCGCGAGCATGACTTCAAATTTAGATATGAGATCGTAAAATTTCTTCGCCCAGCTCTGGCAATCAAGCTCGTTTTGCGCAAGGAACATCGCGATCGCCATAAACATCTGCTGCGGAAGCTCGATCGGCGCACCGCTTTTATCCTTGATGAGGTAGCGATCGTAAAGCGTCTTGATGCCTAGGTAGTTAAACTGCAAATCGCGCTGCGGCTGCAGATAAGAATTTAGATCCTCTAGATCGTATTTTTCCTTTAAGCCAAGCATTATGCGACCCGCCGCCTCGCCGCGAGCGAAGTAATCTTTTAGGCTGTTGTAACCGCTAAAGCCCGTTACTTTGTGATACAGATCGTATAAAAATAACCGTGCGGCGACGAAAGTCCAGTTCGGGCGATCCACATCGATCTTCTCGACTGCGGTTTTGATGAGGGTTTGCTGAATCTCCTCCGTGGTGATCATATCGCGAAACTGGATCTTTGCGTCCACCTCAAGCTCGCTAAGGCTTACGTTTTCCAGCCCCTCCACTGCCTCGCTCGTGTATTTTTTGATCTTGCTTACGTCAAGTTCCTCGGTTCTGCCGTTGCGTTTGATTACTTTCATATCGTTCCTTGAAATTTAAAAATGCAAATTTAGCGTTAGTTTCCCAATATAAAATACGTCGTCAAAAGAGGCGGCATAATAAATGCCTCAAATCCGCCGTCTTTTAAATTTACGCTAGCTGCGCTGCAAAAGCGCGCATTATAGCCAAAATTGCTTAAGTCTATCTGTCATTGTAAGTATGAGATTTTGGCTTGTAAGTTTTAAAATTTAGCAAGGCATGCAGAAACGATGCGGTAAAATTTGAGCGAAATTTTATGGTAGCGGCACGAAATTCTGCAGGTAAAAATTTACGCAAAGCTTTGCGAAATTTTGCGCCGAAAAAGCAGGAAAACAAAAATCTTTGCGGGCAGGCTTAAAATCCGCCCGCAAAGCTTAAGAATTTAGTTGCGCGGTAGTGGGATAGGTTTGCCGTTTAAGATCATAGAGTTGCTTGCCTTATCGAAGCTAAACTCCATCTTAACTCCATCTCCATCAGGCTTAAGAAACTGCGAGCCGTAAACTTCCGCCATCGGCGCAAAATCGCGCAGGCTGTCATAAGGCGATAGGAAGTCCGTGATGGTCGTATTTATCGTAGCTTTGCCGTCCAAGCTCATACGCTTAAAAAGCTGCGTCTCGTCGATGTAGCCGCCTACTAGCGCGCTTGCGTTAAAAGCAAATTTCTTACCGAGGCTATTTTCAAACGAAAAATCATTCACGTTGATTTTCATATCATCTTTTAGCAGCTTCATAAAAAGCTCTTTATTTTCCGCTAATTTTTCGCCTTCTTGCGGATTTGAGATAACAGACAGATATTTTTCGAAAAGTGCGGCGCTAAAGCTGGTATCGACGCCTAAATGGATGTTTCGCACTAGCACATCGGCGATTTTTAGGCTTTGGGCTTTATCGCTTTCGTTGAAATTTAAAATTCCATCTTTTACGCGATAGCTACCTTCTGTGCTCATATCCGTAACTACGACGAAGCGCTGTTTATCTACAGTTACGACGAGCTCTTTTGTGCTGCCTGCAAAATCTATGTCATTCAAAAAGAGCTTAGTTATATTATCGTCTAGATCTTGGATACCGTTTTTAAAGTTTGCCTCATAGATAAGATCCTTCACATCAAGCCCTGAATCCTTGCCGTCGTCTATAAAAATTTCACCGATTTTAAAACCCAAGGCTTTTATCGTTTTACCGCTCATATCGCTTGTGCCATTTAGACTAAGGCCTGCAAGACGTCCTATTCCGCCATCTTCGAGCACATTTATATCGGCTAGCTTTGCGCTAAATTTAACCTCTGTAGGTCCGTAGTTTAGATGCGTGCTAAGCGGCGCGTCAGTCTTAAACAGCTTCTTGCAAGGCTCCGCGTAATATGGTGTCTTAATTGTTAAAATTCCGTCGCTCTCAAATCCATCCGCAGCGTTTTTTACGCTATGCTTAATAGTGTAGTCATAGCGAAAAGCAAAATCCTCCGGGAAAATTTTAGCAGGATCTGGCTCGTCCGTATCGTTGCTATCTTGCGCGCCTGCTTTTTCCTTTAGCTTGCTAAAGCCCTCAGCAAGGCTTTTTTGTAGTTTCTCTTTTTTTACTACGCCTTCGATAAAGCCGCTTGAGTTGCTATCTCCGGGATAAAATTTAGCGCTCTTAGTCTCGAAAATTTCGTTTCTAGCGATAAATTCCGCAATCTGCTGCTCAATCGCCGCGCTGGCACTCTTGCCGACCGCACCGTCAACCGTTTTGGTTATGCTATCGTTTACACTTTTAGCTACTCCCGTTTTAGCGTCCTTTGTCGCTACAAAAACGCCCACTATAAGCGCTACGATGAGCACTAAAGCCGCGATGATCTTTTTCATCATCTCTCCTTTAAATTTAAAATTTATTTGGGTCGTATTTTGCCGTAAATTTCTAAAATTTTCAAATTCTAGCTTAGTGTGCTTTAACCTAAAAGAAGTTATAATCGTAGCATTAATATCAAAATTTAGGAAAACTTATGGCAAAACAAACGAAATATATTTTCGTCACCGGCGGAGTGCTGAGCTCGCTGGGTAAGGGTATTGCGGCGGCGTCGATCGCGACGCTTTTAAAGCACGCTGGGCTTAAAGTGCGCATATTAAAGGCGGATCCTTATATCAACGTCGATCCGGGCACCATGAGCCCGCTGGAGCACGGAGAGGTTTTCGTCACCGACGACGGCGCGGAGACCGATCTGGATCTTGGGCATTATGAGCGGTTCTTGGATGAAAATTTAAGCCAAGACAACAACTTCACCACGGGCAAAGTTTACAGCTCCGTCATCGAAAAGGAGCGCAGAGGCGATTATCTGGGCAAGACGATCCAGGTGATCCCTCACATCGTAGGCGAGATCGTGCGCCGCATAAAAAAGGCGGGCGAGGGCAACGACGTGCTGATCGTCGAGATCGGCGGCACCGTGGGTGACATCGAGGGGTTGCCGTTTTTAGAGGCGATCCGCGCGATGAGAGTGGAGCTTGGTAGGGTAAATACGATGAATATCCACCTCACGCTCGTGCCTTTCATCAAGGTAGCTGGCGAACTCAAAACTAAGCCCACGCAGCACAGTGTAGGCGAGCTGCGCCGCATCGGTATCAGCCCCGATATGATAATCTGCCGCTCCGAAATGCCGCTAAATCGCGCACTTAAAGATAAGATCGCGCTAAGCTGCGGCGTGGATAAAAACTGCGTCATCGAAAGCCCGGATAGCGCGAGCATCTATCAGATCCCGCTTGCGTTTTTGAAACAGGATATTTTAACGCCGATCGCAGAGACCCTAAGCTTAAATAAACTCGAAGTCGATATGAGCAACTGGGACAGCCTCGTTAAGCGTGTCATCGTGCCTACGAACGAAACCACGATCGCCTTCGTCGGCAAATATATCGATCTGAAAGAAAGCTACAAATCCCTCACCGAGGGGATCATCCACGCTGGCGCGACGCTTGATACGCGGATAAACTTAAAGTGGGTAGATAGTGAAAAAATTGAAGCTGCAAATGTAGATGAAATTTTCCGAGACGTAAACGGAATTTTAGTCGCGGGCGGCTTCGGCTCGCGCGGGATAGAGGGTAAAATTTTAGCCATAAACTACGCGCGGGTGCATAAGGTGCCGTTTTTGGGCATCTGCCTGGGGATGCAGCTTGCGATGGTGGAGTTTGCGCGCAACGTCTTAAAATTAAAGAACGCTAACTCCTCGGAATTTGACCCGCAGACCGAAGATCCGGTGATCTACCTCATCGACAGCTTTATCGACGCAAGCGGCAAAAAGCAGATTCGCACGCACAAATCCCCTATGGGCGGCACTATGCGGTTGGGCGGCTATGACTGCGACGTCAAAAAAGGCTCGCTTTTGGGTAAAATTTACGGCGAGCAAAAAACCATCCGCGAGCGCCACCGCCACCGCTACGAAGCCAATCCGAAGTACCGCGCCGAGTTTGAAAAGCACGGTCTTATCGTCTGCGGCGAGAGCGACGGGCTTATCGAAGCGGTCGAGCTAAAAAACCATCCGTTTTTTCTGGGCGTGCAGTTTCACCCGGAATTTACCAGCCGTCTAGTGCGCCCAAATCCCGCTATTTTGGGCTTTATCGAAGCATCTATAAAAAATGCTAGGTAAAAATGAGATAAGGGAAATTCTAAAATCGAGATTTGCGAACGATCGGCATACTAAAATTTCTGAAATTCCCTTACCCTGCGAGCTAAAGGATACCTATAAGGCGGCTTTGCGCATAAAAACTGCCATCGAAGAAAACCAGCGCATAGCCGTAGTCGGCGATTACGACGTCGACGGTATCGTAAGCACCGTCATAATGAGCGATTTTTTCAATCAAATAGGCGCGGAGTACGTTATTAAGATACCAAACCGCTTCACCGACGGATACGGGCTAAACAGCGAGATTATAGAAGAGCTTGAGGACGTAGATCTCATCATTACCGTAGATAACGGCACCTCCGCGACGGAAGCCGCCGAAATTTGCGCCCAAAAGGGGATCGATCTCATCATCACCGATCATCACATGCCCCCGCCCGTGCTGCCGAGAGCTTACGCGATAATCAATCCGAAGCAGCCTGACTGCACCTTCCCAAATATCGAAATTTGCGGCGCACAGGTAGCGTGGTATCTCGTAGGCGCGCTAAAAGAAACCCTCGGCGTAAACTACGATATGGCAAGCTCAATGGATATCCTCATTATCGCCATAATCGCCGATATGATGGAGCTACGCGATATGAACCGCGCGCTTTTGCGCTTCGGCATCAAGCGGCTAAATAGCTCAAACCGCGCCTGCTTCAAGGCGATTAAAGAGCATTATTTTAAAAAGCATTTCGAATTTGACGATATCAGCTACACGATCGCGCCGCTAATCAACTGCACGGGGCGGATGGACGATGCTACGATGTCGTATAACTTTTTATGCGCCAAAAATATCAGAGAGGCAAACCACTACCTAGAGACGATAAATTCGATCAACAACTCGCGCAAAGAGGAGGAGAAAAACCTCTACGACGAGATCGTAAAAAGCGTCGATCCGAGTGACAACGTCATCGTCGTGTGGGGTCCGCAGTGGCACGAAGGGATCATCGGCATCGTCGCAAGCCGCCTAAGCAAGACCTACAAAAAGCCCGCGATCGTCTTTAGCGTAAGCGACTCGCGCGCCAAAGGAAGCGCGCGCAGCATCGGTAAATTCGATATTTTAGAACTGATCTCCTCGCAAAGCGAAATTTTAACGACCTTCGGCGGGCACAAGGGCGCTGCGGGCGTGGGGATCGATCCTGCGCTACTTCAGGAGTTTAAGCGGCGCGTAAATGAGCGCATTACACCTAAGGATCTGAGCGATTTTAGCGCGCAAGACGATCTGCTGGGCGAGCTGGACGCGTCGCAGATAGATTTCGAGCTGCTTGAAATTTTAGAATTTTACGAGCCGTACGGGCAGAAAAATCCTCGCCCGCTCTTTTGTATCAAAGGCGCGCGCGCGCGCAATATCAGGGAGATCGGCAAGGAGGGCAAGCATATCAAAATGGCGCTTGATAAAAACGGCAGCAGCGTCGAGGCGCTGTTTTTCAACTACGACTTTTTGCCGCGCGCGGGCGAGCGGGTGGACGTGATCTTTACGATTAGCAAAAACAACTTCCGCGGCACGATCACGCCAGAGCTCATCATCAAGGAGCTAACCCCGAGCGAAAGCTAAATTTTAAAATTTAGGCTACTTTGACGTGCATTTCGCTCCGGACACGGCCTTTAAATTTAACTCTCGATCTATGAGCTAGGCCGCGCATTGCGCACTCGGCGGGTTTACCCTACTACAGCGCCCGTCTGCTCTACTCGCCCGATATGTATTGCGCGCCTGGCGCATTGCCCTATTACAGCGCCTATCTGCTCGATTAGCTTGGCGCGCATTTGCATGCTTGACGCGACTTTGAAATTTAACGCGCGAGCTATGGATTTGACTTGCGATGCGAACTCAAGCGTGCGATTTCGGGGCTAGACACAGCGCGCAAACGCGATGTGTTATTTTCAGCTCCCGCGCGGTTTACAAACTCGGCGAAATTTTTGGGCGCGGTAAAAGTAAAATTTAAACGTTTTGGAATTTTAAAATTTTGCGAAGGCGAGCGGGAGCAGGCGGAAACAAACAAAACGACCCTGCAAATGGAATTTTGGATAAAATTTTATGAAGCGGCGGGCGGGCTAAATTTTAAAATTTGACCCGTCCTTAAGCTTAGAGGTTAAAAAACCACCACTAAAAACCACTTAAACGGCACCGGCGCGGAGATCGCGTGCGGCAAGCCCGCAGGCATGACGATGCTTTGCCCCGCTTTTACGCGGTGCTTCTGCCCGTCGATCGTGAAATCGCCCTCGCCCTCAAGCACATAAACGAACGCGTCGCCGTCGGATTTGTGCGAGCTGATCTCCTCGCCGCCGTCGAAGGCGAAAAGCGTCATATTCAGCGCAGGATTTTGCGCAAGGGTGCGCGAAATCACCTTATGAGGGGATACTTCGACTAGCGAAGCAAGCTCTACGGCCTTAGCGGCGTCGATATTTTTGATGTGTTGCATAAGCTCTCCTTGAAATGAAATTTGATCGATTGTAGCTAAAATTTAGCAAGCCCGCTTTGATGAGCATCAATCCGGATCCGCGCTGAAAGGATTTTTCAGAAAGATCGGGATGAAATTTATCAGATATAGCGCGACCGCGGCGATGAAAAGCGCCGAGGGGATCATCACGTATAAAATAAAGCTCTCGCCCGCAAAAACGGCTCTTAAAGCTCCCGCGCTCAGAGCCAAAACGAGCGCCGCGCGGCTTAGGCGCGGAAAATTTAGCGGCGAAATTCCGCTGTGGCGCTGTCCGGCGATCATCCCTACGAAAAGTATCGCTCCATACATATAGCAGATCGCGATGACGTGCAGCGGCGCGGCAGCGTATCCCCCGCGGATCAGCTCCCAACCCAGCCACAGGTATCCCGCCGCGCACGCAGCCTGCAACGCGTAGTAAAACGCCATATAGTGGCGGCTTAGAATTTCGGCGTAGTGTAGCTCGCGAAGCTTCGCCAAAAACAAAAACCCGATGCCAAGCGCGATAAATCCGCATGCCGGCTCGCTTAAAAAGGGCGTCGCGAGCGCCAAGGCAAAGGCGAGGAAAGCGGCTAAATTTTTGTAGATAAAATTTGGAATAAAAACGGCGTCGCTTAGCCCCGCCTCCCTTAACGCTTCGTTGCCGATGACGACGCTTATGCGGTAGCTTACGACGGCGATCGCCGCGACGTTGATATGCACGAAGCTAAGCAAAAACTTCTCATCCCCGCTTATGCCATAGGCCGCAGAGCAGGCGCAAAACGCCGCAAGGACCGCCAGGATGCTAAAATTATTCGAGTTTTTATCCAGCCACAAAAGCCATGCCGCAAAGATGAAAAATACCGCCCAAAACAGCCCCGTAATCGCAGCCGCAAGCCGCAAATTTAAAAAGCTCGCGATAAAAGCTGCGATCAGGCAGGCGGCAAAAGCAAGCGAGACGGGCTTTAGCGAGCCCTCGAAGTTCGTCCAATCGGGCAGCGCGGTAAGCAAAAACGCTGCGTAGATGCACGAGGGCGCCAAAAACAGAAAGTAAAACTTATGCGCGGCGACGTAATCGATCGCCAGCGCATCTGGCGCTAAAAAACTAAGCGCGCCCAGCGCCGCAAAAAAGCAGGCGCAAAGAACGAAAGCGCGCATCGGATGGGAGAAAAAATTCCTAGCGCGCTCATCTTTAAATTTAGGCGCGTAAAAGCCTAGCTCTTGCTGCTGCGCCCCGCACGGCTTCGGATTTTTGGGATCCCGTGGCAAAACGGGCCCTGCTTGATTTTGCATGGAATTAGCTTTGAAATTCGGATCGGAATTTTTAGTGCTTTGCGAGAAGTTTTGAACAGAATTTGGCTCGGCATAGCTTTGCGCGGAGGCGGGTTTGGAATTTTGACTTTGATCGGAATTCTTGGCGCTTTGTAAGAGGTTTAGCGGTAAATTTTGCTCGGAATTTTTAATGCTCTGCGAGAAGCCTTGTGCAGAATTTGGCTCGGCGCTTCTGCCGTTTTGTGAGAAGCCATGTGCGGAATTTTGATTTTTGAAACTTTGCACGGGTTCCGCTTCCAAGCTGCGAGCGGAATTTTTGAAATTTCGCGTAGAAATTCCGCCTGAATTTTTAAAATAATCTGCGCCAAATCCACAACGCAGACGGGCGTCTGGGTTCGTACCAAATCTGCAATGCGGGCAGGCGGCACGAGCGGGGCGGTCGGATACGCGCTGCAAAGGATCGTTCGCGTTAGAGCTGCGTCGCAAGCTAGCACTCGCGCTGGAGTCACGGCGTGAGCGGGTATCTCGGTTTGCGTTAACGCGCCGTAAGTAAGTACTCGCGCTAGAGCCGCAGTACATATCTCTGCTAGATTTCGACGAATTTTGTGCTGCAAAACCGCAGCGCACTGCGCCGTTCAAGAGCACGCTCACGCTATAATCGCAGCTCAAACGGCTGCGCAGCCCATATTTTGGTGCGATAAAACGACGGTGCCAGGCGTCCTGCGAAAGGCTATATCCGCTTACGCTAAGATCGCAGCGCCCGATGTCCCGAAAGAGCCTGTCTATGCAAGCAACGAAATCATAACATTTAGTATCTCGCAAGAGCCTGTGTCCGCACGCACCGACATCGCGACATCTAATACTTTGTAAGAACCCATGCTTGCATGCGCCGAAATCGTCGCATCTAGCGTCCAACAGAAGCCTGTGGTTGCATACGCATGGATCGCGATGCACGCCAAAGCCCCGCTTGTTCGCACCTAGGCTGCAACGTAAGTTCAAATTTTGTGCGGAGTCTCCCTGCTTACGCGCACCAAAGATAAAATTTCTACTCATAATAGCTCACTCCCCCGAATTGCTCGCTTACCACGCGCTCTTCGTACCGATCGTCGCGCGCGCTTAGCGGCTCATCAAGCCTCACGACGCGCCTAAGCCCCATCCCTTTGGGATCAAGCTCGATGATCTCGTAGCTTAGGCGTGTAGCTTCGAAGCGGTCGTGGGTCACTAAAAGGCAGGCAAGTCCCTCACGTTCGATCTTTGATACTAAAATTTCGATCAGCACGCCGCGCAGATCGCGATCCAGACCCACAAACGGCTCATCAAGCAGCGCTAGATCGCAGCCGCTAAGGATCGTGCGCAAAAATGCCGTGCGCTTTTGCATGCCGCCGCTTAGCTCGCGCGGGAATTTATTCAGATCGCTCGGACTTAGCCCGATCTTTGCGGCGAGGGCGTAAATTTCGCTCATGCCCGCGGGGCTAAAAATTTCGATATTTTTAAGCGCCGTGAGGTTTGGTAACAGGCGGTTTTCTTGAAACAAAAAGCTGATTTTCTTAAAGCCGTTTTCGATCTGCCCGCTTTTTTTATCCTCCAGCCCGCAGACCAGCCGCAAAAGCGAGGTCTTGCCGCAGCCGCTGGGGCCAAAAAGCGTCTTTACTTCGCCCGCACGCAGCCGCAGCGAAAAATCGGAAATTATAACGTCGCGCAGAATTTCGTAGCGCAGATTTGAAATTTTTAGCATCATCTGCTCCACGGCATCAGTAAAATTTCAAGCGGCTTGGTCACGAGATAATCGAAAAGCGCCGTAAAGGCTATGACTAGGCACACATACGCCATGACCTCGATCGTATCGATATTTACGCGCGCTTCGGCGATCTTTGCGCCGATGCCGTCGTTAGCACCCAAAAGCTCCGCCATCACAAGCACCTTCGCGCCGTTGCTGACCGCGACGTAGATCGCAGGGAGCAGCCGCTCGATTAGGTGCGGCGCGTAGAGGTAGCGCAGTTTTTTTAAAATTGGGCTTTTGTAGCTGTCGAAAAGCTCGGTGTATTCGGCGCTCACGCTAGCCATCGCCTGCGCCGCGGACGCAAAAGTCATCGGCGCGACGACGATAACGACGGTAAAAAGCACGCTCGTATCGCCGAAATGAAACCAAAATATCGCAAGCACGATCCAAACGATGGGCGGCGTCGAGAGAAGTACGGTAATTAGCGGGTTTAAAAAGGCTCGCAGGCTTTTGAAATACCCGGCCGCAAGCCCGCTGCAAATCCCCGCAAAAAGCGCGAGGAAGGTGCCTGCAAGCGCGCGCTTAAGCGATAAGGCCAGATCGTTTGCGGCGAAATTTTTTAAAATTTCGCACGCCTTAGAAAAAACAGTCGCGGGTTCCGGAAGAATAAGCGGCCCGTAAGCCTCGCTCGCCACCTGCCAAACGGCTATAAAAAAGCACACCGCCCCTAGGCTCGCAAAGCCGCCCCACAGATAGTCTATGACGTAAAACGCGGGGTTTTGAGCTTTGCGAATTTTATCGATTTTTAGCATAGAAAAAATTCGTCCTTAGGCATCGCGCCGCCGAGGAGCTTAGGGTTAAATTCCATCAGAATTTCATAAAATTTCAAAAGCTCGTCTTTGATCTCGCTAGGCTTTTTGACGCACAAATTCGACGTATCGATGCTCATAAATATCGCAGGCGGCGGCGCGGGAAAGAAATTCGTCCCGATCGCCGCGGCGCTTTGTTTGTTCGCTTTGATCCACGCAAGCGCGTCTGCCAAATCGGCGTTTAAAATTTCAAAATCCGCCTTTTTCGCGACGTAAAAATCGGTATCTGCGATGATGCCAGCCTGCGGGATGATGGGCTTTACCGAAAACGCCTGCGCCCACATATCGCTTAAATTTGCTCCTCGTTGCACGGCGATACCCGATACTTTGCCCTTTAAGATCATGGCGCTTGCTAACGGCTCCACCGTGATTGCGACGTCGTAGTCCTTGGCCAAAAACAGCTGCGCACTCTCTGCGGGGCTAGCGGTGTAGTCGATGTTTAGTCCGCTAATGCCCTGCTTTTTCGCTATGGCTCGCACGATGATGTCTAGCATGTCGTTTTTAAAAGGCATTACGATCTTTTTGCCCTTCAGCTGAGCAAATTCCGTTATCTTCTCGCCCTTGCTCATCACAAAATTTAGCCCCTCGGTGAGGATATTTACCATACCGATCTTGCGCCCCTGATTTGCGAGGTTCATCCCCACGTTGCTAGGGCTCATCATGACCTTGTACTCGCCGTTTGCCACGCCTGCGCGCAGCTGATCGGGATCGCGCCAAAGCTCAAGCTTCGCGTCGTATTTTTTGCCGATCTGCCCCTGTATGCACGCAACGCCTATGATGAGACTAGGCATCGCGGGCGCGCCGTAAATAGTAAAAGTCTCCTTTGCAAAAAGAGGGCTAGCAAGCCCGCTAGCCGCCAACGCAGACGTTAGTTTTAAGAAATTTCTTCTTTGCATCTTCTCCTCTTTTCATTCCTGCCAAACGGCAAGATTTTGATAATCGATGTGCAATTATATCAAAAATAGGAGTGATTCGGTTTGATTAAGCTCAATAGTCCGGTTTTAAATTTTAATGCACAAAATTCAAAATGTCCCGCAGCGGTAAAATTTTATGCTAAAATGGAGAAAATTTCAATTCAAGGACATAAAATGAGAAGCGACATCATCAAAAAAGGCTATACGCGCGCGCCGCACAGAAGCTTGCTAAGAGCGACCGGACTAAAGGATGAGGACTTTGAAAAGCCTTTCATCGGCGTGGCAAATAGCTTCATCGAGATCATCCCGGGGCACTTTTTCCTCAACAAATACTCCGAAATTTTAAAAGACGAGATCCGCAAAAACGGCTGCGTGCCGTTTGAGTTTAACTGCATCGGCGTGGACGACGGCATCGCGATGGGGCATAGCGGGATGCTTTATAGCCTGCCTAGCCGCGAGCTGATCGCAAACTCCATAGAAACGGTGATGAACGCGCATGCCCTAGACGCGCTCGTATGTATGCCAAACTGCGATAAAATCGTGCCCGGCATGGTGATGGGCGCGCTTCGCGTGAACGTGCCGACGGTTTTTGTTAGCGGCGGCCCGATGAAAAAGGGCTACACCAAAAAAGGTGAGCCGATCGACCTTGCGACTGCGTTTGAGGCGGTGGGTAAATTTGAAACCAAAGAGATCAGCGCCGAGGAGCTAAAAGAGATCGAGTGCGCCGCCTGTCCGAGCGGTGGCAGCTGCTCGGGGATGTTTACGGCAAACTCGATGAATACGCTGTGCGAAGCGATGGGTATCGCGCTAAAAGGCAACGGCACCGTGCCTGCGCTAACTCCCGAGCGCGAGGCGCTTATCCGCGAGGCGGGGCGACGAATTTGCCAAATCGCGCTCGATGAAAAATATAAAATCCGCAATATCGTGAACGAAAAATCGATCCAAAACGCCCTAGTCGTCGATATGGCGATGGGCGGTAGCAGCAACACCGTGCTGCACATCCTGGCTATCGCGCGCGAAGCGGGGGTAAATTTACAGATCGCGGGGCTCAACGATATCAGCCGCAAGATCGCGCACATAGCCAAAATCAGCCCGAGCCTGCCAAACGTGCATATGGAGGACATCGACCGCGCGGGCGGACTAAGCGCCGTGATAAACGAAATTTCGCGCCGCGACAACGGGCTACTGGGTCTAGATGCGCTAACGGTAAGCGGCGAAAGCCTAGGCGAGCGCGTCGGAGCTAGCGCCATAAAAGACGAATCTGTCATCCGCAAGGTCGAAAACGCCTACTCGCAGGTCGGCGGGCTGGCGATTTTGTTTGGGAATTTAGCCGAACAGGGCTGCGTCGTCAAGACCGCGGGCATCATCGGCGAGCGCAAATTTAGCGGCAAGGCCGTGTGCTTTAACAGTCAAGACGAGGCGATAGAGGGCATCTCGAAGGGTAAAGTCGGCAAAGGCGACGTGGTCGTCATCCGCTACGAGGGGCCGCGCGGAGGTCCCGGCATGCAGGAGATGCTAAGCCCTACGAGTCTAATCATGGGGCGAGGGCTGGGTGCAGACGTGGCGCTGATCACGGACGGCAGATTTAGCGGTGCGACTAGAGGGCTAAGCGTCGGGCATGTGAGTCCCGAAGCGGCCGAGGGCGGCATGATCGGGCTGCTGCAAGACGGCGACATCATCGACATTGACGTGGATACATACGCGATCAACGTGCGCCTAAGCGAGACTGAGATAGCCGAACGCAGGGCTAAATTTAAGCCGCTTGAAAAACCGCTGCCGTATCGCTGGTTGCGAATGTATCGCAAGCTGGTAACGAACGCTAGCAACGGAGCGATTTTGGATGCGTAGAAATTTAAAATCGGTAGGTATCGTAGTTTTAAAAATTTAAATAAGGAATAATTTTTATGTTTGAGAGGAATTTTACCTATAAGGATTTAGAGCAAGTAGAGACTGAAATAGAAAATATACATGAGGCGCTAGCTAATGTCTATAATAATAAGTCATGTATTTGGAAAATTAGTAGAACTCTTGACAAATTAAAAAATTCAAATTTTTCTAGCGAGGAAGAATATTTAATAGACGTATTTGAGTCGAGATATGTCAAGTGTATGAATAGAACTAATGGAGCCATCAATTTTCTACAAAAATTTACAAAACGAAAAGATTTTAAAATTTTATCTAATACAGCTCGCGATCTTATTGATGAAATAGAACAACATTTACTGATTTTAGAACAAAAAGATATTTATTATACAAATAAAATTATGTTTAGAGGCATTATCATAAAATATATTAAATCTATTAGAATATTAAAAATACAAAAAGAAATTGTTAAAAAATCAATAAAAAGTATAGATATTGAGGACAAAAAGAAACTTTATATAAAATTTCTTAAAAACGAGGGTGAAATATATAGAATTTATAATAATTTACCGGATAAATTTATCAAAGATAAAAAAACATATATAAGCCATCTTTCAAATTCTATGTTAAGTGACGCGAAAGAAATCATAGCAAAAGGTATAAAATATAAAATATTTTCTGTATTAAATTTTGTAGTTTTTGGAGCGCTTCTTTGTATACCATATTTTTTAGAGTTAAAAAGAGTACCGGAAATTTCTATAGGAAGCATACCTATATCTTTAGTTGCAGTTTTTGCTATCGGTATATCTTTAACTTTATATTTATATATTCTTGTATTTTTACAAAATTACTTTTTATTTAGAGGCTGGTACGAAAGTAAAAATAAGGTTAAGCTATGTTTTATGGGAATAGATTTCAGTATGATATTGCTAATGACTTTTATACCGGTTATTCATGATAAATTAAATTTATCATCTTCTTCGTATGAGCACATTAGAGATGCAGGTTGTTTGCTTAAGATATGTTTGACTTTACATGCAATATTTTTGTTATCATTTTCCTATAAATTTTGGAGAGATAATAAAGATGAACTGAGCGATATTCTTCTAGCCGCCCTTTTAATATTTATCTCTGATTTGCTGATATTATTAGTTATTTATTTTAACTATACAGATGACTACATCCTTGTAGTAATTCCTATGGTGCTTCTTTCTTTTATGATAAGATTTCTTCAAATTAGTAAAAAATTCTCATATCGGTATATACTGTTTGTATTATCCTTTGTTGTTTTCGTACTTTTGTCATCTGCTAGTGGATTTTTTGTGAGGGCTGTAGGTTTAGCAAACTACCAAATCGATCTCGACATTCGAAAAGACAATATTCCAGAGTATATTCTAAATTTAAATATCAAATGCCAAAGTAAAGCAAGCGAAGATATAGAGTTTATAAAATACACTTGTATATTAGACGATAAGTCAGGTCTGGCGATAAAATTTAAAAATATTCTAGTAAAAGTGAAATCAGACGGTAAATATTGGCTTGAGGTCGCATCCAAGGATAGGAACGAAAGTGAAATAGATAATTACAGGTTTTGGGTTTCGGAAAAAAATATTATCAATTAAAGCCGGTATATTTAATAGCATTTGATTAATAATTAACTATAATTTCACCTTTCAATTTTAAATTTGACAGTCATATTTTTGGGATAAATGCACAGATATTTTTTTGGACTTAAATTCCTAAAACGTCAGGTGAGGGATGATTATCTTGCTATTATTGTGACGATATCTTTCAGCATTTTCAGCGGCAGCCGGGCGGTTATGGGTGCGATGGGGCGGTGAGCTTTTGGAGCTTTTCTTTTGAGTATGGCTATTAGCGGCTACTCATACTGCGAGTTTACGAATCTCAACGGCAACCAACTCGTTTCAAGGGCTGATACCGATCGCGTATTTATAGGCACAACGATCGCGGCTTTTATGGTGAGCAAGCTCAAATTTCGTTACTCGCAAACAAAATCTGTGTATTTTTGGTAATTATAAGGCGATCTAATTTCTGGTTTTGAAGCGCGTTTTGCGTTTGGTTGCAGTCTGCTTTTATTTTACCGGACTACCGCACCTCCGCTATACATATAACTTTTTGCAGCGTTTATAGTGATTGGTATTTAGCCACGTTCAGGTAAACCCATAAACCCATTAAGATCACACATAGAAAACAAAATTATTGTTAAAATTCAAATCTTAAACCTATAAATCCCTCGGATCGGCGATCTTGCCTGCGACGGCGCTAGCTGCGGCGATGGCGGAGTTTGCCAGATACACCTCGCTGCTGCGATCTCCCATGCGGCCGACGAAATTTCGATTAGTCGTGCTTATACAGCGCTCGCCCACGCCCAAAATCCCCATATATCCGCCCAGGCACGCGCCGCAGGTCGGGTTGCTCACGACTGCGCCTGCCTCGACGAAAATATCCCACAGCCCCTCTTTTTGCGCGGCCAAAGCGATCTTTTGCGTCGCAGGCGTGATGATGAGGCGGGTTTTGCGCGCGACCTTGCGACCTTTTAAAATTTGCGCCGCGATCCGCAGATCACTCAGGCGGCCGTTGGTACAGCTGCCGATAAAGACCTGATCGACGGCGATGTCATCGCGCACCGCCTCGCGCACGCTCTTGCCGTTGCTAGGTAGGAACGGATAGGCGATCACCGGATCAAGCTTGCTAACGTCGATCTGCAAAATTTGCTCATAGTTCGCGCCCTCGTCGGAGTAGTGAAATTTCGGCTCGGCGCGCAAGCTTTTATCCGCCAAAAATTCCTTCGTGATCTCATCGACCGCGACGATACCGCTCTTACCGCCCGCTTCGATCGCCATATTGCAAAGCGAAAATCTGCTATCCATATCCAGATACTCCAGCGCGTCGCCGCAGAATTCCAAAGCCTTATAGCGCGCGCCGTCCACGCCGATGAGGCGGATCACTTCCAAGATCAGATCCTTGCCGTAGATGTGCGGTGCGGGCTTGCCGCGAAAGATCACTTTGATCGTAGGCGGTACTTTAAACCAATTCTTGCCCGTTATCATCGCAAAAGCTAGATCGGTGCTGCCCATACCCGTCGCAAATGCCCCCAGCGCGCCGTGAGTACAGGTGTGGCTGTCCGCACCGATTATGACGTCGCCGGGCACTACGAGCCCTTTTTCAGGCATCAGCGCATGCTCAATACCCATATCTTTTTCGTCGAAATAATTTTTCAAATCGTGCTTGTAAGCAAACTCGCGTGAAATTTTAGCTTGGTTTGCGCTTAGAATGTCTTTCGTAGGGATATAGTGATCCATCACGATCGCAAAGCCGTCCGGGTTGGCGAGCTTTTTTGCGCCGCTAAGCTCGAACTGCTTGATCGAAATCGGCGTCGTGATGTCGTTGCCGATGACCATATCGATGGCGCTTTCGATGATCTGTCCCGCAAAAACTGCTTCGCCCACGTGCTCGCTAAAAATTTTCTCCGTGATCGTCTGCTTCATAAAATCTCCTTCGTATCGGTTAAATTTGCGCGATTTTAGCTAAAAAATCATAAATTTTTGCAATTTTATGTATAATTGAGCCGCAAGGAGCGAGACGATGGAAATTTTAGATATTTTTGCAAACCGCAGAAGCGTAAGAAAATACGCGCAGGGGCCGCTTGAGGACGAGGCGCTGGATAAAATTTTAAAAGCGGGCCTGCTTGCGCCGTCGGGGCATGCACGCCGCCCATGGGAGTTTATCCTCGTGCGCGACAAACGGATGCTTGAGCGGCTAAGCGCGTGCCGCAGCAGCGGAGCGAATATGCTAAAACAGGCCGCGGCCGCGATCGTCGTGATCGCAGATGAACAGAAACAGGACGTCTGGATCGAGGACTGCTCGGTAGCGTTAGGCTACATGCACCTTGCCGCAAGCGCGCTAAATCTCGGTAGCTGCTGGGTGCAGGTAAGATTGCGCACCGCTGCGGATGGACGCAGCTGCGAGGAGTTTTTGCGCGAGGCGCTGGGCTTTCCGCCAAATTTCAAAGCAGAAGCGATACTGGCCCTCGGCGTACCGCAGCGCAGCCCGAGCCCTCACGATCTGCAGAAGTTAAATTTAAGCAAAATCCATAAAGAGAAATTTTAACGCATATGAAGTATCAAAACTTAATTCAAATTTGCGAGTATCTACGCGCCAAACGCTTTCTTTCGCACATTAAGCGCGTAGGAGATAACCTTTTTAAAGTCTGCTTTGACGGCAACGAGACGCTGTTTTTCGATATGAATAAATCAGGCTGCAATATCCACGAAAATGACGCTTTTACCGAAGGTAAGGTTTACGCGGCGCCCTTTGACGTGCTACTTGCTAAGCGCTTCGTAAAATCGCGCATCACCTCCGTTAGCGTGCCAGAAAATAATAGAATTCTATGCCTTAGCGTAAGCCAAAACGCAAGCTACAAAACCCAAAGCTCAAATATCTACTTCGAATTTACCGGGCGCTTTACAAACGTAATAATCACTGATGAAAACGATGTGATTTTAGAGGCACTGCGGCACTTCGAAACGGAATTTAGGCAGATCAAAGTAGGAAGAAAACTCCGCCACCTACCGCCTGCAAATATTAAAGAAGCCCCCGTGCCAAAAATTTTGGACTTTAGGGCATTTTTTCGCGCGGAATTTAACGCGCTAAATGCGGATCGCTTAAACTCGCTCAAATCCGCAAAAATCACGGCGCTAAATAAAAAGCTAGACTCGGTGCGCGAAGCTCTAAGCTCTTTGCAAAGTAGCGCCGAACTACTGCGAAGCGCCGAGCTTTTAGGTGCGAAAGCCGCCTTGCTAAAAGAAAATATCTATAAGATTCCAACCAGCGCGCGAGAATTTATGCTGCAAAAAGGAGACGCAGAGGCGGTAGAATTTAAGCTGCAAAAGCCTGCAAGCGCCGCTTTGGGCGAGCTTTACTCCGAGGCGAAGCGTCTGCGCCAAAAGGCTGCTAATATCCATATCGAAGAGCAAAATTTAAAGGAGAAACTCGCGTTTTACGAGAATTTAAAATCGCTCATTCTCGCCGCACAGGACGCACACGAGATCGAAATTCTAATGCCTAAGCGCACGCAAACTAGGCAAAAAAGCAAGGAAAAAAATAGCGAATATGTAGCGAGCTTTTATCTAGGGGATTTTAAAATCAGCGTCGGTAAAAACGAAAAAGGCAATGAGCTCTTACTAAAAAATAGTTCCAAATCCGACTATTGGTTTCATCTTAAGGATATTCCAAGCGCACACGTCATCGTAAAGACAAATAAGCAAAGTCTAAGCGAAGAGGTGATTGAATTTGCTGCTAAAATTTGCGTGAGCTTCAGTGCAAGCGGCAGCGGAAAATATCTCGTCGATTACACCAAACGTCAAAATGTCAAAATCAACGAAGGTGCATTTGTAAACTACGTAAATTTTAAAACAATCAGCGTTTTAAAGCCGTAATAAGCGAGCTTGCGATATAATTGCTCAAAATAAATTCCAAGGAAATTCTATGAAGCAAAGAATAATCACGGCAAGCATTTTACTCGCCGTATTTTTGGCTCTAATTCTCATAAACGCTAGGTGGCTAAATTTCGCCGTATTTGCGTTGATACTCGTGCTGGCGTTTTTTGAAAGCCTCAAGTTATGGGGTCTAGAGGAAACTAGCAAAAAGTGGCTCGCGCTGGCGATCGCGTTTTTTGCGCTGCTACCATTTACGCAGACCGATGAGCCATTCGTCTCAGCGCTAAAAGTTAGCATCCTGATGATCCTATGCGTCGCCTCTGTCGTAGCCTTTACCAAGGGCCCCAGCCTAAAGATCACGCTTCCTTTCATCTATCCCGTTGCGCCGATATTTTTTATGTGGGCGGCCTATGATGATTTCGGGGAAGTTTTTCACTTCGTTTGGCTGATCTTTATTATCGTAGCTAGCGATAGCGGCGCATATTTTATCGGAAGAGCCTTTGGCAAAACTCCGCTAAGCGCTAGCTCGCCAAATAAAACCGTAGAAGGCGTGCTAGGTGGTCTTGCGCTCGCGCTTATCGTTAGCCTCATTTATGCGCGCATCTTTACCAATATGCCACCGCTTGAAATTTTAGGAAAAACCATCATCATAGCAATTTTTGGCGTGTTCGGCGATCTGTTTGAGAGCTACCTAAAACGCGCGGCGGGTCTTAAAGATAGCGGCGCGCTCTTTCCGGGGCACGGCGGGATCTTAGACCGCATCGACGGCTATATGTTCGGCGCAATCGCGATGGCGATAGTCTATTCATGGTAGTTTTAGGCTCCACGGGCTCTATCGGCACAAACACCCTAGACGTAGCCGCGCGCAGCGGCAGTATGATCGAAGCGCTTAGCTGCGGGCGCAATATCAAGCTTTTAAACGAACAGATCGCAAAATTTCATCCTCGTCTCGTCTGTATCGCGGACGCGCAGCAGAAAAGCGAGGTGGATCACGAGCGCGTATTTTGCGGCGCGGATGGAATTTTACAAATGCTTGCAGAGTGCAAAAGCACGACCGTCGTAAACGCTCTCGTAGGCTTTGCAGGTATGATGCCGAGCCTAAAAACCCAAGAGCTCGGAAAGAGGCTATGTCTCGCCAACAAAGAAAGCCTCGTCGTCGGCGGGAAATTTCTGCAAACGGATAAAATTTACCCGATCGACAGCGAGCATTTTGGACTGAAATTTTTGCTTAGCAATGCCAAAATCCCCGTTTCGCGCCTAATCATCACGGCTAGCGGCGGCGCGTTTTACGACGTTCCGCTAACGCAGCTGGGTTCGCTCACGCCGCAAAACGCCCTCAAACACCCCAACTGGAAGATGGGCGCGAAGATCACGATCGACAGCGCCACGATGGCGAATAAGCTCTTTGAGGTGATCGAGGCGTTTTGGCTCTACGGCATGCGCGAGATCGATGCGCTCATTGAGCGCACCTCGCAGATCCACGCGCTAGTCGAATTCGCAGACGGCTCCACGACGGCGCATATTAGCAGGGCCGATATGCGGCTAGCCATCGCGCACGCGATGTTTAGTGGCGACGTACGGGAGCAGATCACCGCACCTGTGGATCTGTGCGCGCTGCGACCGATAGAGCTTAAACCGATCGACGAGATGAAATTTCAAATCTTTACCCTCAAAGACGCGCTGTTAGCAAACCCCGATCTCGGCGTCGTCATCAACGCCGCAAACGAAGCGGGCGTAAATGCGTTTTTGCAGCAGCGGTGCCGCTTCACCGACATTGCGCGCGTCGTGCTAAAGTGCGCGGAGAAATTTAACTCGCCTAGCGTGACGGACGCAGAAGCGCTTGCGGCGGTGGATACGAGCGTGCGAGCGTATGCAAACGAATTGCTGAAATAAATTTTTTAATCACGGGATTTATGCTACAAGTTGAGCGTGGCGGCAAATTTCACTGCGCGCGGCTCGCGCAAGCAGCCGTAAAATTTAGTGGCTCTAAAACAGCGTGCGCCTATTGCGCCATATCTGGTGCAGATTTATGCTGTGCCGTAAGGTTGTGCCGTTAAATTTAATAAATAGAGGTTGGGCGTGGATATTAAAACCGTCATAGATTTAGAAAAGCAGCGTAAACGGCTCAAGAAAAGTCGCAAGCTTTGGAAAATTTTAAGTTACCTCGTAGCGTTCGTGGTTTTCGGTCCGATGCTTGCGCTCGCATTGATAATCATCTTTCTCGATTTTCCCAAACTCGATCTTGGCATAGAAAGCTTATCTTTTTTGGTCATGTCTATTTTAGCAATAATCGCCATGCGGGACGAATTTTACGAGTGGATTTTCGAGCGCAAAACCAAGCGGTTTTTGATGCGCTACAAAGAGCTTTATCTCAAGCCCTATATCGAGAGTCTGGGCTTTTCGTATAAAATGGGCGCGCTTTTTCAGGAAAAAGAGGTAAGAGCAAGCGAGATATTTGACGGATTTGATAGATTTCGCGCGGATGATCTGGTTTGCGCAAACGTGGACGGAGTGGATTTTATGTTTTGCGATATAAGGCTGGAAAAGGACGTCAGCAGGGGAATTTCATCCTTTTTTAAAAAAAGATACTTTAAATTTTTCGAGGGGCCCTTTTTTGTGGCAAATTTTAATAAAAAAATCCGCTCCGACGTTTTTGTTTTCTCGGATGCGGCGGCGCCCGCAGGCATAGATTTGCCGCCTTCGGGGCTGCCGCGCGGGCTATGGAGCGATCGCAAAATCCCGATAGATAACGCGGATTTCAATGCAAATTTCTCGGTTTACGCAAGCGATACGGTGGCGGCTATGTATGTCTTGACGCCTGCGATGATGGAGAAAATTTTATCTCTTAAACAGCTCGTGAAATCGGATATCTCACTGAGTTTCAAGCAAGATAAAATTTACATAGCGATAGCTCGCGGCGCCGATAGTTTCGAGCCGAGCTTGGATCAGCCGATACTTAATGCTCGAATCGCAAAGGATATCAAAGCTGATCTGGACACGATGCTGCAAATCGTAAAAATTCTAAGGCTGAATGAAAAAATTTGGACGTCTTAGCCGGGCGCAAGGCGGAGCGAGGCGAGCGGGCGAAATAAGACAGGGCAAGGCAAGGCGAGCAGATGAAAATAAAGCGGGGTGAAGCAAAGCGACTAGATAAAACAAAGCGGAGCAGAATAGGCTGCTGGGGCAAAACACGCGAACGCCGCGCAAGCGCGATAAAATTTCACGCGGGATTGAGAAATTTTAGTAATGGGATGAAATTCCACGCGGAGTTGCGGCAAGATCGTGAAATTTCGCGTAGAATTCGACGGGGTTTTACGTCACGGCGAAATCTTGGTATAGAATTTCGGCAGAATTTTACGAAAAATTAAAATTTGCTTGCTATTGAGAGATTTTTTTGATATACTGCCGTTTCTTTTTGGCCCCGTAACTCAGTTGGTAGAGTGTCACCTTGACATGGTGGAAGTCGTTGGTTCGAGTCCAATCGGGACCACCACTTAAGCTATTTTTAAGTTATAATCACTTCTTTCTATTTTTCTTTAATTCCTGCTTAAGTTGTTTTCAAATTTTAATCCACTTCATTTTCGCGCGCACCACCTGTCTTAAATTTAGTTATTCCGACCCCCTTCATTTTTATTTTAGATATAATTTTTCTAGAAATATTATGAGATTGATTAGCCGATGGATGAGGTAAATTTTATTCGGCAACCGATTAAATTTAGAAAGGAGTATCGGCGATATATGGGACAGTATGTTATAAAAACATTAGACTATTGCGCAGAAAAGGGACTGCAGCTACAATGGGAAAAGGACTTTGTGATCTCTGTCGATGCTTTAGGAAACGAAGTTACTATAAGGGCAAATAAAAGCGGACTTATATCTCTTGCCAGGCATTTGCTTACTTTAGCGCAAGATTCCGCGCCGAAACATTCGCATATACATCTGGATGAGTATAATTCGCTTGAGGAGGGCTCGGCGGAACTTATATTGGAGAAAATATGAACACAAATAGCTTCAATTTAGGTGGAAAAGAGTTATTATACTCCGCAATCAAAGGGATTGGGATCATATTTAATGGCGCTCGATGAATAACGGTATAGTGCGCAAAAGGAGAATAAATCAGTGCTACCGAATAAAATTTATATAAAAGACGATCCTCTAACTATCGATGAGGAACTTATGGGACATGAATATCATAAATTAGATATTAAAATTCTAGAAAACAAAAAGCTTGTGGTATTGGGTTTTACTACGAATTTGGCTATGTATTATTTCGCAAAAAACATTTTAACATCATCGTATAATGAAAGGGTCTCATACCTAGAGCTTTTTCCTTATGAATATTGGGTGGGAGGAGCGCGATTTGCAAAAAATAGCGCTCAACTATGCATAGATATAGAGGAATTTATTAAAATGGACGAAACGGAGTGTTATATAACGGATGATATGGATAAGTATAAATTTGAGCTGAATTTTAAAACATTCTACCAAAGCGTTACGCTTTATTTTCCTAGTACGAAGGATTACATAAATTTCGCCAAATATCTGCTAAGTATGAGTATCTACAATAGAAAAAATAGGGTAAAATTTTATAGCGAAGACTATACTTTGATTTTGCAATATTGCAGGTTTGTTATATGAGAAATTTAAAACGATCAGGAATAAAATTTATCTCATAGAGCCAAAATTTAAGGATCAGACGGTATGGCGCAAAACGCTATGAATGAAGCAGATCATAAGGAAAAGGAGCAGCGCAATGCTAGATAGAATTGCCGCTTTTTTGACAGGCATAATGTGCTTCTTATATCTTATAAATTTTACGGTACATAAACATGTAAAGATAGGCGAGAAATATATTAAATTTGATGATGCAGGTATTTTATGGGTATTGCCCGCAATCGCATTTATAGTAATAGGTATTTCTAGCTTTTATTTCGCCTTCCGCTCTGAAAAGAACATAAAAAGATACCCGGAGTATATGTGGTGTGCAGACTGCGGTAAATTTTACCGATACGAGGACGTCAAAGATACCGATCAAATTTGCCCGGACTGCGGCAAAAAGCTTACAGAGTATA
This sequence comes from uncultured Campylobacter sp., assembly GCF_937959485.1. Classification (NCBI taxonomy): domain Bacteria; kingdom Pseudomonadati; phylum Campylobacterota; class Epsilonproteobacteria; order Campylobacterales; family Campylobacteraceae; genus Campylobacter; species uncultured Campylobacter sp. The sequence continues at coordinate 186,002 of NZ_CALGPY010000005.1, forward strand.
ATGACGGCGACTACTGGCGAAGAAACGCTCCTCATCAAAGCGCTAAAGCTCCAAAGCCTAAAAAGCGTAAATTTAAAAAGCGATGAAATTTTGATTTGTTATACGAGGAATATATAAAAATGCTAAATAGAAATTTCGCGTTAATCGGCTTTTTTGCTTTTTTTGCATGGGGACTGGCGGCCGCTCTATTAGGGAAAGTCGATATAAAACCCGGCTTTATGGCATCGGTAAAATTTGATAGCGCGTATCTGCGTATCATCATAGGAATTTTATGCTTTGCGGCGTGCGTTTTCTTTGCATATCTCGCATTTCGCTCCGAAAAAAGCATAAAATATTATCCTAAATTTATGCGCTGCAAAGGGTGCCTTAAATTTTATAATTTCTCGGACGTTAAAGATAGGAGGGTTTGCCCTAAATGCGGAGGCGAACTGCAAGATTATGCCGAGATAGAAAAGTGGAATCAAATAGAAAAGAATAAAAAGCTTGAGAAATATTATAAATTTGAAAAAGAGTGGCTAAAGAGGGTGCAAAATCGGCGCGACAAGGAATAAAATGCTAAATTATAAAAATATCGGCTCTATTTGTGAGCTTGACTCTTTGCCTAAAGGCAGCTCGGATATATATTTGCTTATCGGATCGCACTTTATGGATAAGATAGATATCTTTAGTAATATCCCAACGGATTTTCTTATAGGCGTAAAGTGGATATTCTTCTACGCAGAGAAAGCGTCGCGATTAGAAGATATCTTTGATGGTTTTATAGAGCGGCACGATTTATTGGATATCGTTACATTGTCATACGGAATCGATGAAAAAACAGAGCTTATAAATCTGTTTTTATCTAAGATTACTCCAACGACTATGGGCGTGTCAATATTGGATGAGAAAAATGCCGCCGAAAACGAGCTATTGCATGAAATTATAAAAGCCATAAATGATAAAAATGGCGATAAAAATTTAAAATGAGGTGAAATATGCAGCAAAATGAAGAATTGTATTATTTAATAGCTGGATTCATATACGATTGGTGCGATATAGAGCTGTTTTGCGATGAATTTTATAAGATGTACGATTTGGAATCGCAATATTGCGCAACCAATAAAGCGAAAGAGCAGGCATTAAAAGAATTGGGTATGATGACGGGTAGATTTTCTGAGTTTGATGAAGATTTTAAAAAGGCTCCTAACGTATTTTTTAAAGAAGGCGAGATAAGGCAAAAGGTAGAAGAAATTTTTCGATTATTTTCTAATATCAAAATTTCAAAAGAGGAATTTTTTAGATTTTTGAAAGAACAGAGAGGGCTAAATTTTCCGATTGGCGTTGATTTGGGCGAAGGCTATGTAATGTGCCCGAATTGCTCCAACGCAATGAAAGTAGATGAGCGCCAAAGCGTGATTACATGCGATAATAAATATTGCATCGCTAAGCTTATCAATCCTTTGGCAAAATTAACGCTTGCAGAGATTAAGAGTGGAAATGAATAAAATTTGATTTAGACAAAATAATTTAATACAAAATTTATGGAGAAAAATAGATGCTTAATTTAGAAGGACAGGAATTCCGCGTAAAGGGCATTTATGATAATATAGAAGAGGCTTCCAGCATAAAGCAGCAAAAATGTATTGGCTGAACGAGAACAACGTAGAGGGCTATATTTCATCGTATACAGAGCTAATGTGCACGCTTTTTGATGATTTTGATTTCGACGATTTTATAAAAAATGCGGCTTGTCGTTTAGGATTCCCGCCAAAACTTATAGAATTATTGCAAGAATTTAGAGATGCTATAAAAAATTATCAAGCCAAAGACGAAACCGATGATCGCGCCATTATAGAGGATTCAAATTGGCATATCGTAGTAGAAAAGGCGCGAGACGCCATAAAAGAATGGGAAAAATACGATTTAGGCTCGAATGATAGAACATTCAAATTAAATTAGGTAGTAAAAAACAAAAAAATAGGATTTTAATATGATAAAAAATGAATTTGAATTTTTAATTGCCTCCGTGCCGGATAGAGAAAAAGTAGTAGCCGAGATTTGGCATATGGACAGAGAGGCTTTAATAGAGATCAACCATGAAACGAATAAGCTTTTAGTCGCTGCTACCGAGACTCGGCATAATATCAATTTTTACGAGCTTATATGGGCGCTATATGCTGGGGGATTATGGCTAAAAGATGGGAATCAAAGACCGAATTTTGCGGAGCAGTTTGAGAAATTTTCAAAAAGAAACGGAAGATGCTCGGAAAATATCTTTAAATTTACAAGATATGAAAATAAAGTGAGTATAGAACATAAAGGCAATCTAATAGCGCATGTCATAAAAGATGGCGACGCCCTATCGGTAGGTTTGTTAAATTTTGGATTTGAATTAAAAGACTGCGTAGAGCTCGAAAATTTCGTATGGGCTTTGAAAAATTCCAAAAAGCTGCTAGATGGCGCAGTCGTCTAAGTATCGCGGCAAAAACATCTATAAAGGACAATAAAATGACTAATTATTTCGTAAGAAAAGAAAGCGCAATAAAATTAAATAAGCTTTTGGGGTTAGATTCGGCGGGAGATGAGCAAGATTGGGAGCTAGAATTAGCAGACATTGGCAAAATTACGTCTATGCTAAATCTACTAGAAAACAAGACACTAAATTTCTACGACAAGATTGCTCTGTTGCATTTAATTGTCGCTTCGTTTGAGAAAGAGGATGAAGAGCTGGGCGCGGTAGACAAAGATAGGATTAAAACATTTGCCGACTTTCTGGACGATAACTTGCAAATCAAAAATATCATACGAGAATACTGGGTAGTTGCGTATGGGAATTTGAGTAGAAATTTAGCCTATTTGATCTTTGGAGATAAATAAAATTTTGAGCCTATCCATAAAGTATAAATTTTTGAAATTCTAAACAACAAGCGATTAGTACATACCGATAGGTGCTAACAGAATTTTACGCACAGCTCTTTCAAAACAATTCCAAGATAACCTAGAAATTATTTTTTACAAGCGGCGGATGAAGCGATGCGTGCCAAGCTATAGCGACCAAGAAAGGCGCTGGTGGCAAAGACTCAAATTATTTAACCCAGTCTAAATTTAACCCGCTCCGGCGCATTAAATTTCGCAATAAATTTACGTCACGGCGCTCAGGCATCGCCAAGCCCGAGCGCCATTAAATTTTAAATTTAAAACTGTCCGAAAAGATCGTTCAGCGCCTCGCTGATGCTAGGATGCGTAAAAATTTGATTTTTGAAAAAGTCCGCCTTCGCGCCCAGCGCCATGGCGATCGCCAGCTCATTAACGATCTCGTGCGCGTTTACGCAGTGAAGCGCCGCGCCTAAAATTTCGCCGCTAGCCGCGTCCACGACCGCCTTCATCATTCCCTCGTCGTGCGCTACAACTTTGGCGCCAGGCACCGCCGCCATCGAAAGCTTCAGCACCTTGATCTCGCGCCCGCTCGCTCTTGCTTTGCGTTCGCTAAGGCCGATGCGAGCTAGCGGCGTGCGGGTAAACAGCACGCTTGCATGCGGTGCGCGGTTTTTCGTAGTGCGCGCGCCGTCCCCGAAAAGCGCGCTAAAAATGATCCTAAAATCATCCAGGCTCGTGTAGGTAAACATCTCGCCGCCGCGCACGTCGCCTGCCGCGTAGATGCCAGCAGTAGAGCTTTGCAAATGCTCATTCGTGATGATATTGCCGTGCGCGTCCGTCTGCACCCACGCAGCGGCTAAATTTAGGTCATTCGTATTCGCGCGACGACCGAGGGCGTATAAAAACGCATCCGCCGCGATCAGCCTGCTCTCGCCCGCGAGGTTAAATTTCAGCTCGCCGCCCTTTAAACTCAAAAACTCGCAGCCCTCGACAATCTCCACGCCTTGGGCCTGCAGAGCGGATTTGACGCTGGCAGCCACGTCCTCATCTTCGTTTTTCATAAATTTCGATCGCATCAGTACGCTAACTTTCGAGCCGAACCCTGCAAACATCGAGGCAAACTCAAGCCCGATAAATCCGCCGCCGATGATTACTAGATGCTTCGGCAGGATCTTTAAATTTAAAATTTCTTCGCTACTATAAGCGATCTGCGAGCTTACCTCAAAGCTAGGCTCGACCTCCCTCGAGCCCGTATTTACGACGATCGTTTCTGCCGAAATTTCACGTGTTTGTCCGTCAGGACTTAGCACGCGCACGGAATTCGCGCTCGTAAATGAGCCCTCGCCATCGATTACATCGATATTTGGGCTTCCCTTTAGCATGGCTAAATTTTTCGCCCTCAGCGCCTCTACGAGCTCGTCCTTTTTCTGCATGCTCAGCACGAAATACTCTCCGAGCACGCTGAAATTTACGAAGCCAGCTTCCTTGCTCGCCGTAACTAGTCGCTTGGTCGGGATGCAGCCTACGTTGATGCAGGTGCCGCCGTACATTTGCGGCGAGCGCTCGATGAGAGCGACCTTTTTACCTAGCGCGGCGGATTTTGCGGCAAGGGTTTTGCCTGCTTTGCCAAAGCCTATTACGATGATATCATAATCCATTTTTAATCCTTTTGATCTGAAATTTCGCGGGATTATAAGAGGTTTTATTAAATTTAAAATCTGAGTGGCGCAAATTTAAAGGCGCAGGCAAGCGGCGCGAAATTCCACGACGAAATTTTAACTTCGGCACAGAATTTAATACAGAAAATAAAAATTTCAGCTCTAATCGTTTCAAAAATTTTGCATCAATAGAATTAAAATTTTAAGTGCGGGATACGTGGCATTTTATAGCGCTTGGTAACGGATAGAATCCAAGCTATAAAATCCAAGTCCCAAACCGCTCATAAAATTTAAAGGTGCGAAAAACGCGGAATTTGCGCTGTAAAATTCCGCCATTAGCGCTTTTTTACGCCGAGCAAAAACATATCGATGCGATCCTTGATTAGCTCGCTCGCTTTGAAATTTAGCTTTTCGTCGAAAAACAGCAGCCTGCTAAAATGCGGCTCTCTAAGCAAAAAGCAAAAATATAGCGCTAGGCTTTTTGCCGTGCGCCCAGGCGCAAACTCGTCCGCATGCGCCGCCAAATACTCATCCAGCGCATTCGGCGAACCTAGCACGCCGCTTTTTAAAAAGATTTTTGGGCTCTCGCTAAGCGCTCCGTTAAAGCCGCTGAAAAGTATCAGCCGGTAGAATTTTATCGCCTCCGGAGCAAAAAGAAACTCCAGATAAATCCCTGCAAACTCCTGCAGATACTCGCGCAATTTTAGGTCTTTATTGATTCGCATGCGCTCGTTCATTCGCTCATCAAGCTTTTTGCTTTGCAGTTCGATGATGCGCAAAAATAGGCTTTCTTTGTTATCAAAATACTTATAAACCGACGATAGCGAGCCGCCGCTAAGCTCGATGATATCGCTTAAGCTCGTAGCCTCGTAACCTTTGGCTAAAAACAGCTCCAGCGCCGCGTCTAAAATGAGCTTGCAGCGAATTTCGGATTTTTTATATTTAGGCGATTCGGGCATTTCGCCTCCTTTGAAATACTAAAATTTTTTGTAAGTGTATAAAAAATATACTTAATTAAGCAACATTATTAGGCCAAAATTCTAAAAGCTTAGCAAAAAAATAATTTGCGCGGCTTTTGCGAGCGAAGCGAAATTTTATATCTAGCGGGCGTAAGCGAGCGGAATTTTATCGCGCGCCAGCTGCGGTAAGGCGGAATCTATCTTTGTAAACGAAGCGTTTAATGCCTATTTTAGGCAAATTTCGCAATAATTGCGTATCAAAGCTGAAAGGCAACTTTGTATGAAAAAAGTCTCGATCGGCGAAGCAGCCGAAATTTTAGGAATTTCAAAAGAAGCCGTCTACAACCGCATCCGCAGAAATTCCTTGCGCGCCGAGGAAAGCGGCGGCATACGCTACGTGCTTTTAGATGATGAAATGCAAAGCGAGCCCGCTTCGCAAAACTCTGCGAAAAGCTCGCGCACGGGCGGCATAGCAGGCACTCAAAGCTTCATCGACTATCTCATCAAAGAAATCTCCGAGCTAAAAGGTAAAATCGAAGCACTGCAAAGCGATAAGGATAGGCTTCACAAAGAAAAAGAGGAAATTTTAATCGCCTCAAAAGATGAAATCAAACTTATGTATAAAGAGCGCGACGAGAAGCTCAGATATTTTTTGTCGTTTTTCGACAAACCGCTGCTTTCGAGCAAAAGCCGCGAAGCCAAACCCTACGATGTCGAAATCAAAGAAAAAACCTTCGATCGTAGCGAATGGACGAGCCTTGCAAAATTCGTAAAATCGCTCAAACGCAAAAAGCGCCCAAAAGCGCAAAGCTTAATCATCGAAAACATCGGCAAGAGCGAGTTTATCCGCGTCGAGGGAAACGAGCTTTTGATAAATCAAAGCCTAGATATAAAATCACTGAAAGGATCTAAATGAAACTACGCAAAATCGCTAGCTATGCGCTGGTAAGCGGCTTCGGGCTCGTTATGGCGGGCTCGTTAGCAGGCTGCGACGATAGGGGGCAAGAGCAAAATGTCCGTCTGCAAGAAGGCGCGCTCGTGCGGCTCGAAGAGGTCGCGCCGGGAAAATATAAAATTTTAGAGGAATTTCCGAGTGAAAAGACCCAGATCATCTTAAAATCGCTCGACGGCACGGAGAGAATTTTAAGCGATGAGGAGACCAAAGCCCTTCTGGCCGAGGAAAACGCTAAAATCGACGCCGGCACTTCAAATTTAACCAACCAAAACGCGCAGCTTAGCAGCGGCGGCATGAGCCTGGGCGAAGCAATCTTGGCAAGCGCTGCGGGTGCCATCATCGGCTCGTGGATCGGCGGCAAGCTATTTAACAACCCTGCCTATCAAAGCCAGCGCCAAACCGCCTACAAAAGCCCGAGCGCCTACTCCAGAAGCGTAAATAGCTTCAATCAAGCAAAGCAGCAAAACGATAAGGCGCGAAGCGGTAAGAGCGGATTTTTCGGCGGAAGCAAGAGCGGCAAGAGCGGCGGATTTTTCGGCGGCTAAACACGCTTTGAAACATACGGCGGCTCTGCGCGGCGAGTTTAATTTAAAGCGTAGAATTTTAAAATTTGCGCGAATTTGGCATTGATTTGACGCAGGTTTTGCAAAAGCGCACGATGAAGCTCGGCTAAATTTCATCGCTTCTGCCGCGCCCGATCCGCGTCGTCTGCGTGCCATTTAAATTTAGCCGCGCATCTCGCGTGGCTTAAATTTACGCACGATCGCCGCGCATGATCTACGCTAATTAAATTTTGCCGTGCGCCTTGCGCGCTTGAAATTTACGCGAAGACGTATGTGTATCAAAACTAGCAAAAGCCGCAAAAATCGCGGCACAGATGAGTTAAAATTTTAAAAAAAAGGATAAAAATGCAACTAAAAAAGATAACGCCGTTAAGCAACGAATATCTCGAAAAGCTCGGCTTTTACTGGCACACGGATGCAGACGAGACCCCTTACGTCAGCGACGAGATCGTACGCGTGAGCGCTGCGGAGGCGGATGCGTATTATGAGGCCGCAAACGAGCTATACGAGATGTTTGTCGCGGCTGCGCAGCACGTCATCGACAATAACCTCTTCCACGAGCTCGGCATCCCCTTCAATCTCGTTGATCTCATCAAACAAAGCTGGGAAAACGAGGTGCACTGGCACCTATACGGGCGCTTCGATTTCGCGGGTGGGCTGGACGGCAAGCCAATCAAGCTGATAGAATTTAACGCCGACACGCCCACGGCGGTATTTGAGACAGCGATCATCCAGTGGGCGATGCTCAAGGAAAACGGCATGGACGAGGCGAGCCAGTTCAACGACCTTTACGACGCGCTGCGCGATAATTTCAAGCGACTCGTGGTGCTTGACGGCGAACTTGAGGATTTTTCTAAATTTTACGAAGGGTGGAAAATTTTATTTAGCAGCGTCGCGGGCAACGTCGAGGACGAAAAGACGACGAAGCTTTTGCAGCAGACCGCGGAGGATGCGGGCTTTAAGACGCGCTTTGCCTACGTGGACGAGGTGGAATTTAACGACGAAGAGGGCGTGTTTTTTGACGGCGAAAACTACGAGTATTGGTTTAAGCTGATCCCTTGGGAGGCGATCGCGATCGAGGAGGGCGAGCTTGCGATACTGCTAAAAAACATCGTGCAAAATCAAAAGGCGATCATCCTAAATCCCGCATACACGCTGCTTTTCCAAAGCAAGGGGATTATGAAAATTTTGTGGGATCTGTATCCGAACCACCCGCTGCTGCTGCAAAGCTCCTTTTCGCCGATCATCGGCAAAAAGATGATCAAAAAGCCGTTTTTGGCGCGCGAGGGGGCGAATGTGGCGATTTTCGACGCGGGCGGCAAAAAGATAGAGGAAAACGGAGGCGACTACGGAAATCAGAAATTTTTATATCAGGAATTTTACGAGCTAAACAAAGACGAGCGCGCCCAGAGCTACCAAGCGGGGGTGTTTTTCGCCTACGAAGGCTGCGCGCTGGGCTTCCGCAAGGGCGGCGAGATACTTGATAATCTCTCAAAATTTGTGGGGCATTATATCGAGGACGCGAAGTAGCGGCGCGGCAAATTTTATACAATTTGAGAAATTTTAGGGCGGCGGCTCTTGGCGATAAATTTGGCGGTAAGGCTCTCGCGGCGGTAAATTTTATCGCCGCTCAGCAGTAAAATTTAACGCTAGGTGACTATGGCAAAATTTAACGTAGCGGCGCGACCAAAATTCTGCGCGGATAAAATTTCGAGCAGGTTAAATTTGCGTAAGTTGAAATTCCGCGCGGAGCAAGATTTGCACGAGCTAAATTTTAAAATTTATACGCGAGCGGTAGAGATGAAATTTATCTCTCGCTTCTGCGCAAATTGAAATTTTAAATTTAGACGCAGGTTTCAGCGGAAGTAAAATTTACCGCTTGCTTCGGCGCGAGTTAGAATTTTAAAATTTAACGCCCCACGCGCCGCTGAGTTAAATTTCGCGAGAGCAGAATTCGCGATAGTTAAATTTTGCAATAGTAAAATTTCGCTAGAGCAAATTTACGCAATAGCTAAATTTGCAGAGTTAAAATTTTGCCGTTTAAGCGCTGCGCTCCGAATCGCGCAATGGAATTTAGCGGCTAAATTTAGCTGCGCGACTGCGGCTTAAAATTTTAAAACGCAAAGGGGAAAATATGAAGATCGTATGTTTGGATGCCGCGACGCTTGGAGGCGATGCCGATCTTAGCGAGATCGCGAGCTTGGGCGAGTTTGAAAGCTACGAGATGACAGGGCCCGCACAAACCGCGCAGCGCCTAGCCGGCGCGGGTATCGTCATAACCAACAAAGTCTTAATCACGGATGAGATCATGGCGCAAACCGCGCTTAAGCTGATCTGCGTCAGCGCCACGGGCACGAATAACATCGACATGCAGGCCGCGCAGGCTCGCGGCATCGCGGTGAAGAACGTGGCGGGCTATTCGACGAACAGCGTCGTGCAGCAGACATTCGCGTCGCTGTTTGCGCTAACCAACGCGCTCGGATACTACGCGGATTACGGCAGTAGCGGCAAATGGTGCGAGAGCGAAATTTTTACTCACATTGACGCGCCCATCAGCGAAATTTACGGCAAAGAATTCGGCGTCATCGGGCTTGGACAGATCGGCGCAAAGGTCGCCCGCATCGCCGCCGCATTCGGCGCGAACGTGAGATACTACTCCACCAGCGGCGCGAACGATAACGGCGAGTTTGCCAGAGTGAGCTTGGATGCGCTTTTGAGAGCTTGTGATATCATCTCGATCCACGCTCCGCTAAATGAAAAAACGGCGGGATTGATCGGCGAGGCGGAGCTTGCGAAGATGAAAGAGGGGGCGATCTTGATGAATTTCGGCCGCGGCGGCATCGTGGATGAGGACGCGCTGGCTCGCGCCGTGGACGAGCGAGGCCTACGCACGGCGCTTGACGTGCTGCAAACAGAGCCGATGAAGGCGGATCATCCGCTGCTGCGAGTAAAAAATCGCTGCAATGTCATCATCACGCCTCACATAGCATGGGCGAGCATAGAGGCTCGCAAGCGGCTAATAAAAATGATCGCGCAAAATATTAGAGATTTTATGAGCGGCAAATGAATGCAGTTAAAACGCCAAAGCAAATTTAACAAAATCAAGATGCGACGCAAGGCTTAAAAAGACTCTGCACATAGTATTTCAGAGCGCTACACATAAAATTTTATTAGCTGAAAAGAAGCGATACTGCTTCGGGTAAAATTTTAAATTTACCCCGCGAATAAGCTATTTCTCCGCTTTGAATTTATGGATTTATCTTTTCTTGCAAATTCTTTTTATGCTCATCCAAAATCCTGTAACTATAAAAAATAACACAGAAATCGCCGCTACGCAAAATAAGAACTTGCCCGCCTCGCCGAAGATATAGCCCGAATGCACGCTCAAAACGGCTTTATGTATAGCAAAAGGGCGCGGCATGGTGCTTTTCGCATCATCATAGCGAGCATGCCGCAAGATGCCCTTTTTAACGTTCACGCTCATCGTATTCATATGCTTTTTGCTCTCTTCGCCTTTATCAAAATAAAAGATCATAAAATTTTCTCCATCTTTTTGGGCGATAATATTGAAGAATTCGTAGTTTTCACCGCGTTCGCGCTTAAAAATATCAAGTGCCGTCTGCAAATTTAAAATTTTATCTTCATCCTCGAGCGAAAATCCTCGCACTTCGGTAAAACTCGTTTTTCTAAAAATTTCCTTTTCCCCTAGCGCTCTGTTGGTGATTTTGGCTATCCAATCATACGACCAATAAAGCCCGCTAGCGCTTATCGTAAGCAAAACAGGTAGCAGCAAAACTCCGACCACGCCGTGCAAGCTATATAAAAACGTGTAACCTCTCGCTTTAAAATTTATCCTAAATGCGCGTAAAATCTTTCCTCTAAAACTAGGATAATAGATCACCACGCCTGAAATTAAGACCAAAATAAACATAACCGTGCTAAGCGCCACGATATTTTTGCCTATTAGCCGCAGAGTTTCGTTTTTGCTTAGCCCAAATCCCAGATTAGTATGTAGATTTAGCGCTACGCCGATAAACGTATCGCCTATATTTTCCGAAGTAATTTCGCCGTTATAAGGATCTATAAAATATGATTTAAACTCGCCGCTAGAATCTGTGCCGGAAAGCCTAATCGCCTCATTTTTATTTTGAGGAATTCTATAATAACTGAGCGTAAAACCGGGCTTAGCTTTTCTGAAAATATTTAAAATTTCGGCGGGTTCGAGGGCATCTTTTCCGCTCGGGCTCACGAAAGATTTGCTTTGATTTAACGCATCTATAATCTCATCATGATACGAGATAATAGCGCCGCTAAGGGCTACGATTAAGATTGGCACGCAACACATAAGCGTCAAAACAAGATGGACGTTGAACCAAAATTTTTTCCTTTTTAGAATCGCCATTAATTTCCTTAAATTTTAAATCCGCGGACGAAATTTATGCGCTGCGAATTTAAAAGTTCACGTTAAATCCAACCTGCGCCTTCATCCCGTCTACGACCATCATTTGATAATTTCCCGAGCGCGTTAGTACGAATTCGTTGAATATGTTATAAAGCGTAAAATTTAAACTTGCGTCTTTTGTGAGCTTATAGCTCGCGCCCAGATCAAAAAGCGTGTATGAGCGGATATCCTCATCGTAGCTTAGGCTATCGCGCGTCCTACTATAATAATTTATTTGCGACCATAAGTTTAGCTTGGAGCTTACGTCGTAATCAAATCCTAGCTTTACCGAATGGATTGGAAAATTATTTAAGGTTTTGCCCTTCTCGCTACCCGTTTTTTGCTCGGATTTCGTATAGGCGTAGTTTGCATGCAGCTTCAAATTATCTAAAATTTGATAATCGCTACTTAGCTCTAGACCCCTAACCTCAGCTTCTCCGATATTTATAGTGTCCCAAATACCGCGTCTGTAAGTTTTGCCGTTATGCACGCAAGGATTTCCCGGTCTTGGACGGCAAATTAATTTCGTAGAAATTCCATCTTTGATTTTGGTATAAAACGCAGTAGCGCTAAAGTTAAATTTATCGTTATCGTCGTAAGAAAACCCGCCTTCGTAGCTTATGCTGCTTTCAGGCTTTAAAGAGCTTCTGCCTATCTGCGCTCCTTGTCCTCCTGCAAACGGCAAGGCAAGGCCCTCGCTACGCTGCTTAATATCCGGAGTTGAATATCCCGTCGAAACGCCGCCTTTAATAGAAAAACTTTCGTTTAAACGATAAACGGCATAAGCGCGCGGCGATATATGGCCGCCATAGTCCTTATCGCGGTTATATCTGATTCCGCCGGTTAGTGTTAAATCGTCAGTTAGATAAAAATCATCCTCGCCGTAGATCGAATAATCCCATCTTTTGACATTTGCCTCATCTGCGGTAGTAGCGGCTTCGTTTAATCTCTCGCTTCGGTATTGCACGCCCAAACTCAAAGCATTTGAATCGAAAAAATATGAGCCTTTAGAATTTAGCGTAGTCGTTCTAAGACGCAGATCCTGGGCGCCGCTTTCTTTCATGCTATCGTAGTTTGCATAGCTATCTATCATAAACTTATCGTATTTTCCCTGATGAGACAGGCTTGCGGTGTAGCCTTTCATATCCTCTTTCGCAATATCGTTATTGCCTCCCGAGGTTGTTCGCGTACGCCCGTATGTACGCCTAAATTTATTATTTACTTTACGATAATCAAGCGTTACCTCATCATTTTGCGTTACGTTATACATCAGTTTTGCGCCTATATTCGTCTCTTCATTGTTTCTATTCGCATAAGGCTCTTTATCCTCTATCTTTTCAAAAAATCTGCCGTAAAGTGCGATACCTAGCACGTCTGGGACAATTGCTCCGTTTAGATAAAAACCCGTTTGATAATCACCTTTTATTTGCGATTTTTTAGCAAAAGTATAGTATCCGTTTACATTGCCGCTAAGCTCATTTGAAAAGCCCTTGGTGATGATATTTATTACTCCGCCCATAGCGTCGCTGCCGTAAAGCGAGCTCATAGGACCGCGGACGACCTCTATGCGCTCTATCGCATTTGCGGGAGGCAAGAAATTCTGACTGCTACCAATACTTCTTAATCCTTTATAAGCGCTATCGCTGGTCGCGGGCTTGCCGTCGATTAAAATTTTTGTATACTTTTGAGACAGACCTCTTAGGCTTATGCCTTTTCTAGATGCAGCGCCTAGCGTTGCGGTAAAGGCACTCGGCAAATCCTCTACCATTGCGGAGATATCTTGATAGTTACGCTTTTGTATCTCTTTTTGCGTAAGAACGGAGATGGAAGCGGGTGCGTCTTGAATATTTTGCCGATAGCCCGTAGCACTGACTACGGTAATTTCGCCCAAATTTACACTTTTGCCCTGTTTTTCTATCTCACTCGATATCCCGGCTGTCGCTATAGCAGCAATCAGCGATAATTTATATATTGCGCGCACAAACGCCCCTTTTCTTATTAAAATTTAAACTCATTTTACTATAATAAGATATGCATTATCAAGAAATACTAAACGGTAGAGGGATTTTTTTAAACGCTAAAGGGATAAGATGAGTAAAGAGATAAGTTTAGATGATTTTTTGCAAAAAATATCTAACGACATTGAGCCGTCCAAGCAATGCAGGTATAGCAAAACCGAGCTTAAAAGCGAAAGTATAAAATTCAACTTTAGCTCTTTTTATACGGGCGGAGAGATAGGATATTATAGCAGCGATATAATTTGCAGAGATTTTCTTTTGCATCGCCACGAGCGAGGTAGCCGCTATTCATTTTTATTTTTCAATACGGGCGAAAATCCTATCTGCTTCAGATCGGATAAAGATCAATTCGTCTTGAATAAAGGTGAGTTTTGGCTCGGAACTATGCAAAGCAAATTGCGTGGCGTTCACGAGCTTGAAAATAAACACTATAAAAGCTCATGCATAGCGCTTAGCACCGCTTTTGCAAATGAGCTGGGAATTTTAAAAAATTTGAATTTAGATCAAGCCGTTTGCATGAAGAAATTTAAAACAAGCGCCGTGCAAAATATCATCCTTAAAGAAATCGAAAATGCCGCGATATACGACGGCAAAATGCGCGAAATTTTTATGGAAAGTAAAATTTTAGAGATGCTTTATAGAAGTTTTTATAAATTTAATGAGCCCCAAAATGCGCTTAGCCTTGATGAAAATCGCATAAAAACAGTTCAAAAAGCAAAGAAAATATTACTTGAAAATATGCAAAACCCACCTAGCATTAAGGAGCTCGCTCGTCTTTGTGCCACGAATGAATTTGCACTAAAAAGGGATTTTAAAGCATATTTTGGCATGACCATTTATGCGATGTTGACAAATGAGCGGCTTGGAATTGCAAAAGAGCTATTAAGTCTAGATCAAATCAGCGTAAACGAAGCTGCTAAAATGGTCGGATACAATAATTTATCGCATTTTTCTAAAATTTTTAGGGCTAAATTTAATATACTGCCGACGCAACTGAAAAAGGATATAAAATTTTACTACTCGGATTAGAATTTTGCGCGACCGACTATCTTTTAGAAGCCACATTCTTTCGCAACCGCATATCAAAATCTCATAAAATTCTATATCGCAACCAAGCCCGCAAAAATACGGAATTTAAATTATAAATGCCGCCGAAGCCTTGACGGCAAAAACGAGCTGCGATCAAATATCGCAGCTGCGTGTATGTTTGGACGTCAAGGGGCGCCTTAAAATTTTAGATGCATCTAAATTAAAACAGGCTATAAACCTCATCGAGCGTGAAGTGCTTTTTATCGATCTTACCGCCGTAGTATGGCTTGATATCCTCGTCAAAAGCCTTATGGAAAAATTTCGCTTTATACATTTTTACCAGGCTGCTATTGACCGCATCAAGCAGCTCGGTATTGCCCTTAGATAGGGCGACGGCGATATAATCTACCTTGCCAAGGTTGATGATTTTTGCATCAAGCGCGGCATCGTTTCTAGCGTATCCGAGCACGACCGTGTTATCGTCGGCAAAGCCTATGCCCTCGCCAGCCTTTAGTCTGGCGACGCATTCATTCGCATCGGCACATGTCGCAATCTCATAGCCCGCGTTTTTGAAGTGCTCCTCGGCGGTTGTGCCTTTAACGCTTAGGATTTTTTTATGCGCGATCTGATCGATTCTTGAAATATTATCGTCCTTGCGGCTTAGCACGCCAATTTGCACTGAATAATACGGGTAAGAAAAATCGACTTTCTGAACGCGATCTTTTGTGACGGTAAGCTTGGATATGATGAGATCTACTTTGTTTTGCTCCAGTGAAGGAACGCGATCTTTAGATGCTACGGCGATAAAGTCGATTTTGATCTTTTTATTGCCAAATAGATTTTTGACTAACTCATTTGCCAAATCAACCTCAAAGCCCTTTAGCGTGCCGTTATCATCGAAGCTAAACGGAGGCTGGGAATCTTGCAAGCCTATGCGAATTTCGCCTGCTTGCTTGATATCTGCTAGGGAATTAGCGCAAAGCGCGCCAGCACCCAGCAAAATACTTAGTAGAATTTTTTTCATATTTTGTCCTTTGAATTAAAACATTTTATAAAGATCATCTAACAAGAAATATTTTTTCTCAGCCTTTCCCTTGTAAAAAGGATCGATGCTGTCGTTAAAAATTTTCTTGAAAAAGCCATTTTTGCTGAGCTTGACAAGCCCGTCGTTTAAGGCGTTTAGCAAGTCATCGTTGCCTTTTTGCACCGCGATAGCTAAAAAGTCCGACGTACCTAAATTCTTGATATTTACCTCTACCTTGCGATCTACAACCGAATAACCCAAAACTACCATATTATCGTCTGCATAGCCGCTGCCGCGACCGGATTTTAGCGCGCGGAAACATTCGCTCGAACTAGCGCATGAGATAACCTTAAATCCTTCCTTGCTAAAATAATCAAACGCCGTAGTGCCGGGCTCTGCTAAAATTTCTTTATCTTGTAAATCGTCTACGGTTTTTATATTATCATCGGTGCGAGTTAGCACGCCGATATTTACGCTAAAGTAAGGGTTTGAAAAATCCACTAGCTTCTCGCGCTCTTTCGTAACCGTGATGGCTGCGATATCCAAATCGACCTTGTTATCTTGCACGGCTGTGATACGGTCGTTGCCTAGAGTTACAACATATTCGATTTTACCGCCCTTATCGCCGAAAATTTCTTTCACGAGCTCTTCAATAAGCGAAATCTCAAAACCGCTGTATTTGCCGTCCTCGGAGACGCTAAGCGGCGGCAGTGAGCCGTCTATCCCAATGCGAATGAGCCCTTTTTCTTTGATCTGCGCTAAAGAGTTAGCAAATAACGAACATGAAGCGATTAACAACGCAAATATAATCTTTTTCATAAAATTCCTTTAAATTTTACTAAAATTTGCCAGCGAATAGAATTCCATCCATCGCCGCTTTAAATCAAAACAAGCTGTAAAGATCGTCCAGCAAGAAATACTTTTTATCAATGGTGCCTTTATAAAAAGGCTCAATACTCTCATCAAAAATTTTTGTAAAAAACCCCTTTTTACTTAGCTCAATTAGTCCCGCATTTACCGCGTTAAGCAGCTCAGTATTGCCCTTTTGCACCGCGATGGCCAGGAAGTCCGTCGAGCCTAAATTCTTGATATTTACCTCAACCTTGTAATCGACTACAGCGTAAGCAAATACAAGTAGATTATCATCGCCGTATCCGTCGCCCTTGCCCGATTTTAGGTCATTAAAGCATTCATTCGCGCTCGCACACGGTACTACGTTATAGCCCTGTTTCGTAAAGTAATCAAACACGGTGGTGCCGGGCTGCGCCAGTATAGTCTTTCCGTTTAGATCGGAGACCTTTCTGATATTATCGTTGCTACGAGTTAGCACGCCGATATTTACGCTAAAGTATGGATCGGAGAAATCTACCAGCTTCTCGCGCTCTTTCGTAACCGAGATGAGTGCGATATCCAAATCGACTCTGTTGTCCTGCACCGCTTTTATGCGGTCATCACCTACCGTTACGACATATTCTATCTTGCCGCCTTTATCGCCGAAAATTTCTTTAACAAGCCCTTCGATTAAGAGTATCTCAAAGCCGCTATATTCGCCGGCTTTAGCGACGCTAAACGGCGGAGACGAGCCATCTATACCGATGCGAATAACCCCTTTTTCTTTAATTTGGGCCAAAGTGTTGCTAAGAAGCGAACACGCGGCCAGCATCAATGCCAGGATTATCTTTTTCATAGCGTCCCCCTTTTTAAAAATTACAGCAAGCTATAAAGATCGTCCAGCAAGAAATACTTTTTCTCTGCAGTTCCTTTGTAGTAAGGCTCGATGAAATTATCGAACGAATTTTTGAAAAAGCCCTCTTTGCTTAGTTTGATTAGCTCGCCGTTTAGAAAATCCAAAAGCTCCGAATTACCCTTTTTCACGCCGATGGCTAAGAAATCCGAAGTGCCTAAATTTTTGATATTTACTTCAACCTTTTTATCTAATACCGGATAAGCCAGCACGACTAGGTTATCGTCGGCATACCCGTCGCCCTGTCCGGCTTTTAGCGCCTTATAGCAGGCGTTTGCATTATCGCATCTGGCGATATTATAGCCTTGCTTTTCAAAGTATGTTTCTGCAGTACCGCCGCTAAGAACCAAAATAGTTTTATCTTGTAAATCGTTTAAGGATTTAATCTTATCTTCGATGCGGGTCAAAATGCCTATATTGACACTAAAATATGGGGTCGTAAAATCGATCTGCTTCTCGCGCTCCGGAGTTACGGTAAAAGTTGCGATAACCGCGTCCACCTTATCTTCTTGTAGGAATTTTATACGCTGATTTGCAAGCACGGAGGTAAACTCCACCTTTCCGCCTGATGGAAGCATATCTTTAGCGATGGCGTTTGCCATATCGACCTCAAAGCCCTGATGCACGCCGTCTTCTATCTTGCTAAACGGCGGCTGTGCGTCATAAACGCCTATTCTAAGCACTCCGCTACTTTTGATCTCGGAGAGCGATCTTGCGCAAAGCGCGCTACTAGCCAAAGCTGCGACAAGCAGACTTAAGAGAAATTTCTTCATCCTTTTCCTTTCTCATAAATAATTTCAAAACCATTGCCACGGCTACGGGAAACCTCAAAATCCCGCCCGAATGGCAAGCAGACATTAAATTCGCCCGCGGGCGAAAAGCAATTTTAGCTTTTTATATCTTTAATGATTATTAAATAGTAAGTAAAATCGTCAAATAAATTCGCTTTTTCATTGTTTGCTTCGATTTTGCGCGAACTTCTTTTAGAATTCTTATCCGCGTCCTAGCGGTAAAATTTAAAATTTTTAAAATTTTGCAAAATTTTAAAGCTGCAGAATTGCGCGAGATATTTTTATGAGCGTATTAAAGCTTGCGATGAAATTTTAAAATTTTATGAGATTAAATCTTGCAGATTGCATTTGACAAAACAGCACAAGAAAGGAGTGAAATTTTAAAATTTCGTGCTTTGGTGCAGACGCGGCGGAATTTAAAATTCTTAAATCCCTACGCCCGCTCGATAAATTGGAATTTTAAAATTTTTAGCAAACGTCGTATTTTAAAAGCAAGCAAAATTAAATCTTTGCCGCGCTATAGAATTCCACGATAAAAGTGCGCGGCCAGCGCTAAATTTTGCGCTATAAATCATACTACAAACATCAGCTTGGCGCAAAGCACGATGATGAAGCCGAATACAAAAGCGATTTTATGGATATTTGCTCGTAAAAACTCAGGCGCGGGCCTTCCCATCGCACGGCAGCTTAAATTTATCGCTACGCACACGGCGATGATGAGCGCAAGCGTGACTTTTAACATAAAGATTTTTTGAAGCGGCGTGCCGAAATACCCGCCGTTAGCGCTCCCGACCCAGCGGCTCATCATCATTCCGCCGGTGATTATCAGCGTAAAAAGGCAAACCGGCATAATCTTAATCGCGCGCGAGCCGATCGCTTTTTTAACGCGCTCATAGTCCGCGCCCAGCGCGCTTTTAAGCCGCGAAAAAATCATGACATCGAAAAATATGTAGCCCAAAAAGATAATGGCGCAGATGAGATGCACAATCTGCACGTAAGGATAAATTTGCTCCACTACCGCTCCTTGCTATGAAATTTCGTCCATTTTATGCGAAATTTCAAATTTTAGCAATGATTTTTATCAACACGCCGCGAGCGGTTAAATTTAAGCCGATCGTGCGAGCGACGCAAATAAATTTGGTAAAATCGCGCGGGTAAATTTAAAAGTAAAGCCGCGCAGCTAAATTTAAAAATGGCCGCATTCGTAAATTTACAAAATTTACGAGCAGCGCCGCGCGGACGAAATTCTAAAATTCTAAAATTCTGCCCGCGAAAACCCGCGCAAATTCCGCAATCTATAACATCATCGAAAAGACTATGCCGAATATGATTAGCGGGATATTAAAGAAAATAAAGGTCGGCACGCAGGTATCCCACATATGGCTATGCTCGCCGTCGATATTCAGCCCCACGGTAGGCCCGAGCGTGCTATCGCTCGCAGGCGAGCCCGCATCGCCGATACCCGCAGCCACGCCGATGATAAAGATCGTCGCCGCCGTACTAAAGCCCAACTGCGCGGCTAGCGGACAGTATATCGTAGCTATGATAGGGATCGTGCCGAAGCTCGAGCCGATACCCATCGTCACGAGCAGTCCGATGCCGATCATCAGCAGCGCACCGCCTAGCTTGCCGCCGCTTAAAGTGCTCGCTACGTGCACCAGCTCGTTCACGCCGCCGGTTTCTTTTAAGATCGTGCCGTATCCTGCGGCGATCAACATCAAAAACGCGATGTATCCCATCATATGCACGCCTTCGTCAAATACGTTATCGAGCTTCTTCCACTCGATGCCTTTGCTAGCAAGCATTACTAAAATTCCGCTAAGCGCGGCAAACGGAAGGGATTTGATCCAAATTTGCACCGCGAAGCACACCGCGATGCCCGCTAGAGCGCCCCACTCGCGCATACCCATCTTAAGCTCGCTAAAATGCGCATCCAGGCTCTGTTTGGTTTCGGCGTAGTCTCTCGGCTTGCGGTAGTAGATCACGGCCAGCACTAGCCCCACGAGCATCGGCACGGCGCTTAGCCACATCACGCTCGATATGTCGCTTAGGCTTACTGCGATGCCGTTTGCGTTCATATTTTTTTCGATTAGCCCCATAAAGATAAGTCCGAATCCCAGCGGCAGTGCCATATACGGCGTCTGCAAGCCGAACGTCAGCGCGCATGCTACGGCGCGGCGGTCGATCTTTAGCGAGTTCATTATCTTGACTAACGGCGGGATCAAAATCGGGATAAAGGCGATATGCACGGGGATTAAATTTTGTGAAAAGCACGCAAAAAAGGCGATCGAAAAGATAAAGACGTATTTTTTGTCGCTGATTAAATTTGCCACTGCGCGCACCAAGATCGCCGTTAGGTTGGTCTTTGAGATCGCGCTTGCGATGACGCCTAGCAGCAGATATGAAAGCGCGGTTTCTAAATTTCCGCCCATGCCGAGGCTGCCGGCGTTTTCGGGGTTGCCGTTTATGAATAAATTTATGGCATCGCCCAGCGGGATATTGCTTGAGAGCACGGCGCATATCGTGCCGATTAGGATCGCAAGCATTACGTTGCACCTCAGCAAGCACAGCGCGCACATCACACAGATACTGATAAATACGGGATTGGTAAGCATCTTTTGCCTTTTTTGGAATTTTTGCAATTATATAGAATTTAGGGCTAAATTTTGCTAAAATCGCGCAAAAAATCGGCTAGGACGATGATGAAATATTTTTACTCCTCTTTTGTAGTAAGCCTAATTGCGCTTGCTATCGCGTTTTATATCGGCGGCGCAGGTGCCGCTTATATCTGCGCGCTTTTGTGCGCACTCGAAATCAGCCTCAGCTTTGACAACGCCGTAGTTAATGCCAAGGTGCTAAAAGATATGGCGCCGGTATGGCAGAGCAGATTTATCCTCTGGGGTATTCCGATCGCGGTTTTTGGCATGAGATTTTTATTCCCCGTGCTAATCGTCGCCGCAAGCGCGCATCTGGGTCTTTGCGAAACCCTCGTGCTTGCACTTAAGCAGCCGCAGCGCTACCATGAAATTTTAAGCGAGAACGAAGCGCAAATTTACGTTTTCGGCGGCGCGTTTTTGCTGATGGTCTTTTGCGATTTTTTCTTCGATGTGCAGCGCGAGCTACACTGGCTAGGCATAATCGAAAATAACGGGCTCGTGCGATTTTTAAAGCGCATTCCAAACGCGCCCACGCTGATCGCTCTAGCCGCAGGGCTCGTGCTGCTTGCTAAAACGGGCTCGGCTACGCTCGGCGCGGCGTATTTCGGCGCAATCCTGCTCTATCTGCTCATCTCCTGCTTCGACCGCCTTTTCGGCACGGACGGCGTAAAAAACGGCCTCGCGGGCTTTTTGTATTTAGAAACCCTGGACGCGAGCTTTAGCTTCGACGGCGTGATCGGCGCGTTTGCGCTAAGCGATAATATCTTCATCATCATGCTGGGCCTCGGCGCCGGCGCGATGTTCGTGCGCTCTATCACGCTGTATCTCATCGCCCGCGGTACGCTGTCGCACTTTGCGTATCTGGAGCACGGCGCGCACTACGCCATCGCGTGTTTGGCGTTTATAATGTTTGCCAAGCTGAAATTTGAAGTAAGCGAGATCATAACCGGCACCGTGGGGATCTTATTCATCGCGCTATCGCTCCTTTCGTCGGTGCTTTACAACCGCCGAAACAAACGCAAACTAATCGAAACGATCGCGGGAAATAACGAGTAAAATTTCATCGCGAGCTTTACGGCGCGCGGGCTAAATTTTAAAATTTCAAGCTACCGCCGCAAGCCGTAAAATTTACCCGCTTGCGCCGCGTTAAATTTCAAGAGACGCTAAATTTCAAAAAGTGTTAAATTTTAAGCCGCGAGATGACATTTTAAAATTCAAATCAGCGATCGCGCGAGCTCAAGCCTTTATCGCGTAATCTCTGCAGCTCTTCGCCGCCGAGTGGCGGGCTATTTGCAGGCTCGCCGCTCTCGCTTGCGCCGCCAAAAAGCTCCTCATTCAAACGCAGCTCGTCAATGATACCAAGAAGCTGCAAAACTTCAGCCTTTATCCGCTCAGCGTCTTTTAGCGTAGTGCGTGGCGAAAACAGCGCAGCTTCGAAGCGGTTTTTCGCGCCGTTTAAAAATAGATAAAATTTTCCGTCCATAAACGCCGCACTAAGAGCGATCTTGGGCGCAAGCTTAAGCTTCAAAGCCCCGAGACGCTCCATAAGGCTAGGCGTCAAAAGATACCGCGCCTCGATCTTATCGCTTGCGAACACGCGAAATTCCTTGCCGAAAATCACATCGTCCATCAGCTCCTGATCGCCTAAAAATTTGGTGCCGGGCGAGCGATCCGCGATGATGGTTTGCCCCTTAAATTTCTTATAAAACTCGCACACCAAAACCGAGCCGCTAAAGGCTTGCACATATTCGCCGAGCCTCCAAGCGTTCCAAAGCGCGATCGCCGATAGCAAAAAAGCCGCGGAAAGATCGCTCTTGGACCTTTGAGATAACTCTACAAGCCTCATAGATTCTCGCGTTTCATAGATTTTTATCGCCTCGCTTAGGCTAAATTTTACCCCTTTATACACGCCGTCTATCTGATCCTCGGCTACGAATTCATTATTCGGATAGATGCCCGTTTTGCGGATCTCTTCTTCGTCTATGCCGCTTTGCGGCTCATATCTAAAGGCGGGATCGATATCTGAAATAATAGCGCGGATGAAGGCGTCTTTGTAAAAGGCGTTGTACTCCCACTTAGCGATGGAATCATCATAAATCCCCCATACGCAGCTTACCGCAATTATCGGGATCATCGCAGACATCAGCACGGCGGAGGAGTATTCGTTTTGGATCAAGCCGTGGATAAACCAGCCTATGGAAAAAACCGCGATGCATAGCAATAAAATCAACGGTTTTATAAATTTTATCTTGCACTGCTGCTGCTTTTTTGCCAGCTCCTCTATCGCTCTGTCAATATCCAAAATTTAACTCCAAATTTGATTTTGCCGAAATTTCGCCCCCTATTTTACGCTAAATTTTATTAAAATTTCATCCGTTAAGCGGGTTTAAGATTTTTTATGCTATTTTTGCGACCTATTTCGATCAAAAGGCGAGAGATGATAAATTTACCGAAAAATTGCGTGGTTTTTACCTATCCGAAAATGGGCGGCAGCGGCAAATTTTTGCCCGCAGAGTTACGCGGCGCAGCGGGGCTTACGGGCTGCACGCTTCAGTGCAAGGCCTACGAGAGCGCGTTTGCGCAGATAAAAGCCCTCGGCTTCGAGCTTATCGCCGTAGGCAGCATGGGCGAGGCGAACACGAGCGAGTTTAAGCGCGCTACGGGCGCTACGTTTGAGTTCATAAACGACGAAAAATTCGAACTTGAAGCGCCGCTTGGGCTCGAAACCTTCACTACAGGCGACGGGAAGAAATTTTACCACCGCCAAACCCTGATTTTTAGAGGTGGCAAGGAGATAAAGCGCTTTAGCCGTATCGCGGAGCCCGAGCAGGACGCGCAAAACGTACTTGCGGCGCTAAAGAGCCTATGATCGATCGCTTTGGCGGCGCGCTTTAAATTCGCGCTCCAAACGCGTTGCGACACAAAGCCGAAATTTAAGGCGGAGCGCATTTTTCTTAAATTCAACATTTTTAATTAAAATGACGCTAAATTTAACGGAGGCGAGTATGAAAAAATTTCTATTTTTGGCACTATTTTACGCCCTTGCGGCAAACTGCGGCGAGAGCGTGCGAGCGGATAAAATTTCTGCGGCGGGCAAAACAACGAGTATCGGCGAGACCGCAAGCGCGCGCTTTATAAAAAGCGGCGAAGCGAGCGCCGACTCGCAAAGCAGCGCCGATGCGGTCATCCAAACGGACGGAATTTCGCGGGCGGATCTGCAAAGCTGCATCGTAAAAAGCGACGAAGGCTCCTGCGAGCGCGTCGCGCGCGGTCTTAAAAGCGGCTGCGAGCGCAAAGATCAGCTATTGTGCTTTTTCTACGCAGATGCGCTAGGACGCGGCTTGGGCGTGGAGAAGGACGTCGTGGCGTCGTTTGAGCTTTTTCGCGAGCAGTGCGATGCCGGCAGTAGCGAAGCTTGCTACGAGCTGTCGGTCAAATATCTCCAAGGAATCGGCACCACTCAAAGCTTTGAGCTCTCGGGGCAGGCGCTAGATAAGGCGTGCAAAATGCACAACAAGCGCGCCTGCGCGGTGCTCGATCTACTACCGAAAAATTAGCGCGGCAGAGGCGGTAAAATTTCTGCCTTCGATCGCAAATAGGGCGCGCAAGCCTTTTAAATTTTAGCAGGCTGTGCGAGTGCAGTGCGCGATGAGGCGGTAAATCGAAGCGAGCGAGCGGATAAACGAAAAAGGAGTAAAGATGAAAGCTTTAAAGCTTGCG
Organism: uncultured Campylobacter sp.; assembly: GCF_937959485.1. Taxonomy (NCBI): domain Bacteria; kingdom Pseudomonadati; phylum Campylobacterota; class Epsilonproteobacteria; order Campylobacterales; family Campylobacteraceae; genus Campylobacter; species uncultured Campylobacter sp. The sequence continues at coordinate 210,417 of NZ_CALGPY010000005.1, forward strand.
CTGGCTGCGGCGCTGGCGCTTAGTTTGGCAAGCGCGGGCAGCGAAGCTAAAGAGTTTAAATTTAGCGGCGCAAAAACCAGCGCGCTTTTAGCAAAATGCAGCAAAAAGGATGCCGCCGCATGCTACGAAGCGGCAATGAGATACGAGTTGGGCGGTCGCGGCGTCGTGCGAAACCGCCTCAAAGCGCAGGGCTTTTTCGCAGATGCGTGCAAGCTCGCAACCCTCGCCGAGCGGAAGCAGAGAGGCAAAACGGACGGCGCAGGCGAGCACGCGATGAGCGATCTGCGCGAGCGAGCCTGTCTGGGCAACGCCGCGGCGCTGGAGAGCTTCGCGAGCGGGCAGTGCCGCAGCCTCGTGATATACGACGAACTTTGTGAGGGCGGCTCGCAGGAGGCGTGCGACAATCTGGCGCGGATGAAGCGCGAAGGCTGGGCGCCCAAGGGGAGCTGCAGCGAGGAGATAGTCGCTAAATTCGGCGACGGCAAGCCGCAGAGATGAAATTCCGCCCTATTTTGCGGCGGTAGAATTTTAAAATTTTGCAAGTATAAAATTTGCCGAAATTTTATAAAGCTCGACCGAAAATGGTAACAAGGCGGGCTAAATTTTGAATTCTAAAACGCGTTTGAATTCATGTATTAAGCGGCGTCAATTTTTGGGCTCAGAGAGATTATAATTTACGCGGCAAGGCTCTTTGAATCAAAAATCTCGCGTAACGGCTAGGACTACAATTTTAAGAACCAGGATTTAAACAAATCTGCAATCTATCCGTGACGATGATATGATTTTTAGAATTTTGCAAGCGTAAATTTATCAAAATTTTGCGTATCTACGTCGAACCGCCCTCCCAAAAAAAGCGCGAAATTTGAAATTTTAAACTGCCATATTGTGCGAAGAGGTTAGAATTTCAGACAGAGGGAATTTCATTAATGCGGATTAAAATACAGGTGTGGCGGGCAAATGCGTGCACCGCAAGCGATGTAATTTCAAATGTAGACTCAAAGCTCGCTAGACGCGGAATTTAAACGCCACGAGCGATAAATTTTAAAACGCCTATTTTAAAATTGCGAGGCGGGGATTTAAATTTAAGTGCGGTGAGCGATTAAATTGCAAAAGGAAGCTTAAATTTAAATATCGCAGCTCGCAAATTATGCGTAAATTTTGCGCCTAAATTCCGCAAAATTCGGCGCGCGATGAACGTTTGATGGTATCGTGGCGAGACCATCAAACCAAGCTCTAATCGCGCTTAAAATCCTATCTACCGAGCGCTTGTGCAAGCGTGTATTTCAAACCGCCGAAGCAAAAAAGCCTGATCGGAGGCGTTTTGAGGCGTATCCCAATCGACCACGCCTAATATTTTTGCTCTATAGCCTAGCTCACGCACGAAATTTAGATTTTGAAATTTCGCGCAAAAATATTATAATTTCGCCCAAATCACGGCTAGGACGGAAAATGAACTCACGCGTGCAAAACGAATATCTAAAATCAAAAATTATGAGCGCCGAGGAAGCCTGCGAGCTGATCCCAAATGGCGCATCGGTGGGCTTTAGCGGCTTTGTTGGGGCGGGCTGCGCGCTAGCTCTGCCGCAAGCTCTGGCGCAACGAGCGACAACGCTGCACGAAAAAGGCGAGCCCTATCAAATCGAAATTTTTACGGGCGCATCGACCGATCCGCTTTTAGACGGAGTTTTGGCAAAAGCAGGTGCCGTGAGCTTTCGCGTGCCGTTTTTTACGGATGCCGATATGCGCCATGCGATAAATAGTGGCGCCGTGCGATACGCGGACGTGCATCTATCAAGCCTTGCCGCGCAGCTTAAAGCTGGCTTTTTTCCACATCTAAACTTTGCTGTGATCGAAGTAGTGGCGATTAAAGAAAGCGGCGTGCTCGTGCCGTCCACGTCGCTAGGCAATAACCAAGCCTGGCTCGATATCGCCGATCGCGTTATTTTAGAAGTGAATTACTATCAGCCGCTTGAGCTGGAGGGCATTCACGACGTTACGGATCTGCGCCTGCCGCCACACGCTGCGGATCTGCCAATCAAGCACGTAGGCGATCGTGTAGGCAGCCCCTACATGCATGTAGATCCTGCCAAAGTAGTCGCTGTAATAGAGGCTAGGACGCATGATCGCGTCAATAATTTTACCGCCGTGGATGAAATTTCAAGTGCGATCGGGTGCAATGTCGTAAAATTTCTAAAAAACGAGGAAGCTTGTGGCAGACTTCCCGCAAAGAAGCTACTGCCGCTACAATCGGGCATCGGCAACGTCGCTAACGCCGTGCTTAGCTCGCTACAAAATGCTGGCTACCAAGGGCTGCAGTGCTACTCCGAGGTGATCCAAGACGGCATGCTAGATCTCATCAAAAGAAGCGTCGTAGGCACTGCAAGTGCCACAGCGCTATCGCTTAGCCCCGCAGGTGTCAAGGAATTTCAAAAAAACATCGATTTCTACCGCAAGCACATCATACTGCGTTCACAAGATGTCTCCAACTCGCCAGCGCTTATTAGAAGGCTTGGCGTCGTGTCGATGAATGGCATGCTAGAGGCAGACATCTACGGCAATGTAAACTCCACTAACGTCATGGGCTCGCAGATGAAAAATGGCATCGGCGGTAGCGGTGACTTCGCTCGCAACGGATATTTGTCGCTATTTCTTAGCCCGTCGCTAGCTAAAGGCGGCGCGATCAGCGCTATCGTGCCGTTCGTGAGTCACGTCGATCATACCGAGCACGACACTCAAGTCATCATCACCGAATACGGCATCGCCGATCTGCGCGGCAAATGCCCTCGTGAGCGTGCTCGCGCGATGATAAGCATCGCGCATCCCACTTACCAAGAAGCGCTGAGAGATTATTTCGAGCGGGCATGTGCGCAACCCTGTGCGGGGCATACTCCACACATCTTAAGCGAGGCGCTGTCGTGGCATCAAAGATTTAAAGATACGGGGAGTATGAAGGCTTAGAGCGAATTTGCTTGAGCTAATGGGCTAAAGCCTAAAATTTAAGCTCATTCTCGCTGAAAGCAAGAAAGTTTGCACTTAAAAATTCCGCCTGCATTTGAAAGCTCTATCGCTACTTAGAGCAAAGCTTGTTAAAATTTTTATTTTTGCAAAGTTCGCGCGAAATGTTTATTATATGAATGAATTGAAAATTTGCGCCATAAAATTTTAAAATTTGCAGGCGGGTTTAAGGCACGGAATTTAAAATTTTATCGCTACGGAATTTTAAAATTTAGCCTTAAATTTGCAGCTCGCGCATTTCAAATTTTAAAATTCTACGGCTTGGAATTTTAAAATTTTGAACTTCGCAAAATTTCATCCATAAATCCGCTATTTAATTTTAAATTTGGCTCCACTTCATTTGCCATGCGCAAGCTTTTTTGGCAATTTAGCTATAAGGCGCGCCATAAGTTCGCGATAAAACCGCGTAGTATTTGCCAAGATAAATTTCGTATTAAAGCAGCAGCTTGCTAAATCAGAATTTATCGCCTTACGAAGGCGATCTTTGGGCTATAAATTTAAAGAGGCGGGCTATAAAGTCGTGGCGAGATGAGATTAGAATTTTATCCTCGAAGGCTCCATTGGCTTGCTGTAGAAGTAGCCTTGCATATATTTAATCCCCATCTCTTCTAAGATGATTGAAATTTCGTGGTTTTCTACGTATTCGGCGATGAGCTCGTAGCCCTGCTTGCGCGCGAAGTTAGCGATAGTTTCGACGATAGCGCGCGAGTTTTTGTCGTTTGCGATATTTTTGATGAGCGCTCCGTCGATCTTTATGTAATCCACATCGAGCGTTAAAATTCTATAGTAGTTGGAGTATCCGCTGCCAAAATCGTCTATCGCGACCTTGCAGCCGTAGTTTTTGGCTACGGCGATGAAGCTGCGTAGGCTCTCGTAATCGTCAAATTCCTCGCTTTCTAAAATTTCAATAAATAAATTTGAAGCATTTGGGCTGGATGCGAGCTTGCGCTCTAAAAGCTCCTTGATACCTTCGTTTGCGATGTCAAAATATGAAAGATTTATGCTAAAGCAAGTCCCTGCGAAGCGGTCTAGCAAGCGAAAGGCTTCGTTTATTACGACCTGAGTTAGCGGGATGTAGAGCGAGGTTTGCTTTGCGATATCGATAAACTCACCCGGGCAGCGCGTCTTGCCCGAACGATCGATTAGGCGGATTAGAATTTCATATACTAACGGGACATAATCACCGCCCTCGGTGCCGTAGGTGTTACCACTAGGATCGCGGTGGGTGATATCAAATATGGGCTGAACAAGCACAAAGACTTGATTTTTCTTGATCGCATTTTGAATGGTGTTGATCATAATCTGGTTTTGAAGATATTTTTCCTCAATCGCATTTGGGCGCGAATAAAAGCCCACGTGCTCGTTTCTGCTCTGCGCCTCATACATCGCCATAACCGCCTGAAAGACCCTATTTGCGCCGCCTGCTACGTCGGCGCGCTCGCTCACGCCCATCGTGATATTTAAAGGCGCGGACGCAAAGCCCTCGGTGGTATGGAGATTAAAGACCTTGTCGGTGAAATATTTATTTATGATCTCCACGTCGCGCGCGACATTTAGTCCCTCGTAAAATAGGCAAAACTCATCCGATTGGATGCGAAAGATACTGGCTTTGATCTCGTGCGATTCGATACACATTGCAAGCGTACGCGCAAAGGAGCGCAGAATTTCATTCGTCGTCTCCGCCTTGTAAAAAAGTCGCAAATTTGCAAAATTTACGATAGTGATGTAGATCGCTACGCCCGTTTTTTCGGCGTTTATTAGCTCGTATAGCGCTGCTTCGTTGCCCTGGCCCGTAAGATGATCGATATAGACTTGATTGTTTAAGCTCTCCTTTGCGCTCGCAAGAGCTAGTTTCATAATCTCGCGCTCGCCGATATCATGAGCGTAAAGCGCATATAGCGGCGGCTTGGATGCAGCAGCGATATTTGATAGCCTTAGGCTCACATCGGCTAGCTCGCCGTTTTTACGAAGCAGGCGCGTATCTTTGGCGCTTTTATTTACCATCGCAGGAAGTTCGGTCCCTTTATCTTTGGGCATCAAAACTCCAAGATCGCTTCCTTCCAGCTCGCTTTGTTCGTAGCCGCTTAAGCTAAGCGCGCTTTTATTAGCGTATAAAATTTTAAAGCTCTGATCTGCTAAAACTATCGCTTCGCCTGCCTCCTCGCATAGCGCGCGATAGGGCGCGAGGGCGCGTTTACTACGCAAAGCATTGGAATTTATGATGTAAGTAAGCAGTAAAAACGACAAAAACACCGCCGTGTAAAGCATCGTCATTTGCATAAACGAGCCGTAGAATTCCTCACTAGCGTAAGAAAATCGCTCGCGCAGGCTTGCGAAGCGCTCGTTTAGCAACGAGAGATTATCGCTTACAATGATATTTTGCCGCTCGAAATTCCTTAAAATTTGCCGTGCGATTCCTATAAACGCAGCTTCGTCGGGGCTTGACGCATCTGCGCTTTCTAGCGCACTTTTTAAAGCAGAGATCTCGGAGCGATTTTTATAATTAAGCCCTAAAATTTGAGAGTAGAGATTTGCTCTTTGCGCATTTGCGCCACTGGATAAAAATTTTTGCTGCAGACTTTGAAAAAGGATTAAATTCTGCGAATTTAAAGCCCCAAGCTCGTCCAAAAGCGAAATTTTATCGCTAAAAGCGCTTCCGATCGCGCGCACATCGCCGCTAAGTCCGATTTTATCGATGATTTTGTCTTTTTGTAGAGCTTGCAGCACCTGATAGATGCCGCGCATATCGGCATTTGCAATCGAAAAGTCCCTTCTTGCGATCTTTGCATCAAATAATATATTTAAGCGGTTGTCGGCATTATCGATCAAAGCTAGCTCGCGCGAAATCGTGCTAAATCTCGCTACATCTCTTAGCGACGAGAAATAATTCCCGGCGATGATTATGCCTAATATCATAATCCCCACCATCAAAGTCCACATTATCTTATCTTTCATCCTGCGCCTCCGTCATCTCGCCCTTAAGTGTAGCTAAAAAGCTCATCAAAGCATCAAGCTCCCTATCGTTAAGATCGTATTTTAGCAGATCCTTTGCGATCTGCCGCACCGCAAGACGCAAATCCGTCTGCCCGTTTACGTAAGGCGCGGTTTGCGTGATATTGCGCAAGCTGGGCACGCGGCGCAGCTCAAATCCATCGGAAGTGAGCCTATGCCTAGGCACATCCTCCTCTTCCGCGCTTGGGCGAATTTTGGTAAAGCTGCCGGTGCCTAGGCTAACGCCGTTGTGACATGCCGAGCACAGCCGCACAAAAAGCACATATCCGTTATATTCGGCATCATTTAGCTTAACCTCGCCGCGCAAAAATCGGTCAAATTTGGAATTTATCGCCGTTTTGGACTTTAAAAATTCCTTCAGCGCATCAATGAAGTTCGCCGTATTTGCCTCGTCGTAAGCACTTTCAAAAGCCTGCTTGTAGGCTAAATTCTTCCTGATAAGCTCTAAAATTCTATCTTCGCTCGCGTCCAGTTCATTCTCGCTAAAAACCGACGCTGCGATCCGCGCTTCAAAGCCCGCGAAATTATAATCGCCCAAGTAGCGATCAAAGTAATAAGAATTTATGAGCGTAGGCACGCGTCCATCGCGCACCGAAGCGCCCGAATCGTTTAGATAGAAGTTGTGGCAGCTCTCGCAGGAGCGGCCTTTGCGGCTAAATCTTACGTCGGTAAAAATTTTTGCGCCCAGCCGCGCCTTTTGCGGGTCATATTTAGGCATCTCAAGCGGTGAGAAAAGATTGCCGCAAAGCCCCAAAAGCGGCACCAGGCTAAATATAAAACAGCTTAAAACTCGCTTCGATCTCATCGTTTATCATCCCGCCTCTAACCCACTTTTTCAAAATCTCCTCGATCTCGCGCTCGCTAGCCTTCGCGCCGTCCATATGTAGGTGCCACGCGGCGTTTTGCACAGCTTCTTGCAGGCTGCGTTTTTGCTCGCGCCTCTCAGTTAAAATTTCGCTTTTAAATTTGATGTCGCGCGCCCCGAGCAGCGCCTCAAACTTTTCGGCGGCGGTAGCAAGTCTTTTAGCTCCTGCGCCGAAGCGCTCAAACAGCGGCGCCAGCATAGACGAATTGCGCTCGCTTGCCCAGTTTAGATAAATTTTGCGCTCGCCCAAAGCCAAAAACGCCTCAAAATCCTCCGTGCTTTTTAGCGCGGGGCTCATAGTAAGAAACGCGATATCAAAAGCTGCGGGAATTTTAAAATTTTCGCTCTCGCGGGTTTTGCTCGCGGCGTCTTTTAAATTTAAAGCCTGGGCTTCTTGGGCTTGCGCGTTTGAAATTTTGCTCTGCGAGCGCGGATAAATTTTAAAATTTTTTCCCACCGCATTTGCAAAACCATCGCGATTCAGTCGCTCGCAAAACTCCGCAAAGCTTAAATTTAATACGTTTTGCAAGCTGATGCCAAACTCCTCCGCGCTGCGTCTTAACTCGCGCAGCATCCCCTCCGAGCTATCGATCGCCGTTACTTTAGCGCCCAGCGACGCGAGATACAGCGAGTAAACCCCCGTGCCGGCGCCCACGTCGAGCACGCTTTTGCCCGCAAAGCTTACGCCCCAGCTGTGCAGTATCTCAAATACCCGCTTGCCGAAACTGCCCGGCTCGCCGCTAAATTTAGCGTAACTTTCGGACTTTTTATCCCAGCTATTTTTATCTGATTTTTCGCCGATTTTCTCCACCGCTCGCCTTTAAATTTTTTGTAATAATAGCAAAATTTGGCAATTTTTCCGAATTTGGGCTATAATAAATGCTTTCAAAATCTAGGCGAAAGGGCGTTCATGGCGGACGTGACGATAAGAAATTTAAACTTTGCTTACGAAAAACGCGAAATTTTAAAAGATATAAACCTAAGCTACGAGCTGCGCGATTTTTTAGCGATTTTCGGGCCCAACGGCGGCGGCAAAAGCACCCTTTTGAAGCTGCTTTTGGGGCTGCTGCGACCAAGCTCGGGCACGATCGAAATTTTAGGCAGATCGCCCGCGCTTGCCAGAGCGCAAATGGGCTACGTGCCGCAGTTCATCGCGATAAACAAAAGCTTTCCCATAAGCGTGCTCGAAGTCGTTTTAATGGGGCTGATAGATAAGAAAATTTTCGGCTTTTACTCTAAATCCGAGCGCGAGCAAGCTATGCAGGCTTTGGAGCGCGTAGGTATGCAGAGCCTAGCAGACTACCGTATCAGCGAGCTTAGCGGCGGACAAAGACAACGCGTTTACATAGCGCGGGCGCTGTGCGCGAAGGCTAAAATTTTACTTCTCGACGAGCCGCTAGCGAGCATCGACACGATGGGGCAGGTTCAAATTTACGAGCTTTTAAAATCCCTAAACGAGAGCGGCTGCGGCATAATTCTAATCAGCCACGACGTGCAGCTTGCGCTAAACTACGCAAACCGCGCGCTTTACGTCGCAAACGGTTCGGCGCACACCCACGAGATCGATCCTGGGGGCAGGGCGGAATTTTTAGATCACCTGCGACGCGAGCACGGACACTTCTGCGCCGTCGATCTCGCGCTTAACGAATGCTGCTGCAAGGAGGGCGAAAATGGCTGAAATTCTATCTTATGATTTCATGCGAAATGCCTTGCTCGGCGGGCTTTTAGTCAGCATAGTCTGCGGCGTCGTAGGCTCTTTAGTCGTGATAAATCGCATGAGCTTCATCGCAGGCGGCATCGCGCACGGCGCATACGGCGGCATCGGCATCGCGCTATTTTTAGGCATCTCACCCGTGCTGGGAGCTAGCGTATTTGCGCTGTTTTTGGGGCTGCTAATCGCCTACGTCACGCTGCGAAACACCGAGCGCTTCGACGCCGTAATCGGCGCGATATGGGCATTTGGAATGGCTCTTGGGATAATTTTCGCCGATCTCACACCTGGATACAAATCCGATCTGATGAGCTTTTTATTCGGCTCGATCTTAGCGATAAATCACGAAAATTTAATCTTTATCGGCATTTGCGGCGCGGCATTTGCGGCGCTTACGGCGTGCTTTTACAGGCAGTTTTTAGCGATCAGCTTCGATAAGGAATTTGCCCTGTTGCGCGGAGTGAATACGAGCGTCTTTTACTACGTCCTCGTAGTGATGGCGAGCCTCGCGGTAGTCGCGTCGATTCAGATCGTAGGGCTAATCTTGGTGATCTCGCTGATGACGATCCCGCCCTTCATCGCCGAAAAAATTTCAAAAAGCCTAGGCTCGATGATGGCGATAAGCTGCGCGCTATCGGCGCTTTTCTGCGCGGCGGGGCTTGTTTTGAGCTTCAAGCTCAATCTAACCAGCGGCGCTTCGATAATCCTAGTCGCCTCGGTCTGCTTTTTCGCAAGCTCGATCTTTAGCAAACTTCGCGCCTAAAAGCCCGCCCAGCTCGCTAAGCAGGATGCCTGCGAGTATCAGCGCCGCGCCTAAAATTTGAAGCGCGCTTAGCTTCTCGCCAAAAGCATACCCCATAATACCCGCGCTTACGGGCTCCAGCGCGAAAATAAGCACCGTTTTTATCTCGCTTACGCCGCGATTTTGCGCCATTGTTTGGATCACAAACGCCGCGACAGTGGCAAAGATCGAGGTTAAAACCAGCGCGAAAACAAAATCGAAGTTCGGCGAAAAGATCAAATTCCCAAGTACCTTTATCTCGCCTTCAAATTCCGCGTGCGGGACAAAAACTGCCGCGATCAGCGCACAGACGCAGACGCAGATAAACTGCACGATCACAAAGCCGTAGAGGTTGCTTTTGCGCGCGCAGACGCCGGTAAATACGATATGAAGCGCGTATGCAAACGCCGAAATCAGCGTCAGTCTCTCGCCTATGCCAAATCCCACCGCGCCGCTTGCTCCGCTTAAAAAATATAGCCCCAAAAGCGCCACGACCGCACCGCCAAAGGCGCTCGTACCGACATTTTTGCCGAAAAACGCAAGCATTAAAAAGGGCACGATGACGACGTTTAGCCCCAAAATAAACGCCACCGTCGATGATAGCGCATAATCAAGCGCTATGGTCTGGCACGAAAAATCGCAAAACAGCATCAGCCCGCAAAACACGCCCCGCCCTATCGTGCCGCGGTCAAATTTGACGCCGAAGCGCAGGCAGGCGAGGTAGGTAAAAATGCTCGCCGCCAAAAAGCGCCAAAACAAAAAGCTAAAAACGTCGCCGCTATGCAGCGCGCGCTGAACCGGCACGAAGGTACAGCCCCAAACGATCGCTACGAAAAGCAGCCCCAGATCCCACAGCCTGCTAGGCGGAGCGGGATTTTGCGCGCGGCTTTGTGCGGAACTAGAATTTTGCCCAAAACTCTGCGCAGAATTCGAGCTTTGCGTGCAGTTTTGCGTAGAGGCGGAATTTTGCGCGGCAGCAGGGCTCTGCGTAGAATTAGAGCTTTGCGCGAAATCGAAATTCTGCGCGGAATTTAAGCTTCGAGCGGAGCTAGAATTCTCTGCCGAATTAGATTTCTTCGCAAAATTCCGCGCCTTAAAATTTTTCAATCCAAAGCTCTGCGGCGCATTAGCGTAGCCAGGATCGTTTGCAAGAACTCCAGTAAAATTTTTCTTTAAGCGTTGCGTATGAGCTGCGGCAAGGCTTTTTGCGGGGCTTAAATTTGGCTCGTCTACGGCGCTAGCACGATTTAGCGAACTCTCGCTATTTGCGCCGCTATGAGTGGAAGTTTTCGTAAAATTTAATATAAAATTTCGCTTGAAATTTCTTGCGGAATTTTCGCAAGGATCTGTTTTATAGGATTTTGCGGAATTTAAAGCTTTATTTTCGGCGTAGCCAGGAATTTGCGCAGACTTTAAATTTGGCGAAAGAGCCGCGAAATTTAAAGCGGATTTTCTCTCAAGATTTCTGACGCGCGGAGCGGAATAGGGCGCTACGAGACTGCACACGGCAAAACCGACCGAGGCACGATTGCGCACGGCAAAACCGGCCGAAGCGGGATAAAATTTTAAATTTCTTCTGCTGGTAAAATTTAACTCGGCGGCCGTATCTTGAAATTTGAAATTTCTTTTGAGGCAGGGAGCGGGAGCAAAATTTATCGCACCGCCGGACGCTGTATTTTTTGCGCGCTCGCATGCCTGATTTGAGATAAAATTTAAAGCGGATTTTGAATTAAAATTTTCCGCGAGCTCAGGGATAGAATTTTTCATAAATTTAAAGTAAAATTTCGCCGAGATTTTAGTGCGGTCGCGCCTATCTGATCGTCTTTATGGCGTTTAAAATCGCGCCCGAATTTTTACGAAACTCCCTTTCGTTTTTACTTAAAAAATCGAAGCTTTCGTTGATAAAGGCGCTGCTGAATTCGCTACTAAAATCGTCTCCAGGCTCGCGTCCAACGGCACTTTTAAAGCTTTTAGCAAAGCTCGCGTCGGCTCCTAGTTCGCGTGCCAAAGGGCGAATGATTTCGTAAATTTCATCAAAGGCGTTGGTGCGCAGATAGTGGCTGAATAGCACCTCGCCGCTCATTACCGCCTTAGTATCGGCTTCGGACATATCTTTTATTTTAGCAAGTACGAGCTTTTTGATCGGCTCTACGGCAAGACTTAGCTTCTTGCTCGCCAGCCTTTGCATATTCTGCACGGCGATGCTTTTTTTGCCCGCGCGCTCGGTAATGTAGCTAGGCAGATCGAGCTCGTAATCCTGCACGCCAGTGCGTTCGTATTCATTTGCGGCACGCTCTATCAAAGTGCTTAGTGAGTTTTTAAAATTTTCGCTATCGCCCGCGCCCGCACTAAGCATCACGTCCAGCCCCTTTACGGCGACCTCTTCCCAGCTAGCAGTCGCAAATAGCGGCAATAAACAAAAGATTAATTTTTTAAGCAAAGTTTTTCCCTAATTAAAGATTGATTATTTTATTTCGAAAATTTTAATGTATAATCAACGCTTTTATAATACCAAAAGGGCTAAATATGGAGCTTTTACTCATCGCTTTTGCGCTTGCGATGGACAGCGTCGCGCTTAGTATCTCAAACGGCGCGAAATATCCGAATTTCAAATTTGCGCAGATCGCGCGCGTCACGTTTTTCTACGCGGCGACTCAGTTTATAATGCCGCTTGCGGGCTACGCTTTGGGGATAAATTTCGTCAAATTTATCGCGCAGATCGATCACTTCGTCGCGTTTGGAATTTTATCGTTTTTAGGCGTTAAGATGATCGCAGAATCCCGCCGCGAGCAGGACGAGCCAGCTCTACGCCTAAGCACGAAGGAGCTGGTACTGGGCGCGATCGCAACCAGCATCGACGCGATGGCCGTGGGCGTGACCTTTGCGTTTGGCGAGATAAACATCCTCTACGCCTGTTGCATAATCGGGCTCGTCTGCTTCGCGCTGTGCGTCGCGGCGTGCTACGTAGGCAAGCTAACGGGCGAATATCTGCACTCAAAGGCGCTCGTTTTAGGCGGCGTGATTTTAATCCTAATCGGAGTTAAAATTTTGCTCTCGCACCTCGCATTATCGATATTTAGCGGCTTTTAAGCGCCGCTTTTAGATAATTTTTAAAACTAATCCGCAGGAGCAAAAATGAAAAATTTGATAAATTTAAGCGGCGGTGACCGCCTAAATTTGCGCATAGAGGGTCAAATTTCAATCAGCGAGAGCATCAAAAACGGCAAAACGAGGCAGATGCAAAAGGAGTTTGCAAGTATAGACGAGGCGCAAAAAGCCTGCGTGAAAAAGGAGTGGGAGAGCCTAAAGAAAGGCTACGTCCTGCAAAACGCAGACGCCAAAGTGGGCGAGGCGAATCTGCACGTCTATATCGGCGGCGGATACACGGGCGCGCTGGCCTTTGCGGGTGCTAAAAGCGAGTTTTTCGTCTATAAATGCGGCGGCTACAAAGAGGGCGGCGCGCTAGATGATTTTCTCATCAGGCTGGATGCGAGCGGCGCCGTAAAGCAGCAGACCCTCTTGCCAAAGCCGCTTGCGTGGCATGCGGAGCGCGCGGGCGAGATTTTGCTTTTGGATCTGGATCATTTTATCTTTAAATTTGACCCCGCTACGAGCGAATTTAGCGATCTTTCTAAAGATATAAGCTTTAAAAATAGCAAAGAATTTACAAGTTTCGTTTGCGCTGCGAAAGATACGGCGGCGTTTGCTATGTTCGGTCAAATTTTTACTTTGCGCGGCAGCGAGATTTCGCCTCTTAGCGAGTACAAATCCGAGATAAAAAGCTATACGCCGACCTTGTGCGCCGCGATTAGCGATGACGGCGCGCGACTAGCGCTTCATTGCAAGCAAAACGAGATCAAAATTTTAAACACGCTAAATGGAGAAGCTTTAAACGAGATAGGAGGCGACTTCGGCATTTTTGATAAAATTTGCTTTTTAGCGGACGGCTCGGTGCTAGGCAAGGAGCGCTACGCGGGCAAGCTAGTTTGCATTGATGTTGCAAGCGGCGAGTGGCTTAATCCTGCGTGGCTACGAGCTGAATGCGCCGAGGCGGACGAGCTTTGCATTAGTGCGGACGTTTCACGGCTCGCATTGATTAATTACGACAAAGCCCGCATCATCGATCTAAAAAGCGGTAATTTGCAGCTTAGCTTCGAGCTCTCGCACGTCGTGAAGCGCTGCGAGGCGAAATTTGAGCGCATAAATGGCGAGGATTTTTTAGCCGTGCGCACCGACTACGGCTGCTTTAGTCTATATCGCGTTTAAATTTAAAATATCACGGAGCCATTAAATTTACAATGCGGATTTGCGCATAAACTCGCAAAATTAAAATTTATCGGCGGGGTTTTGTTTGCGTAAATTTACCCGCCGATCAAAAATACAAAAATTTAAGCCGCCTTAATCTCTCGCAATCTATACCAAGCGATGATTTGTAAGATAAACGCCGCTAACAGTATAAAATATCCGATAACGATAGCGACCGTTAGCGCACCGACGACCGTGCAAATGAAGTAATAGAGGAAAAATTTATCGCCCGATATTCTTGAAAGCTCATTATAAACTTGGAATTCTTTAAAAAACGCATAAATCATACCGATTATGCCGGCGATGAAGAAAATGACGCCGATGGCTATGCCGATACCGCTAGCACTGCCATATTTAGCGCTCGCACCTATCAGCGCAAACACCCCCATAGTCGCACCTATAAAGATAAGTATGGTCGCTACGACGGTGGCTACTAGATAAATGATATAGTTTTTCTTAAGCGTAGGGCTGGCGGCTTTATTTGAAAGCTTGATAATAGCGAGCAATATACATATAAAACCTGCGATGATAAAAACTAAACCGATAAACGGAATAACGCCTAAAATCGGTAGCGCCGATCCTGCTAATCCAAGCGTTCTTATGGTAGATAAATTATCGCTCCCAAGAGAAAAATTAGAGAGATCTATGTTAATGAGCTTTGTTTTTGTAAGGTATATCTCCTTTGCGGTTTGAGCTTCTGCGATAAAATCAACCTCATCGCCTTGATTCAAAACGACGGGCCCACCATCCTCGTTTACCGATTTCACATCCTCTTGCTGGTATGAGTAACGGCTCTCGTCTGCGGCAAGGATAACGCCCTTAGCCAAAATAGTTCCTTTCACGGTTTCTCCTTTGAGATTAAATAAAATGTGGATTATATATTTTTAAACAAAAGCTTAACTTAAAGATAGTGATTCGGCGTCAAATCCGCTTTATCCGCGATCAAATTTACTCGAATGATCGTCTTACTCGCGCTTCCTTCGCAGCATGAAATTTTAATCTTATCATAGCACGGTTCTACGCCCGAACCCACGCTATGCCGCACGCTCAAAACATAAAATTTCAAAATTTAAAAGCGAAATTTCATAAAAGTGGTCGGCCTCAAATTTAAATCCGTCGCCTAGGAATTCTAAATTAACTCAAATTTCAAAATTTACAAAGGCTCTCTATTTTTTGCCCACCAGAAGCTTTGAGCTGCCTAACATCAGCCATTTGGCTTCGCGCGGGCCCATAAAAAGCCCCTGCGTCGTGTCCATAAGCTCGACCCGCTCATAGCCCTGCTCCTTAAGGCGCGCGATGAAAGCATCCATGTCGCCGTAGTTTCCGCGCGAGAAAAGATCGTGGATCGCGAAGCTGCCGCCCTTTTTAAGCACGCGGAGCGTCTCTAAAAGCAGCGCCTGGCGGTCCTTGTGCATGATGTTGTGATAGACGTAGTTGCTTGTAACCGCATCGAAGCTGCCGTCCTCAAAGGGCAGCTGCGTGGCGTCGGCCTGCTCGAAGCTAGTGTTTTGCACCCCTTCGGCGCGCGCGTTGGATTCGCACAGCTGCTTGTTAAAAGACGCATACTCAAAGCCCCAGCGATCGACGCCTAGCACCGATGCGTGCGGATTGCGCTTAGCCACGGCGATCGTTAGCGCGCCGCTGCCGCAGCCTACGTCTAGCCCGCGCCCGCCCTCAGGCAGATCCACGTATTTTGCCGTGCCCTCTACGATCGCGCGCGAAAGCTGACGCTTGCCGCCGTAATCAAACGCGCGGTACCACACGACGCAGTATATCGTAAAGCCGATCAAAAACAGCGCCGCTGCGCCGAAAAGCCCCGCAAGAAACCACCTCAGCACGCCGCCCACGAAAGCGCCGCAAACGCCGAAAATCAAAAACAAAACTAACGCTACGCCCGCACCTGCGGCAAAGCCCGCGATCATGCCCTTAGGCACCCAGTTTTTATAGTCCGGTTTCATATTCGCTCCTTTTATTAAATTTAATCCCGCGGCGGCAAAGCGCGCTGCGGCGAAATTTTAAATTCCGCCCGTAAATTTTAAAGTCCGCAGCTCAAAATCCCACTTAAATTTAAACGCACGCTAATAGGTGTATTTAAACTCCGCGTAGTAATTGCGCCCTGGAGCCGGGGTATAGTCGTCTGCGCGTAAATTTTGGTTGTAATTATACTCCTCGTCAAAGACGTTTTTAACTCCGGCGCTTATCAAAAATCCGCTTGCGAAGCGGTACGCAGCGCCCAGATCCACGATCGTGCGCGAGTCGATCCTATCGTGGTTGGCGTCGTGCGATGATGAGAAATATTTAAAATCGCTCATCAGCGTCAAATTTCTAATCGGCTCGTAATCGACGCCCAAAACGAACTTCGAACGCTCCACCAACGGAACCTGTTTGCCTTTATTCGCGCCGGATTGGATCTTGGCGTCCACGTATGAAAAGGTCTCGCTGAGCTTTAAATTTGAAAGCAGACTTTGCTCCGCATACAGCTCCACGCCCTTGCGGCGCGTCTCGTCGATATTGATAAAATGCCAACCGTCGGTGATCGAGCTGCCCAGGGTTTCGTTTACGATCTCGTTTTTCGTATCGGTCCAAAAGATCGTAGCGCTTACGTATTGCCCGTAGATTAGATCTTTAAGACCGATCTCGTAGGTTTTAAAGGTTTCGGATTTGAGGTTATTAAGCACATAAGGGCCGTTGCGACCGAGCTTGTCGATGAGCTGATTAGGCCCCGGGGAGATATAGCCGCGCTCAAATTTAAAATATAGATTGCCGTCCTTGGAATAATTAAAATTCGGCGTAATCTCAAAAGCGTAGTTGTTTTTATGATCCGTTACGTGCGTGCTTTCTTGAGTATGAAATATGCGCCCCATCCTACGCATCGTCGTAGAGACTTCGCGATCTACTTTGTATTCGGCGCGCTCAAAACGCCCGCCAGCACTAAGCGAAAACAGCTCTGTGAAGTCGTGCTTTTCTAAGGCATAAACCGAGTGCGTCTGTTTTTGCATATCAAAGATCGTAAGTTGCGAAAGGCTCATCATAGGATTCATCGAAGTGGTAAAGTCGATCCTGCGGAAGCCCTTATTTTTAAGATAATCATATCCAACTATGAGCTCGTCGTTATCATAGGTAAACTTGCCCTTTAAATTCGCCCCCTCTTTGCGATCTTTCATCACAAAGCCCTTTTGCAAAATTCTAATATCTTGGTAATAAGGCTGTAAATTTGCTTCAAATCTATCGCCGAATTTCACCGCATAATCCAAGTCAAAATTTAATCGTGTGCTTTTGGTAAAGGTCCTCTCGCCTCCTTGTTGGCGGCGATCCTCCCTAAGCTCGATAAGGCCCAGAGTAGGCACGGAATAGGTTCTAGCTTGATAAAAGCTCGGATCGAAAGAGATGCTTTGATCGTCTGAAATTTTATAATGTATCCCGAGCGAGCCATAGTAGCCGGTATTTTTCTCGCCCTTGCGGTATCCGCGCTGCTTAAAGCCCTTAACGGCGGTTTTTAGAAACAGATTATCGCTCACGCCTCCACCTAGCCCTAAATTTAGATCATTGTAATTATACGACGCAATCTTGGTAGAGACATTGGCGTACGGGTATCTGGCGCCTTTTTTTGTGATGATATTTATCACGCCGCCGCTGGTGCCGCTGCCGTAAAGCACGCTACCGCCGCCGGGGATGATCTCCACGCGCTCTATATCCTCAATAGGAACGAGATCGATCGGGATTGGCGTCGGCGTCGTGTCGATCATATTGAGCGCGACTCCGTTAAGAAGGACTTTGACGGAGGTATTTGCCTTCTGACCCTGTCCGCGCAGATCGACCGTATCGCCGTGAAAGCTAACCCCCGGCGCCTTTTCTAAAATTTCGCGCAGATCGCGGTAGCCGCGGTTTTCCATATCCTCCGCGGTGATGACCGAGACGTTGCGAACCTCGTTTTTAAGCATATCCTCAAAGCCCGTCGCGGTAACTACGATGGTACCTAGCTTAGTGGCGTTCGCGCCGGAAGCGTTTTTAGGAACTGCGGAATTTACCGCCCCTGCGCTAGGCGCGATATTTTCGGACGTAGCGTTGTTTTCGGCTCCGTTTAGTTGTAATGCGGCGCACAAACTTAGCGCGATCGCGGCATTTGAAAGATAAAATTTCTTAAACATCACTCTCCCCTATTTAAAATTAAGATTTTGCGAATGATTTGCAAATGCTATATTATAATTTCTCTTGATTAAATAATAATAAATTTCAAAGATTAAAGATAGATTTTTTAAAATTTAGGCGGAGATTGGATGAAATTTTGATCTTGAGTATTTTACGTGGCGCGATAAAATTTCGGTTTTAAATTTAGACTCTTTGGCGCCGCCTACTTTCCAAAACGATAAATTTGCGAAGCGAATCTGACCGGAATTTTAAAATTTAGACCTTACATCCGCCCGCTTTGCCGAATTTTGCCTCGATCAAAAGCACCAAGATGAAGAAAATTTTTTCGTCGTTAAACTTCGCAAGCTCGCGCAGACCTTGATCTGCGCTTACAAGCTTGATGCCGTTTGATTTCAAAATCTCAGCGAGCTCGTCCGGCTCAAAGCCCATTTTACCAGCGATTTCTCTGATATTATAAGGCTCGATCGCGCCGATGATGCGATCCATATTACAAAAACCGGGATTTTTGCGGCTCAAAACCACGTCCAAAAACTCGCCCCAGAGCTTTACGAGCTTCTTTCGCCTCGTGATTATATGCAAGATCGCGACGCAAAGCAGGCCCAATCCTGCGATCTTATGCAGGCTCATCCAGGCCTCGTCATATTCGCCGCGCGCGAAATTAACGCCCGAGAAGCCCAAAATGCAAAGCGCGCAGCCTAGCAGCACGATGAGCGCAAATTTATAAACAATCCCCGCCTTAAGCATCAAATCTCCTTGCTTTGTTTTTAAAATTTAGCGGCTTAGGCGTAGCGCACGCGAACGCTACGGCGGCGTTACGTCTCGTCGGTCGCCGCTATCGTATCGCCTCGGCGTTATTGCGCCGCCCGCACTGCTGCTTCACTTATACGCTCCGCGGATCGCCATCATCGTATCGCGACGTTTGCGCTACTTGCACTGCGCTTTCCCTACATACGCATCCTGTCGATCGCGGTTGCCATATTGCGGCATTTTATGCTGTCGCCGCCGCAATCACGCCGCGCCGCTTTGTACTGCCGATCCGTCGTCGCGGCAGCGTTGTTCGCTTCGATCGTAGCGCCGTTACGATGATGATTTGCCCAAGCGAAGGTTATGTCATACGGCGCCGAGTAGGTACGTATTGTCGTTCCGCTTCTCGACTACGGCGTGCCATCTGCGCCGCTGATGTGTTACACGCCATCCGACGCGCTACCGACTTATTGCGACGCCCACGTATCGCGCCGCTGCCGCAGCCCGTTCATTTAGCACGCCGTTACGCTACCGATCGCGGCTCGGTTTAAAATTTTATCTAGGCGACATCTCCTCGGCGGATCATTTTGCGTTTAAATTTTACCGACTTAATTTCGCGCAAAATCGCGATCGCACGCCGTCTACCGATCTCCAAGCCGCTCGCCGCGCCGTAGTGCCTGCCCGCCGCCGACTGCGTGCGAGCGCCTAGCCGCGCGGGTGCCGATGCTCACGTATACGAACACCTAGCGCCTCGGCTAAATTTTATCGCCGCTTAATATAAACGAGTAATTTTAATAAATCTGGATTTAAAAAGATATGAATTTAAAGGCGAAATCCCTGCCGCGTGAAATTTAAAGGGCCGAATTTAAAGCTCTATCGTCCGCTCGAATATATCCTCAAGCCCCGTTTGATGCACGATCGCTAGCATGCCGAGGCTCGGTAGATCCGCACGCAGACTAAGTAGCAGCTCGCGCGCCGAGGCAGGATCGAGCGCGGACGTGATCTCGTCTGCGAAAACAAAGCTCGGCTTGTGGTAGCGTATCCGCGCAAAACTAAGCCGCTGCGCCTCCCCGCCGCTTAAAATTTTAACGTAATCGGCGCACGAGTTTAGCATGCGAGCAAATTTCTCAAGCCCTACGCAGCATAAAATTTCTAAAAATTCAGCATCGTCTGCGCGCGGCGGCTGCGGATAGGAAATGAGCTCTTTTAGGCTAAGCGGCGCCAGATAGGGCTTTTGCGGGATAAACATCACGCCCGTGCGCGGCAGGCTGATCTCGCCGCGGCCGTATCTCCAAAGACCCGCCGCGTAGCGCAGAGCCGTGCTTTTACCCGCGCCGCTCTTGCCTCGCAGCATTATAAACTGCGCGGGCGCAAGCTCGAAGCGTAGATCCTCGATCAGCGGCTCGCCCGCAGGCGTGAAGACCGACAAGCCCTCGCAACGAGCGGAATTTTCGTCGCTTTGTTTGACGCAAGCACGCAGATTTGCGCTCTCGCCGTCCATGCGCGAGATGAACTCATAGATCCTCTGCACGCTCGCCGCCCACTCCATGATCTGCTTGTAATAGTCCATAAACCACGCAAATCCGTCCTGCACGCTGTAAAACGCCGAGCGCGCCTGCATCATGTCGCCAAAGCTCATCGCGCGCGACAAATACAGCGGCAGGCAGGCAAAGATCGGGATTAAATTCGTGATTTTTAGGTAGCTTGCCGAAAAGCATTCGAGGCGAAATTCCGTATTCATGATGCTGCGCCAGTTTCTCATGATCTCGCCGAAGCTCGCACGAAAGCGGCCGCGCTCGGCATCCTCTCCGCGCATAAACGCTACGGCTTCTGCGTTTTCGCGCACGAGCAACAGATCCGAGCGGTAGTCGGCTTCGGCGCGCTGCTTGGCAAAATTTAGCCCCCTAAGCCTGCGCCCGATGAGATGCGTGATCAGCGAGCAAAGCAGCGTATAAAGGAGCGCGACGTAGAGCAAAAAGCCCTCGATCTCAAAGTGCATGCCGAAAATTTCAAATTTCAACACCTTCGAGACCTGCCACAAGATCGCAACGAAGGCGATGAGCTTGGCGAGATTATAGACGAGTGATTTTACGAGATCTACGCTTTTTTGCACGAGTAGCAAGCTGTCCTCGGCGATACGCTGATCGGGGTTGTCTAGCTTTGCAATCGTTTTTGAAATTTCACAATCTGCGCGAGTTTTAGATGAAATTTCATTCTCGCTTGCGCCGCTTTGCCCTGCTGCATTTTGCTTCGCCGCACTCGGTAAAATTTCAAGCCCCTTTGCGTCTCTATGCAAAACCGCGCTGTCCGCTTCGACTGCGGAACACTCTGCGCGCTCGTTTAAATTTGCGTCACCAGGTTTTTCTAAATTTGATCCGCCCCTGGCGCTGAAATTCCCCTCAAGGCTCGTGCGGTAGAAGTTTGCGTTATGTAGCCATTTGCGCTCCATCATCGCGCTTAGCCGCTCGCGCCAGACGATTACGAGCAGTTTGCGAAACCAGCTGCCGCAGACGATGAAAAGCACGATGAGCGCCGTGTAGAGCAAAAACTCGCCCACGAGCGCAGGGATCAACTCGCCCTTAAGCTCGCTTAGCGCGTCGTAAAAGCGCTTGTCCCACGCGTTCATCAGCACGCTGATTTTGATGATAGCGAGGCTAAAACCGAGCGCGAGCAGCAGCAGCGCCCACAGCTTCGCCGCACCCTTACCGAACCAGTGCGGACGTAGAATTTCAAAAAATTGCTTTAGGGTTTTCAAATTTTCTCTTTAAATTTTAAAATTTAGCGCCGGTTGCAGCGAAATTCCGCGAGATTAAATTTGATCCCGCGATCTCTCGCGCGGATTTTATGCTCGCAAGTCTGCGCGTTTAATTCGCTTGGAATTTCGCGAAATTAAATTTATCGCCCCTGCCTGCGATCGCTCGCGCTAATCAATCGTTAATCAACCAAATCGCGAGCTAAATTTTAATCCCGCGGCTTCGCTTAAATTTTACCCGCCTCGCCACGTGCTACTTGCGACAAAGCCTAGCCTCTCGCCTCTGCGCCCGCCTCATCCACGCTCCTATAAAGCGCGGAATTTATCCACGGCCGCGTGCGAGAAGTTTATCCGAGTTCGCATAAGCGCAAATTTCATCCGCGCTCAATACGTATAATTTAGCGTCAGCATAAAATTCCGCGGCTCGCCGTAGTAGTTGTTATGCCCAGCGACGCGATTTTGCGTGTTTTGAAAATACTTCTTATCCGTGATGTTTTTGACCGCAAAATTTACGCTAAAGTGCTTGTCGAAATGATAGCCGACGTTCGCGTCCCACAGCGCGTAAGCCTTTTGCGGCGCGGCGTAATACGCAACGTTTTCGCGATATATCGAAGCGGTTTTGCTCTGATAGCGCATGCCGGCGCCCAAAGTAACCTTACGATTTTCGCCGAGCGGAATTTCATAGTTCGTGTAGAACTTAAACAGATGCTTCGGAATGTAGCGCTTGGCGTTTGCGCCCTTGCTATAATCGACCACCGCGGAGGTTCTTTCCGTCTTTAAATAGACGCTGCGGTTGAAAGTATATCCTGCGAATAATTTCCAATTCTCAGTAAGCGAGCCCTGCAGCTCGGCATCCACGCCCCGGCTTCGCACTTTGCCCTCGGCGATGGAGTAGTTCGTATTAAGAGGATCGCTCATCGCCCTATTTTTCTGAATGATCTGAAATAGCGCGACATTCGTATTAAGCGCGCCGTCAAAAAATTCTCCCTTCACGCCGGTTTCTAAATTATAGCCGACGACGGGATCTAAAATTTTACCGTCTTTATCGCGCGCGGCTTGCGGCTTAAAAATTTCGGCATAGCTTGCGTACCACGAAAAATTATCCGCAAAATCCCAGACCACTCCCGCATACGGCGTGAAATCCGATTTACTCGGGCTTGCGCTATGCGAAGCCGTGCCGCGCAAAATATTATAATAATATCTGCTGTAAGTTACCTTCGAAAAGCGCCCGCCGAGTAAAAAGTGAAAATCGTCGGTTAAATTTAATCTAGTCCCGAGCGAGATCGCGCGCTGCTTTATGGTAGTGGAGCTTCGGTCTTTAAACGTAGCGGCACTGCTCCAATCGGGCTGAGCGATCCTTGATCGGTCCCAATTATAAATATTCATCCCCAGCGACGCCAGAGACGAATCCCTCGTCCTAGTCTCGCGCCAATTAAGCTTTTCGTTGCTAAGCGAGCCGTTTAAGAAAAAGTCGTGCTTCTGCCCGAATGCTTCGAATTTACCGTCTAGTCCCGTTTGAAACCCGATCTCTTTGGAGTCGTTATCGTAAATTCTATATCGCACCGTATGCGACGTGGTGCCGTTGTAAGGATCTGCCCCGCCGAGCGCTCCGAATTTTAACATGCTGTCGCTATCGGTATAATTGAGCCTCGCATAGGCTTTCAGATCATCGCTAAATTCGTGCGAGAGTTCGCTGTAGACGTTAATTTTTTTATATTCGCTTCTGTCCCAGTCCGAGCCGAAGTAACTTCTGCGCGGTAAATTTAGTAAATTTCCATGATTATCTAAAACGGGCACGCCGTAAATATCATAGACGCCGACGGTTTTTTGCCACAAAAATCCCGCGCTAAGAAGCGTTTTATCGGCCAAGTCAAATTCCGTCGAAACGCCGACGCCTTCGCGATAGCCGTTGCGCGGATAGTCCTTAAACGAGCCCGTTTTACTTAAAATTCCGATCAGCCGCGCGCGTGCCGTACCGCTTTGATTTACCGCATCCGTAACGTCGATCATGCCGCGATAATTATCCCAGCTACCGCCGCTTAGACTTGCGTTAAAGCCTAACTGATCGCTCGGGCGCTTCCGGATTAAATTTATCGTGCCGCCGGGCTCGCCGTTGCTTTGCGTAAGGCCCGCTACGCCGCGCAGAACCTCGACGCGATCGTAGAATTCCAAATCGGTAAATTCCTTCGATGAGCCCAGCGGCCCGAACACGGAGCTAGAAACCGAGCTTGCGATGCCGTCTTCTTGGATATTATCGACATAAAAGCCGCGCGAGACGATGCGATTGCCGCCTGCGTCGTTATTTAGCGAAATGCCGGTGGCGTATTTTGAAAGAGCCTCTTCGGCGTTGTGCAAGCTCAGATCTTTTAAAAGCTGATTGGAGATGACGCTTATGGACTGCGGCGTTTCTCTTATGCTTAAATTTAGCCCCGTCGCGGTGCTCATATTGCCCGTCGTATAAGAGCCCGTGCCCTCGGTAGTGGACAGATCGGCCTTGCCCGTGACGTTTATGGTGCCGAGATTATCGTCGTCCAAGCTCTGCAACGTAGAATTTGTCGCGCTACCGCTTTGCGGCGCGGAATTTTGTGCAATGCCTTTAGTAGCGGAACTTACGACGGCATTGCCCTGCGGCGCGGAATTTGCAGCGGTAGGGCTTTCAGGCTTTTGCGCAGAGCTTTGCGTCACCGCACTATTAGAGGCTAAATTTGAAGCAGGCAGCATGGAACTCTGCGATGCGGCGGCTGCACGCGAGCTTTGCGACGACGAAATTTTAGAGGCAGAGCTTGCGGCGGACGAGTTTTGGGAAGCGCCGCTATTTTGCGCCGCAGTAAGCCAAAACGGCGAGCAAAGTAGCGCAAAAGAAAGTAAAATTTTACCCTTTTTCATAAAAATCCTTTTTAGATTTTATAATCTATATCAATTTACTGGCGGGATTATCTTACAATTCTTCTTAAATAATAATAAAATTTTTAATAAACTAAATCATAAAATTTTATATGCAATTACTAGTTTAACGGAATTTAATAAGATCTATTGACGAATTATTAAGCAAAATTTCTATGAATTTTAAAAAGTATATGAATTTGAAAAACGAAGGATTTAAAAATTTGAAATTCCAAAATTCCGCCGCTTTAAAATAACGTAAACGACGGAATTTAGCGTTTATCGGCGTTTGGTCTTGCGATTACGATAGCACTAGCACCGGTACAAGCGCATTGTGCAAGATATCCTCGGAGACGCTGCCTAAAAAGAGCTTTTTGAAAAACCCTTTCGTAAAGGCACCGGTAGCGATCAGATCGAGGTTATTGGCACGGCGATATTTGATGATCTCATCGGCGGGCACTTCCGCTTGGATGAATTTGAAAGTGGCGTTTTGAGTGCCTAAAATTTCGCGTGCCAGATCTAGCATCCGCTCGCCCTCTGTGGCACCCGCATTGATGTGCAAAACATGCTTATGCGCGCTCGCAAGAAGCTTTGAGCTCTTTATAAACTCAAGCGTGCGTTTCGCCGCGTCAGTGCCGTCAAATGCGATGAGCACGGAGTTAATCGGTGAAAATTCCTTATTCACGAGCAGCGACGGCACGTGAAGCTCCTTTATCAGCACGCTTGCGTTAAAACCTACGTCCTCGTTATTTGAGCCCTTGATACCGAGTACAAAAATTTCGGCTTCGTCCTTATACTCCGCGATAACGTCGATAAAATCACCATCTTTAATGATCTTACTCGCCTTCACGCCCGCAGCAGTCGCGGCGCAGATATATTCATCTAGCATCGCTTCGGCTTCTTCGTGGTCTTTCTCCGCATCCACGCCGCCTAGTGTGGGACTTCCGTAGCTATTTGCAAGGATATCATTCTCTCCTAGGACGATTCCGCCTGCGGCTAGCCCATAAAAATTCTCGCCAAGCTCTGGGATTTCAACCACGTGAATAAACACGAGCTCGGCACCCAAGGTTTTAGCGACGTAAATTCCGTAATCTCTAACCGCCGGGGCAAGCGCATTTTGATCGACGCAAGTGATGACCTTTTTCATTTTTCGTCCTTTTAAAGATAAAATTTTGACCGAAATAAGCTTATCAAATTTTGTATAAAAGTTATTTAAATTCGGCAGATTTGAATGCGGCGCGGGCGATTTTGTGAAATTTTAAAGCCGCGCCGCAATGGATTTGTGAGGTGCCGGCGCGCTTGCGATAAGCTAGCTCAGGCTCATCTGACAGCGATCGAGTAGTTGCAGCGTAGTAGGCGACTAAAAAGCGTTGCGGACGCGGCAGGCAAGATACGGCGCGGGCGATTTTGAAATTTATCAAGCCGCTAAAAGCACGGTTTAAAGCGCCGTTATTGCGGTTAGTAGCCCAAAGATGATCCCCGGGAAATTTGCTGCGGCGAGCGGATAGTCCTTTTTGGGCTTTAAAAGACCGTAGCTAACCCATATCGTGCAGTTTATCGCGGCTGCGAGCGGCTGGAGAAACGGGACTTTGTTGCCGTCTAAATTTGCCATTATGTTCGGCACATAGGATACGTACATGATGACCGACAGGCATGTGCCCGCCCAACCTAAAATTTGTAAATTTCTTTCACTCATCGGCTTTCCTTGTTTTTAAGATACGTTTCAAATTCGCGAATGAAACGGAGCGGGATTTTAATACACCAAAGATAAGAAACAAATTAAAAGATGGCTAGAAATAAAATTTGACTTTAAATTTATCGCAACGGCTTCTGGTCTCTCGCGTCTGCGTAAATTTTAAAACGGCGTTTGCAGCGCGCATTTAAAAAACAGAGAAATTTAAAACGCTAGGTGGCACGGCGATAGAATTTAAATTTAAAAAGGCGGAATTTAAGCGGAGACCGCGACGAAATTTAAGTGAATTTGCCGAGGCGAAAGCCATTAAATACATTGCCCGAAGGCTCGCGGCTAAATTTAAGTAAATTTTGCAGTGGGATTACGGCCAAATTTTGAAAATATAGGGATTGAAATTAAAATTTTAAAAGGCTAATAGCCCGCGTTTGCGATCGCTTCGGCTTGAGAGTGCGCGATGAGCGGATCGATGATCTCGTCGAACAAACCGCCCGCCATGATCGCGTCTAGGCGGTAGAGAGTTAAATTTATGCGGTGGTCACTGATGCGGTTTTGCGGATAGTTGTAGGTACGAATTCGCCCCGAGCGGTCGCCGGTGCCCACCTGATCCTTGCGATCTTTGCGCTCTTTTTCTAAGCGCTCCTGCTCCTGCATATCGTAAAGGCGCGCCTTCAGCACCTTCATCGCCGCCTCTTTGTTTTTGTGCTGATCCTTGCCGTCTTGGTTGGTGACGACTAAGCCGGTCGGGATGTGAGTGATGCGAACGGCGCTATCGGTGGTATTTACGGACTGCCCGCCGTGGCCGGAGCTGCGCATAACGTCGATGCGAAGATCGTTCGGATTGATCTGTATCTCGCTATCCTCGATCTCGGGCATCACGGCGACGGTGATTGCAGAGGTATGTACCCTGCCCTGGCTCTCCGTTTCGGGGACGCGCTGCACGCGGTGGGTGCCGCCTTCAAATTTTAGCCGCGAATACGCTCCCGCGCCCTTTACGAGCAAGATCGCTTCTTTGTAGCCGCCGACGCTGCCTTCGCTAGTGCTTACGATCTCGCATTTATAGCCGCGAAGATCGGCGTAGCGCAGATATGCGCCGAGCAGATCGCCCGCAAACAGCGCCGCTTCGTCGCCGCCTGTACCGGCGCGGATCTCAAGAAAGATATTCTTATCGTCGTTGGGGTCTTTCGGAAGCAGTAAAATTTTGATTTTCTCTTCGAGCTGCGGCTTTTGCGTCTCTAAGCTTTTAAGCTCCTCTTTGGCCAGCTCGCCGAGATCTGCATCGCTTAGCAGGGCTTTGTTTTCTTCGATCTGATTTAAAATTTTAAGATACTCGCTAGCCGCCTCTTTGATCGGCTCGATACTGCGCTGTTCCTTAGATAGCGCCGTCATATTAGCGATATCTGCGGTAACTGCAGGATCGCTAAGCATGCGCGAAAGCTCGTCATAGCGATCCAAAAAAGGCTTTAGTTTATCGGCTAGCATTTAAATTTTATGCGTAAGGGGCGCTTACGCGGCGGTTTTTAAAGAATTTACGAGTTTGGCTAGGCGGCTTACTTTTCTGCTCGCGGTCTGTTTTTTCAAAAAGCCCCTGCTTACGAAGCTGTGAAAGCTTTCATTAGCCGTTTTTAAAGCCTGGGTCGCTGCGTCTAGATCCTTGCTCTCGACCGCCTCTCTTACGGCTTTTGTGATATTTTTTACTCTGGTGCGATAAAATCTATTTCGCTCCGTTCTTTTTATGGTTTGTCTCGCGCGTTTTTCGGCGGATTTGTGATTTGCCATAACGTTCCTTTTCGGTTAAATTTGAACCTGCGATTATACGTAAAAAATATTTAATCGACGCTTAATTTAAGTAAAATTTAAATATAGTTTAAATTTATTAAGATTAAACTTTTTCTGGTAGAATTTCCCGATTTTTATGCAAGGATTTGATAATGAAACTTTTCGGGACGGACGGCGTACGAGGCAAAGCGGGAGAATTTCTGACCGCCGAGCTTGCAATGCGCGTAGCGATGGCAGCAGGAATTTATTTTAGGAAAAATTCCGTTACGAATATGATCTTAGTCGGCAAAGACACCCGCAGAAGCGGCTATATGATAGAAACCGCGATCGTAGCGGGCCTTACCTCGGTGGGCTACAACGTCCGCCAGATCGGACCGATGCCTACTCCTGCGATTGCCTTTCTTACGGAGGATATGCGCTGCGACGCGGGCATTATGATAAGCGCGAGCCACAATCCATACTACGACAACGGCATTAAATTTTTCAACAGCGAGGGCTTCAAACTCGACGAAAAAGAGGAAGCGCAGATCGAAAAAATTTACTTCAGCGACGAGCTCATCTCTGAGGCGCGCACCAAAATGATGCAGATAGGCGCCGCAAAGCGCGTGGACGACGTCATCGGCAGATACATCGTGCATATTAAAAATTCCTTCCCGAAGCAAAAGACGCTGCACGGGCTTCGCGTCGTGCTTGATTGCGCAAACGGAGCAAGCTATAAGGTCGCGCCTACCGTATTTAATGAACTGGGAGCCGAAACTATCGTCATCGGTGACGAACCTAACGGCAAAAATATTAATGATGCTTGCGGTGCGCTAAGCCCGCAAAATTTAGCCTCGGAGGTCAAAAGATTACGCGCCGACGTCGGCTTTGCTTTCGACGGGGATGCCGATAGGCTTGTAGTCGTGGACGAAAACGGCGAGATCATCCACGGCGACGCGCTACTTGGAATTTTAGCAGTCTATTTGAAAGGAAAAAATCGCTTAGCAGGCAATAAAATGGTAGCCACAGTGATGAGTAATTCTGCGCTGGAGGATTTTTTAGCTAAACACGACATCGCGCTTCATCGCTGCAATGTAGGCGATAAATTCGTACTTGAGACGATGCACGAGCTAGGCGCAAATTTCGGCGGCGAGCAGAGCGGGCACGTAATCTTTGGCGATTACGCCAAAACGGGCGACGGCATCGCAAGCGCGCTACAATTCGCCGCTTGCATGTTGGATATGAAAAAGAAGGCAAGCGAATTTTCGGGGATGATTAAGCCATATCCACAAATTTTAAAGAATTTAAAAATTTCGGATAAAAAACCGCTTGAAAAATTAAAAGGGCTAAAGGAGCTTGAAGCAAGCCTTAAAGCGGACAAGATCCGCTCGCTCTTTCGCTACTCCGGCACCGAAAACGTTATCCGCCTCTTAATCGAGGGCAAAAACGAAAAGCTGCTGCAAAAGCGAATGGACGAGGTCGAGAAATTTTTTGCCAAAGCCCTAAATGAGTAGCGTTGCGGTGAAATTTTACGGCGCGACAAGCTCATGGCTCGGTACAAAAGGCGCGGACAAAAAATGCAGGCTTTACATATTTAAATTTAGGCTGCGAGATGGCTAATACCTGTATTAAATTTATCCTACTTTTTGCGGTGATCTTTGCGATCGATCAAGCGATAAAACTTCTGTTTTTAAACGGCTTTTCATGGCAGGGAGAGTTTTTTTCGCTAGAGCTTACGCTTAACCGCGGCGTTGCGTTTTCGATGTTTGCGTTTTTGGGCGAAAATTTAAAATTTATCCAGATCGCGCTGATCTCAGTACTTGCGGCGTATGTATTTTGTCATAAAAAGCTCTTTTGCGAGCATTGGATGCCGTTTGCGCTGATGCTCGCGGGAGGTTGTTCAAATTTGCTCGATCGCTTTATTCGCGGCGGCGTTGTGGATTATGTCGCGTGGCATAAGTGGTTTGAGTTTGCGGTGTTTAATTTCGCCGACGTGATGATAGATCTGGCCGTCGTGATTTTTATTTTTCAGGGCTTACGCACCGCAAAAAAGGAGAAAAATGAAGAGAAATAATTATATCGCTTACGCGCTTTGGTTTTTAGGTGCGTTTTCGTGGATCGCAGCTATGCCGATCGGCGGCGGACTGCATAGAATTTATTGCGGCAAATTTATCAGCGGATTTGCTCAAATCGCGCTATTTTGGCTGGGAAGTTTTACACTATGGTTTTTAGTGGGCTTTTTGTTTTGGGCGATTTGGGGAATTTGGATTTTGCTAGATATATTTTTCGTAGGAATTTGGGTGGAAGATTTAAATGCTTTTGCAAGCGAGACGGAGGAGGACGACTACGAACAGCGTCTGAAAAAGGTCGATGCACTTTATGAGCTGTATCAAAAAGGCGCGATTTCCAAAGAGGAATTCGAAGCGCGAAAAGAAATTTTAATGAGAGATTAAGGAGGCTAAAATGAGTTACTATTGGTTTAAATTTATCCATTTTGCGGGCTTTATTTCATGGATGGCGATGCTGTTTTACATGCCACGTCTGTATGTATATCACGCTGAAAATTTAGACAAGCCGGATTTCGTAAAGGTCGTTAAAAAGATGGAGCGGATGCTGTATCACGCGATCGGCTGGATAGCAATGGCGGTGACGGTTTTTAGCGGCGTGATGCTTATCATTTTAAATCCGGGGCTTATGAAAATGGGATATTTTCATATAAAATTACTAGCCGGAGTTTTGCTAATCTGTTATCATTTGTGGCTGTATTATTATATGTATAAATTTGAAAAAAACGAGTGTCACAGGAGCGGAAAATACTTCCGTGCGATCAACGAAGGCCCTACGATCATAATGTTTATAATACTTTATGCAATGCTAATAATGCCGAATTTACCGAGCAACTAGCCCGTTTTGATAAAAATTTAATTAAAATTTGCATAAAATTAAGGCAAAATTTTTAAAGGAAGCATGTGCAACATATCATTAAGAAAATTTTATCAAGCGAAAGTAGCGCCGGCGTTATATTACTTCTATCCGCGGTTTTTGCGATCATAGCTCAAAACGTAAGCTTTTTATCTAAATACTATGAGGCATTTTTACATCTAAGCTTCACCATAGGTGTGGGTTCTGCGAAACTTGACGAATCGATGCATTTTTTAGTAAACGACGTGCTTATGGCGATATTTTTCTTTGCCATTGGACTTGAGCTTAAGCGCGAAAAAATCGAAGGGCAGCTGCGCCATTTCTCTCAAATTTTACTTCCTAGCTTCGCGGCTCTGGGCGGAGTAATGATGCCTGCGATCATATTTTCGATCATCAACTGGGGCGATGCCGTCGCGATGAAGGGCTGGGCGATCCCAACGGCGACCGATATCGCCTTTGCCGTGGGCGTGATGGCACTTTTAGGCAAAAAAATCCCGGCTAGCCTTAAAATTTTCGTTTTGACGCTTGCGATAATGGACGATCTGTGTGCAATTTTAATCATCGCTTTGTTTTATTCCTCTACCATAAACGCAATCTATCTAGGCGGCGCGGCTGCCTGTGTCGCAATAATGCTAGCGATGAGCAGACTTGGCGTTGATAAAAAGCTTCCGTTTATCATCGTAGCCGTCGTGCTGTGGGTGATGGTACTAAACTCTGGCATCCACGCGACCATCGCAGGAGTGCTTGCGGGCTTTTGCATCCCGCTTAAGACCCGCTCGGGCTCTATGCTAAAGGATATGGAGCACGGCCTAGCCTACCCAGTAAATTTCTTCATCCTACCGATCTTTGCCTTTACAAACGCAGGCGTATCGCTAGCGGGCATCAGTCCTAGCTTTCTTTTCGGTCCCGTACCGATGGGCATTATGCTTGGATTATTTTTCGGCAAACAGATCGGGATTTTTGCTTTCAGCTGGATCTTAATCAAAGCCAAAATCGCCTACATGCCCGAAAACGCGGGCTGGCCACAGCTTTACGCCGTGGCAATTATCTGTGGTATCGGCTTTACGATGGCACTTTTCGTCGATGGCCTCGCATACGGCGGTAGCGATATGTATCATTACACGGACAAGCTCGCGGTATTTTTAGGCTCGATAATTTCCGGGGTAGTTGGATTTTTCGTCGCAAAAGCAGTCGCAGTAAAACAAAGCTAAATTTCATAAAAAGATTAAAATTTTAAAATTTTACGAGCAACACAAAATTTCAAAATTCTAAGAGCGGCTCTAAATTTTAAAATTTATAATCTAGAAAATTTAGCTTGAAATTCTGTTTAATCTAAGTACAGCTTAAACTACCAAAATTCCCGCATTTTGCATTAGGCTTAGCGCACATTCGTCGTAGTAGCCGCGCTCATGGTTCGGCGCATCGTAGGTAGCTACCGCACCTCGCGGAACAATGACGTCCTTATCCTTTCCCGTTTCGTTGAGATAGGTGCGCAGGCTAAGGGCAAACTGCATCACGCAGATGTCGGTGCAACAGCCCGTAATCACAAAGCGATCGAAGCCGTCTAGGATTTTTTTATCCAAATTATGAAAGCCGTTCGTGCTGCGCTTAAAAGTGACGTTTTGCTCGCTTACGTAGGGCGCTAGCTCCTCAATTACATCCGCTTCGGGCGAGCCAGCTAGGCAG
Source organism: uncultured Campylobacter sp. (assembly GCF_937959485.1). Lineage (NCBI taxonomy): Bacteria > Pseudomonadati > Campylobacterota > Epsilonproteobacteria > Campylobacterales > Campylobacteraceae > Campylobacter > uncultured Campylobacter sp. Next base: position 242,690 of record NZ_CALGPY010000005.1, read on the forward strand.
TGGATCGGATAGCGCTTCATCTCCAAATCCCGCTCGGCGTGAGCATCGCAGATAAAATGCACATTTTTAGCCGCCTCAATCTGTTTAAGCACGGCAGGAGCGATCTTTGCTATGCTAGGATCGGCCATCGCGCCGAATTTTACGAAGCCGTTTAGCATATCGATCACAAATACCAAAGTTTTCATCAAAACTCCTTATAAATTTCAGGTTTCATATCTTTTAAAAGATCCATTTTAGCGCGAAATTTTAAAATTTCATCTAAATCCGCTCGAGCGATCTTGATAGCCTCTTTTTTGCCTAAGCGCGCGACGATCTCACCTCCCGGACCAATCAGCATGGAATTTCCGCCGAAACTCTCGCCCTGCCCCGTATCGCCGCAGCCGTTTACCGCGCAGATAAAAATTTGATTTTCGATCGCGCGGGCTTTCGCAAGCGTGATAAAATGCTCTATGCGGCTTTGCGCAAACTGCGCGATCACAAAAACAATCTGCGCGCCGCGAAGCGCCAAGGCGCGAAAAATTTCACCGAAGCGCAGATCGTAGCAGATCGCGATGCCGATTTTAAGCGCGCGATTTTGAAATTTTATCTCGCAAATGCCCAACCTATCGCCGCCGCTTACGATCTCGTTTTCGCGAGCGAGTGAGAAAGCGTGGATCTTGTCGTAGCGTAAAATTTCGGCTCCGTTTTGATAGACGAAAGCAGAATTATAAATTTTATCTCGCTCGGAGCTTATCGATCCGCCTATTAAAACAGCGCCGCAGTTTTGCGAAATTTCGCTTAAAAATCCCTTCGTTCGCGCAGATCCCGCGTCGGCTAAGCGCTTGAAATTTTGCACGCAAAAGCCCGTGTTAAAGGCCTCTGGCAGTACCGCTACGTCCGCGCCGCATTTTAACGTGCGATCGATCAGCCCGCGCGCGCGGATAAAATTTTGCTCGCAATCCGCGGCAGTAGAGGCGAGCTTTACGTTCATTTGCAAGATTGCTATTTTCAACTCTTTCTCCTATCTAGGCGCCCGGCGCATCGCGTGAGCGTGCGTGAGCGCAACGGCGATGGCATCGGTAACGTCGAGCGGTTTGATCTCTTTATTAATCCCTAAAATCCGCTTTACCATGAAGGCGACCTGCTCCTTCGCCGCCTTCGCCTTTCCTGTGACCGATTTTTTTATCTGAAGCGGCGTGTATTCGGCAAAATTACCAAAAATTTGTAAAATTTTAAGAGCCAGCGCGCCGCGAAACTGAGCGAGCTTTAAAACAGACTGCGGATTGTAGGCGTAAAACATCGATTCTATCGCGACCTCATCAATATTATGAGCGCTAAAAATTTGATCGATCGCCTCGCTCATCTGCGTCATTTGAAATTGCACGTTTTCAGCCTTCATTTTCACTAATCCCGCCTCTATAAGGGTGATTTTATTCACATCTTTTTCCAAAATCGCATAGCCTAAATTTCTAGTTCCGGGATCGATTCCTAAAATTTTCATAATCCTCTTTCACGCTTATTCACGGCTTAATCACAAGTGAATAAACTTAAATTTACCGCAAATTTAGCGAAATTTAGCTAAAATCTTAATCTAATTTGCAAGGGAATTTTATGGCGACGTCGCAAGCACAAGAAATTTTATCGAATTTAGAGAAGGAAATTTTACCTACCGAATACTCTAGATACATTAAAAATTTGAAATTTAACGATAAAAATTCGACACCGGAATTTTTTATCTACAACGCAACTAACGAGTTTATCGCCAAATACGCGCAGACAAAATACGGCACGAAGATAAAAGAGCTTATCAAAAAACAGTTTGGGCTTAACGACGTGATCGTCAAAATCACCTCAAAGGCTAAAATTTCGCCGAAAGAAAAGGTAAAAATCATCTCCGAAAAGCCTAAAAGCACTATTTTAAGCGAAAATTACAACTTCGAAAATTTTATCATCGGCGATTCAAATAAATTTGCCTTCGAGTGTTCGGTATCTGTCGCAAAAGAGCCAGGAATTCGCTTTAATCCGCTCTTTATCTACGGGCCTAGCGGGCTTGGAAAAACTCACCTGCTTCAATCAATCGGAAATTACTGTATCAAAAAGGGAAAGACCGTCATTTGCGTCACCAGCGAGCAGTTTGCTAATGATTTCGTCTTTAATCTCAAAAACAACTCGATCGATAAATTTAAGCAAAAATACCGTAACTGCGACGTTTTACTCATCGATGACATTCAGTTTTTAATCGGGCGTGATAAAGCTCAAGAGGAGCTTTTTTATACGTTTAACGAGCTGAAAGACAAAAACTGCCAAATCGTCCTTACTAACGATCTGCCGCCGAAATTTTTAAAAGGCTTTGAAAGTCGCCTCACAACGCGATTCGAAAGCGGCATAATAGCAAACATAACCCCGCCGGATCTAGAAACTAAAATCGCCATCATCAATAAAAAAAGTGAGGAAAATCGCGTTAGAATTCCACACGACGTCGTAGAATATATTGCTGCAAATATGGGTGATAATATCCGAGAGATCGAAGGTGCGATTAATAAACTAAATGCCTATTCCTCAATACTTCGCACAAAGATCACGCTGGAATTTACCAAAAGTACACTTCAAGATCAGATCCATCAAAAATATTTAAGCGTGAGCCTCGAACACGTCATAGAGGTAATCTCAAAAGAACTAAACGTAAAACCTAGCGAGCTAAAGAGTAAAACGCGAGCTAAAAACGTCGTCGAAGCGCGCCAAATTTGCATATATCTAACCAAACAGTTAACTCAAAACTCAATGCCGAAAATCGCAACGTTTTTTAATCTAAAAGACCACAGCGCCATTAGCAAAAATATCAAAAAAATCAACGAGCTCATCCAAACCGACGAGATGTTAAAGATAAAGATCGAAGAGCTAAAAAACAAAATAACCAAAAAGGATAAGAATGAAATTTAAACTTTATGAAAATAAAGCAAAAAAGGTGAATGAAAGTGAATAAAACAAAACTACTTACTCACGAGATGAACCGCCTAAAGACGAGCTTTAGGATGAGTTTTTCACAAAAACCGCTTACCAACTACTACAACGATAAAATTTTAAAAGGATAAAATATGAAGGTCGTAATCGCCAAAAAACTCTTAGAAGAGATAGTTTCCAGTACGAGCTCCTATCTTGATAAAAAAGATCTAAGCTCGATAACCTCTCACCTACTAATAACCGCTAAGGGAGGGATTTTTAGTATAAAAGCTACCGATCATGAAATTGGTCTCAGCTATAATTTACAAAATATCTCAATAGAAATGGAAGGAGAAGCCACGGCAAACGGAGGTAAGCTTCTTAGCGTCATAAAAGGCCTAAGCGACGATAGCGTTACTTTAGAAACCGTTAACGGAGCACTATTTGTGAAGCAAAAAAAATCCAAGTATAAGCTTCCGATGTTTGAAACGAGGGATTTTCCAAACTTTCCTACGATAGAGGGCAAAAACAGCTTTGACGTAAATGCTGGAATTTTAGGCAGAAGCCTTAAAAAGATCTATCCTTCGATCGACACCAACAACCCAAAATATGAGCTAAACGGAGCTTTGATCGACGTAAAAGAGGGCTTTTTAAATTTAGTCGGGACCGATACTAAACGACTTAGCGTTTATAAGCTGATCACTCAGTCAAAAGCGGGCGAGCTAGATACTAAAATTTTAATCCCTAAAAAGGCAATAGGAGAAATTCAAAAGCTATTTTCGGACAAGATTAAAATTTATTACGACGAAAACGTGCTGCTAGCGGTAAGCGAGAATTTTGAGTTTTTTACGAAGCTTATAAACGGCAAATTTCCAAACTACGAGCGCGTGATCCCAAGCGATACGGCATATAAAATTTCAATTCCGCGCGATAAGATGGTAAGCGGCGTGCGAGCGATAAACGCGATGTGTGAGGAGATGAAGGTTACTATTAAAAAGGACGGAATGATTTTTGAGAGCATTAATGAGGATAATTCTGAGGCAAAGACCGAAATTGAAGCGGCGATCGAGATAAACGGCGAGATAGTTTTTGGCGTGAAAAACCGCTTTCTGCTTGATTTTTTAAGTAATATTGAGAGTGAAATTTTTGAGCTTGATTTTAACAGCTCCGATACGGCGTTCGTACTTAGCGCGGACGGCTTAAAAACAGTCGTTATGCCGATAAATAATATTTAAAGGAAAATTATGAAACAAAATTACGGCGCCAGTAATATTAAAGTTTTAAAAGGTCTTGAGGCTGTTAGAAAGCGCCCTGGAATGTATATCGGAGACACCAATATCGGTGGGCTTCATCATATGATTTATGAGGTTGTAGATAATTCGATCGATGAGGCGATGGCAGGGTACTGCGACATAATCGACGTCGAGATCACGAGTGAGGGAAGCTGCATCGTTAACGATAACGGTCGTGGAATCCCCGTCGATATACACCCGACTGAAAAAATTCCTGCAGCGACGGTGGTTCTTACGGTGCTTCACGCAGGCGGTAAATTTGACAAAGACACTTATAAAGTCTCCGGCGGTCTGCACGGCGTTGGCGTTAGCGTTGTAAATGCGCTTTCAAAAAAGCTCGTTGCTACGATCAAACGTGACGGAAATATTTATAGACAAGAATTTGCCAAAGGAATTCCTACTACCGAGCTTGAAAAGATAAAAACTACTAATCGTACGGGCACTACGATCGAGTTTTGGCCCGACGGCGAAATTTTTGAAATTTTAGAATTTGATGATGAAATTTTATCAAAAAGATTTCGCGAGCTAGCGTATCTAAATCCAAAAATCACGATAAATTTTAAAGATAACCGCACGGGCAGGGACGAGCACTTTCATTTTGAAGGCGGTTTGGAAAGCTTCGTAAACGATATGAATAAAGCCGCTCCTATATCCAAAGCCGTATCGTTTAGCGACGGCGCGGAAGATGTTATGGTGGATTTTGCGTTGATGTATAACGAAAGATATGAGGAAAAACTGCTAAGCTTCGTAAATAATATCAAAACTCCAGACGGCGGTACTCACGAGGCTGGTTTTAGAGCGGGTCTTACGCGCGCGATAACAAATTACGTCGCGGCAAATGCGGCTGCGCGCGAAAAGGACACGAAGATCACCGGCGACGACGTTCGCGAGGGACTTATCGCGGTAATTAGCGTAAAGGTTCCCGAGCCGCAGTTTGAAGGACAAACTAAAGGTAAGTTGGGCTCCAGCTACGTTAAGCCGATCGTGCAAAAGATGGCGTTTGAGGTGCTTAGTAAGTATTTTGAAGAAAATCCGATCGAAGCGCGCGCCATTATGAATAAGGTTCTTTTGGCCGCGCGCGGTCGCGAAGCAGCGAAAAAAGCGCGCGATCTAACGCGCAAAAAAGACAATATAAATTCCGTCGGCACCCTTCCAGGAAAGCTAGCCGATTGTCAGAGTAAGGATGCAAGCATCAGTGAAATTTATCTAGTCGAGGGCGATAGTGCGGGCGGTTCGGCAAAGCAGGGAAGAGACCGCGTGTTTCAAGCGATCCTGCCGCTTAGAGGTAAAATTTTAAACGTAGAAAAGGCGCGCCTGGATAGAATTTTGCAATCCGAAGAGATTAAAAATATGATCACGGCCTTTGGTTGCGGTATCGGAGAGGAATTTAACGAAGAGAAACTCCGCTATCATAAAATCATCATTATGACGGACGCAGACGTCGACGGCAGCCATATCCAGACGCTGCTTTTAACATTTTTCTTTAGATTTTTACGCCCTGTTGTCGAAAACGGCTATGTTTATCTAGCACAGCCGCCGCTTTTTAGATATAAAAAGGGCAAAAAAGAAATTTACCTAAAAGACGAAAAGGCGCTTAGCGAGTTTTTAATCGAAACGGGCATCGATATGGGCGAGTTTGAAGGCATCGGCAACGAGGATCTGATCGATTACCTAAAAATCGTTTCAAACTACCGCTCTCTTCTAAATGAGCTTAAAAAGCGCTTCAGCGTGCTTAGCGCGATCAGATTTTTGATAGAAAACGACGAAGCGCGAAGCCTAGGCTACGAGGAACTATTTAAAATTTTAAAACCGCGCCTAGAGAGTGAAGGATTTAACATCTTAAATTCCTACGTAAATGATGAAGGCATTAGAATTTATGTCCAGACGCCGAGCGGCTTAGAACAGCTCGTGATAGATGAGAATTTATTCGGCAATTATATCTTTGAAGAGGCGATCAGAGTTTATTCTAAGATCAAAGAGCGGGATGTAAGCTTTGGCAAGGATTTTATTGAAATTTTAGACGAAATCGAAAAAAGCTCGAAAAAAGGCGCTTATATTCAGCGCTATAAAGGTCTTGGAGAGATGAATCCGGAGCAGCTTTGGGAAACCACTATGAGCCCTGAAAATAGAAGGTTACTAAAAATAAATATCGCCGATGCGCAGAGTGCTAGCGATACCTTTAATCTTTTTATGGGCGACGAGGTCGAGCCGCGCCGAAATTACATCCAAGATCATGCAAAAGATGTAAAACATTTGGACGTTTAGATGCTATTTAGTGAGACCAAAGAGCGCGAAAATCGTTTCATAACGGCACTTAAAATTTCGGTGCCGTTTACCTGCGTTTTGATTGTTTTCGGAATTATTTTGTTCCGAAACGGCGAGTTTAAATTTGACGATGTAATTTTATTTTTAATACTTTTAATCTGCTATGTTTATTATGTCATTTATCAAATTTACTTCGGCTTTCAAAAGACACTGATCGATCCCGTTACGCATGTGTTTGTGCGCGAGGAGATCGAGAAAATTTTGAGCAACGATCTAGCCAAAAATCGTCAAATAAATATCGTGCTTTTGCGAATTAAAAATATCATCGACATAAACGATCGATACGGATATAAAAACGGCGATGAAATTTTATATGAGTATTGTAAGGAACTTTCAAATTTTATGGCGGAACAGGGCTTTAAGGACCTTCCGATCGGTCGCTTTATAAACGGCTACTTCGTATTCGGAGTGGAATCGAAAGCTACAAATTTAAGCCATATTTTGCGGATGTTTGAGCATAAAATTTCAAGTCAAACGATTAAAAATGTAGAGATAAAAAGCGAATTTACAATGCTTCCAAGCTCATATGATCGCAATCTAAATAATATCGTAAATGCTCTATTTTATAAGATAAATCACCTGGACGACGAAGAGCACGGCGAGAAGGCGATCGACGTTGAGAAGGTACTAATCGACGTATTTTCCGCCGACGTAATGGAAGCGATCGATAGTGAAAATTTCAGTTTTAAATATCAGCGCGTCGCAGATAAAAACGGCGTGAAATCACATATAAATTTGATTCCAAAGCTTGATCTGCGAAGCGGCGAAAAGATCACAAAAAGTAGAATTTTAGATATTTTGCTTCTAAATCATTACGATATTAAATACGATATTTCGATGATGAGGCAAATTTCTAGAATCATCTATTTTAAGGATATCGACGCTAAAATTTTTATCGAGATTATGCCTCAGACGCTGCGAAATAACGAGTTTCGCAATGAAATTTTAAAGCTCATCGATAATAATCTAATCGATCCGAAAAAGATCGTGTTTGAGTTTAACGAAAAGCTTATCTATTCTGAGATCAAGCGCTTTGATGAAATTTTGATTAAATTCCGCGAACTCGGATTTAGCTTCGCGCTGTCGCAGTTTGGCGGCTCAAACGCAAGCTTTGAATATTTAAAATTTTTAGAAGTGGATTTTATCGTTTACGACATAGAATTTAATAAAAATTTAGACGATGAAAAGATTAAAAATATCTTTATAGGCATCAACGAAGCCTGTGCGAAATCGGGCGTCAAAACCGTAATGCGCTTCATCGACAAAGAGGAATTTCAAATGCAGCTTTATAAAATGGGCATCGATTATATTCAGGGATTTTGCGTCGAAAAGCCGAACGATATATCGAATTTAAGGAGATCATAGTGAGATACGGCGAAGAGGAAATTGAGAAATTTGACATAGAAAAGATGGAAGTTTGGCCCAATAAACAGGAGCACGATTATCTGATAAAAATAACCCTACCTGAGTTTTGCTGCCGCTGTCCGCGCTCGGGCTATCCGGATTTTGCGACGATCTATTTGGAATATATCCCGGACAAGCTCGTAGTCGAACTTAAAGCTATCAAACTTTACATAAATTCCTTTATGAATCGCTATATTAGCCACGAAGATAGCATAAATGAAATTTATGGCGCATTGCAAAGCAAATTAAAGCCTAAATTTATGAAAATCACGGGCGATTTTAATCCGCGCGGCAATGTCCACACCGTAATCAAAATAAACTCGGATCAAATTTACCGATGATAAGCTCAAATTTAGTCGAACAAATTTTTAAATCCGCAAGCATTAGCCGCTGGAACGATTACCCAAAGATGGTAAGTCTAGTCGAGCTCGACAAACAGGCGCATAAATTTATCATCGCTTATTTCATCGCTAGCTTTGAGCGCGATGTGGATATCAACTATGTGATAGAAGCAGGGATTTTCGAGTTTTTAGCGCGCATCGTCGTAACCGATATTCGCCCGGACGTTTTTCATCAGATCCAAAAAACCAAGAAAAAAAAGATCAACGAATGGGTTCTAAGTGTCCTGGAAAGCGATCTTTTGCCTATTCAAAATGGCGCTTTTTTCGAGCGATTTAAAAAATATCTAAATTCCAAGGATCATAAGAAAGAAGCCGTGATCTTAAAGGCGGCGAGCTACCTTTCTACGCGCTGGGAATTTAATATCGTCTATCAAACGAGTCAGTTTCTAAACGACATCGAGGAGCTAAAAGCCAAGGTCGAGGAGGAGCTCGAGGATTATTACGAGCTAATCGGCGTGCGAAAGATCGTGATGAATAAAAAACTTGCTCGCATAGTCGATCTTAGCGGCAGACTTCGTTTTCAAAAGCGCTGGGCGCAGACGCCGCGCATCCCTGAGACATCGGTGCTTGGACACATGCTGGTAGTTGCGATTTTAAGCTACTTTTTTTCGCTTGAAGTGGATGCGTGCCGCTCGCGCACGGCGTATAATTTTTTCTGCGCGCTATTTCATGATTTGCCCGAAAGCCTAACTCGCGACATCATTAGCCCCGTAAAATACGGCGTCAAGGGCCTTAGCGACATCATTAGCGAATATGAGATGCGGCTAATAGACGATAAAATTTTACCCTTTGTGCCCGAGCATATGAGAGATGATTTCAGTTATATTTTAGGTATCCGCAAAGAGGGCGGTAAATTTATAAAAGACGAGTTTGAAAATCGCACTTTCGAGCTAGGCAAGGAGCCTAAATTTGCAGAAGGCAGCCTAAAGATGTTTAATGAAGATAAATTTCGCGCAATCGACGGCAAGGCGCTTAAGTATTGCGATAAACTAGCGGCGTTTTTCGAGGCGGGGATTTCGATCAGCTACGGCGTGAAAAGCAAGGAGTTGCTTAGTGGGTATAATTCGATGTTAGAGTTTTTCAAAGCCAAGCCGAAAATCGAAGGCGTTGATTTTCAGAGTGTTTGCGAGGATTTCAAAGAGCATTTCGGGCTTAATAGGATCGATTTGTAAAACCCCTTCCCAGATAGCTGCGGCACATGCGAGATCTAAGTGCTCTGCTGTATTCCTACCCTGAAGCGGTGCCTAAAAAAAGCATTGCACAGGTCTAAGAAAGGGCAAACGGGATTATATGGAAATGTTTCTTAAACTAAGGTTATAAATGAATTTCAAAAATCATCTTTTATCCGTATTTCGTGAGGTCTTTATCCCTCATCATCGCTCTATCGAGTTTAGAGCCAAAATTTTTGCCGCGATGCTGCTTGCCAAAAAGAAGCAGACCGACGAGGATTACGACGTGATCAAAGATATAGCGGGCGAAATTTATCCGGGCGACGAGCAGCGCATCGGCGTGCTTGTTTCCATCGTAAAAGAGTATATCTTAAAGGCGAAAACCTATAAAAGTTTAAATTTAGACTCGCTTCTAAAAGAGATCGACAGAGATATCAAAAACAACAAAAAATATATCAAAAAGATCGATTTTTCGCATCTGCGCCGTCTGATCGGAGATGATGACGAGGATGCACTAATCCAACAGCGCGTTTATGAGTTTTTTGTCTGCGAAGTCAAAGAGTACTCGTAAATTTTTATCTTAAGAATTTTTTTAGTATAATCGTCAGCCTTTAAAATAGCAAACGGAGAAAAATTTGGAAAATATCAGAAATATTGCGGTTATCGCGCACGTCGATCACGGCAAGACCACTATCGTAGATGAGCTTTTAAAACAGTCCGGCACATTTGGTAATCACCAAGAAGTCGGCGAGCGCGTGATGGATAGCAACGACATCGAGCGCGAGCGCGGTATTACGATCCTATCCAAAAATACCGCCATCCACTACGGCGGCGTTAAAATCAACATCATTGACACTCCGGGCCATGCCGATTTCGGCGGCGAGGTCGAGCGCGTGCTAAAGATGGTAGACGGCGTGCTTTTGCTCGTCGACGCGCAAGAAGGCGTCATGCCGCAGACAAAATTTGTCGTAAAAAAGGCACTATCTTTAGGGCTCAGACCTATCGTAGTCGTAAACAAAATCGACAAGCCCGCAGCCGATCCGGACCGCGTGGTAAATGAAATTTTTGATCTTTTCGTAGCGCTTGACGCAAACGACGAGCAGCTCGAGTTTCCCGTCATCTACGCCGCGGCTAAAAACGGCTATGCAAAATACGATTTAAGTGACGAAAGCGCCGATATGAAGCCGCTTTTTGAGACGATTATCTCTCACGTCCCTACCCCGAGCGGTAGCGACGATAATCCTTTGCAGCTGCAGGTTTTCACGCTCGATTACGATAACTACGTAGGCAAGATTGGCATCGCTAGGATTTTCAACGGCACGATAAACAAAAACCAAAGCGTTATGCTAGCCAAAGCCGACGGCACGCATATAAATGGTAGAATTTCAAAGCTCATCGGTTTTAACGGGCTTGAGCGCACCGACATCGACGCGGCAGGCACCGGCGACATCGTAGCGATCGCTGGCTTTGACGCGCTTGACGTAGGCGATAGTATCGTAGATCCCAATAATCCGATTCCGCTTGATGCGCTACATATCGAAGAGCCCACCCTTAGCGTAATTTTTAGCGTAAATGACGGACCGCTGGCGGGCACGGAGGGCAAATTCGTAACCTCAAATAAGATCGACGAGCGCTTGGAAGCGGAGATGAAAACCAACATCGCGATGCGCTATGAAAACGTGGGCGAGGGTAAATTTAAAGTAAGCGGTCGCGGCGAGCTGCAGATCACGATTTTGGCCGAGAATATGCGCCGCGAGGGCTTTGAGTTCTGCCTCGGGCGCCCAGAAGTTATCATCAAAGAGATCGACGGCATCAAATGTGAGCCCTTCGAGCACTTAGTTATCGACGCGCCCGATGATTGCACCGGCACCGTCATCGAAAAGCTCGGCCGCAAAAAGGCCGAGATGAAGGTGATGAACCCTACCGGCGACGGGCAGACGCGTATGGAGTTTGAGATCCCGGCGCGCGGTCTTATCGGCTTTCGCTCGCAGTTTTTGACCGATACTCGCGGCGAAGGGGTGATGAATCATAGCTTTTTGGAATTTCGCCCCTTCATCGGCGCGGTCGAGAAGCGACAAAACGGCGCGCTCGTGAGCATGGAAAACGGAGTAGCGCTAGGATACAGCCTGTGGAATCTGCAAGATCGCGGCGTGCTTTTTATTGCTCCGCAGGCGAAGGTTTATCTGGGCATGATCATCGGCGAGCACAGCCGCCCGAACGATCTGGACGTCAATCCGATCAAGGGTAAAAATTTAACCAACGTCCGCGCCAGCGGCAGCGACGATGCGATCAAGCTCGTGCCGCCGCGAGCATTAAATTTAGAGCGCGCGCTGGAGTGGATCGAGGAGGATGAGCTTGTGGAGGTTACGCCCGTAAATATCCGCGTGCGTAAGCGATACCTGGATCCTACGACGCGCAGACGAATGGCTAAAAAATAGAATTTCAAAATGAAATTTTAAAATTCGGCGTGAAATTTAGCTTTTAAATTTCACGCCTTTTTTATAGGCAAATTTTAAAATTTACGCTGCTAAAATTTTGCTAGGAGAGGCAATGAATCTTGTTTTATTCGACTTTGACGGCACGATCACGCGCGATGATTCGCTGCTCGAGTTCGTCGCCTACGTAGTCGGATTTAAGAAATTTTTTCGCGGGATTTTGGTGCTATCGCCCATTTTAGCGGCGTATAAGCTAGGTCTTGCGAGCAATAATTTTACGCGCAGAAAGCTCTTGGGCTACTTTTTTGCGGGCATGAGCGCCGATAAATTCGATAAAATTTGCAAAAAATACTCTACCACTCACATCGAAGATATCCTAAAACAAAGCGCGATGGACAAGATCGCAAGCTACAAAGCCGCGGGCGATAAAATCGTCATTGTCACCGCCTCGCTAGAAGACTGGCTGCGTCCGTGGTGCGATGCGCAGGGCTTGGAGCTTTTGGGCACCAAAATACGGCGCAAAGGCGGCATCATCACGGGCGAGATCGAGGGGCAGAACTGCTACGGCGCGCAAAAGGTCGCTCGCGTGCGCGCGGCATACGACGTGCAGGCTTTCGATCGCATCATCGCTTACGGCGACAGCAGGGGCGATCGCGAGATGTTAGAATTCGCCGACGAGGCGCACTACAAGGCGTTTGAGTAAATTTCTGCGACCACAAAGCTTAAGCGATAGTATCTGCGACGACTGTGCTTTTGTCAAGAGCTATATTTCTCCTCACGCGAAATTTTATCCTTTTAAATTTATCGCGCTTATCTGCGGAATTCTACACCGCACGATAAATTTTTATATTTTATCGCAGCGCAAAAGCCCTGAATTACGAAATTTTGTTGCAGCACGGGATTAAAATTCTATCGTAGCGTGGAATTTTGCTCCGAATGGAATAGATGTTTTTAAACCGAGCGTAAGATAAAATTTTAAATTTTAGAATTTTACGAAATTTTGCAGCTACAAAAATTCTAAAATTTGCAGATCGCGGAATTCCACTCGCCGCGTGCGAAGCGGAATTTCAAAATTTCAAAATTCCGCGCCTTAGAATTCTAAGATCTAAAGCATATTATAAATTCCGTCTAGCAGGAAGTATTTTTTATCCGCAGTGCCACGGTAAAATGGCTCGAAAGTGTCCTCATAAGCCTTTTTGAAAAAGCCTTCTTTGCTTAGCTTGATTAGATCGGCATTGATGAAATCAAGCAGGCTTTGATTGCCTTTTTGCACGCCGACGCCTAAGAATTCCGCCGCGCCTAGGTTTTTAAACGGCACTTCAAGCGTATCGTCCACGACGGCATAGGCTAGGACGATGATGTTGTCATTGGCGTAGCCGTCGGCTCTGCCGTCCTTCATCATCGCGTAGCACTCGGAGGTATTTTTGCAGTAAACTAAATTGCTAAATTTCTCTTTGCGTAGATAGCGCTCGGTCATTGAGCCGTTGGGATTTTTTTCGATTGAAATTCTCATATCACGAACCTGTGCGAAGTCCTTCACTTGATCCTCTTTACGCGTTACAATGCCAAAATTTACCGATAAATACGGCAGTGAGAAATCCACCTGCTTCTTACGCTCTTGCGTAATCATAAAGGTGCCGATAACCATATCGACCTTATTATTTTTCAAAAACGGGATTCTCTCGCCTGCGGTTACGGCTACGAACTGCACTTCGCCCTTTTTATCGCCGAAAATATCTTTGGCGATTGAGCTAGCAAGCTCGATTTCAAAGCCCTCAAACTTGCCGTTATTAGACTCGCTTAGCGGCGGACGACCTTCGCGCACGCCTACTCTGATAACCCCTGCCTGCCTGATTTCATCTAGTGTATTTGCAAAAATGCTAGCGCAAAATAAGGCTAAAATAAAAAGTAATCTCATAAAAAGCCCCCTACTTTTTAGTTTTGAAATAATTATAGCACTATATATTTTAGAGAAAATAAATGCAAGCGGTTTAAAATTTAATCACCGCGCGTATGTAGGTTTGAAATTTAGAGGCGAAGTGGGGATTTGAAATTTAATGAATTTGAAAAATTTTAAATCCCAAGATTTATTCGTTATGCAAACTGCCTTCGATAAATTTTATATTTTAATTTCTAGCTCTACGCTTTTATAGCAAATCATAAATTCCATCTAGCAGGAAGTATTTTTTATCCGCCGTGCCGCGGTAAAAAGGCTCGAAGGTGTCTTGATAAGCCTTTTTGAAAAAGCCCTCTTTGCTTAGTTTGACAAGCTCTGCGTTGATGAAATCAAGCAGCTCCTTATTTCCTTTTTGCACTCCGATACCGATAAAATCGGGCTTACCGAAGTTTTGAAACGGCACTTCGAGCGTATCGTCCACGACGGCGTAGGCTAGCACCGTGATATTTAAATTGATGTATCCATCAGCCTTACCGTCTCGGATCATCGCGTAGCATTCGCTTGTGCTTTTGCAGTAGCTTACGTTGCTAAATTTCTCTTTTTTGAGGTAATTATCTACGGTCGTGCCCTCTTCAGTGATGAGCCTCATATCACGCAAACGCGATATATCTTTGATGGCGTCCGCTTTACGAGTTAACACGCCGAGATTGGTCGAAAAATACGGCATCGAGAAGTCCACGTGATTTTTACGCGCCGAATCGATGACGAAGGTAGCTGCGACTATATCGACTTTATTATTGACTAGATACGAGACGCGATCGGCGGCGTTTAGAGAGACAAACTGCACTTCACCTTGTTTAGCGCCGAAAATCGCCTTTGCGATCGCATTGGCAAGCTCGATCTCAAAACCTTCAAATTTACCACCGCTAATCTCGCTAAAAGGCGGTCTGCCGTCCCTGACGCCTACTCTAATGACGCCGCTATTTCTGATCTCTTGCAGCGTGTTTGCAAAAAGCCCCGCACAAAGCAAGATCAAAGTAAAAAGTAGTTTCATTTGCTGCTCCTTTGTTTAGGTTATTTATGGCTAATTCTAGCGAAATTAAAATCAAAAGGCGCTTTTTTAGGCTAAATTTATTTGCCGTTTGCTTTTTATGAAATTTCAAGACGCCGTTAAATTTAGCCTTAGATTTGATATAATCGCGCAAAATTTAAGCGAGGGCGATATGAAAAATTTTATCTTTTTGTGGCTTTTACTTGCGGGCTACGCTTTCGGCGCCGCTAAAGAGGATGCGGCGGCTTCTACTACGCAGCAGGTGGCATCAAATTTGCCGCAGCCAAATTTTGAAATTTTTTACGATGAAAATGCTAGCGATGCGCAGATAGATGCGGGCTTGGACGCACTTTTAGCCTTCGCGGCGCAAAACAGGGGCAGGATCGACGATGATTTCGGGGAGTTTAAAGATAGAATTTTCACCGCTTTCATTTTTAATCCGAAGGTGCTGCGAAATTCAAAATTTGACTTCGAGCGGATAGAAAAAATCCTTAAATTTAAACCAAATCTCAATTACGGCGGAGACGGCGGTTTTTTCTCGCCACTAAAGCTCGCGATCTTTTTCGGCTCGAAATTTAGCGGCGAGATGGCGAAGCTTTATCGCTTTGATAGCGCTGATGCGATGCGGCTTTTAGAGCTTTTGGTACAAAACGGCGCGAACGCCAAGACTAGCGGGCTGCTACGAGATGCCGTGGCAAACGATAATTTCGAGGCATTCAAGTTTTTGATTGCAAACGGCGCGCGAGATACGAAAGACGTAGTCGGCTCGGTTGCGGGCAGCGAATTAATATTTTTAAGCGATAACAACGTTTCTATTCTCGGATATAAGGAGGCGCTGCCGCTTGCCGCGAGGGAGTTTGCCGCGGGCGCCAAATTTAAAGAATTCCGTGACGGGAGATTATGCTATTTGGACGAAATTTTAAAATTTCAAAGCTTTGCAAGCATCGATAAAAAGGAGATCGAAACGCTTATCAAAGTAGCTGTGGTGCTGGATGACGAGATGACGGCGAAATTTCTGCTCTCGCACGGTCTGTGCGAGCAGAAAGAGCTTTGCGAGTTTCTAAAAGCGCAGGCGAAAACTTACGACGCTGTAAAAATTTCTAAAATTTTAAGCTGCAAAGAGAAGTAAATTTTAAAATTTGAGCAGCTATGGCGGTGCAAAGCAGATAAATTCGCTATTATAATTGTGCTAGTCGCAGTCGCCCTACTTTGTTATTTAGCGCGAGCGAAAAAGCAAAATTTGTTCCGCCTAACCTACCCTCCTCCGCTTATCAAACAGCTCGCTATTAAGTTCATTCGAGATAAATTTTAATGTATTTGCCAGACAGCGCGGCGGCGAAGGTAAATTTTAAAATTTAATCAATATAAAGGACAAATTTAAGTGCCATTGTTATATAATTTACCTTATTTTTTAAAAAGGAGTTTGAGATGACTTTTATAGAGTCTGTTCGCACTTGTCTCAAAGAGAATTATTGCAATTTTGAGGGGCGTGCACCACGTTCAGAGTACTGGTGGTTTGCATTATTTGCGGCACTTTTAGGAATCGTAACGTTAGTATTGGATGGCTTTTTAGGCACCTATGCCGTTATGAGTTCCGGTAGAATGATCGGTTTTATTAACTCAATCTTTTTATTGGCAATACTTTTACCTTCTATCGCCGTAGCAGTAAGGCGTCTGCATGATACCGATAGAAGCGGCTGGTTTTATCTGTTAATTTTTATCCCGATAATAGGTCCGGTAGTATTGATCGTATTTTTTATCCAGCAAGGCACTAACGGAGGCAATCGCTTTGGAGACGATCCGTTGCGACCCGCAAGCAGAGGCTCAATTTTTTAAACGTAGCTTTGTAGCACACATAAGCTTTGTAAATAAGCTAATTTAGGGCTAATTCCATTTTGGTTTTAGCCCTTTTTACTAGGCGGTTTCGCTCAAAATAGCCTTTTATATTTAAATTTAGATTCGCCGCGAGATTCAAACTACAAAATTTTAATCCTATTGCCCTTTAATTTCACGATCTTTTTGTCGTTTACGAGCTTCGTAATTGCCTGAGAGACGTTTTGGCGAGGCGCGCCAAGCAGGCTTGCAAGCGTCATTATATTAAAGGGAAGCTCCACGATCTTATCTGCGTTTGCGATGCGATTTAGAAAATTTAAAATTCGCGTCTGGATTTTCGCAAAGACGATCTCTTTGATCAAAATCCGCTGCGAGTAGATATTTTTGATAAGCGCGTTTATGATCGAGCTTGCAAACTCGTTTCCAAGCAGCTCAAAAAGCTCCGAGATGTTGATCTGCAGCGTCTCGCAGTCGCTTAAAATTTCAAGGCTCGTGTTTTTATCCAAGCAGACGTAGGCGCCGCTTCTTACGAAGCTAAAGATAAATTCCTTGCCGTTTTCGTAGCAGTTTAGCTTCGCCCTACCCTGCAGCAAAATGATAAATTTAAACTTTTGCGCGTAGATCACGTCGCCGTGAGCGTAGCTTTCGCGCCTAAATTTGGCAATCTGCTCCCTGCTTAAAAAGTCGAATTTCTCGCTGTAATCGTTATTTAATCTATCTATCATAGCAGCTCTTTGCATAAAATTTCACGTAAATTTTACATAAAAAGGATAAATTCGTCGCAATCGCGACAAATTTAAATTTATCTTTGATTTATAATTCGCGTTAAAGACAACCTAGAAAGGATACTTTATGAGGAAAATTTTTATCTCATTTATCTGTGCGTGTTCGCTTTTCGGCGGAGAGGTGATCTCCAAAACCGCTACGATCTCGCAAGACGGCAAAGCAATCGGCGAGGCTGAAATTTTAACGCCGATCGAGGTAATATCCAGCGATGGCGGCGTTACCAAGATTAAAATTAAAGGCGTCGTGAGCGAAAACTATCAGCTTCAAATACAAAAAAATATGAAGGAGGCTGAAATTTATGCGATTTTTACGAACGAAGCCGAAGCAAATTTTAAAAAGGGTAAAAAGCTCGAGGATGATTACGGCGAGATCTGGTACGAGGTCGAGGGAATTTATGAGGTTGGCTCGGATGCCGTAGCTAAGGACGCTAAGGCGCTTTATGCGGAGGCAAAGACAAACTACGAGCAGATCTGCTCGGCGTGTCATAGGCTTCACGAGCCGAATAGCTTCACGGCAAATCAATGGCCTGCGAATCTGCAAGAGATGATCAACGCAAACTACGTAGCGCTCGAGGGCGACGAGCTAAATTTGATCATAAAATATCTACAACACAACGCAAAAAAACCTGAATGATAAAGGAGATCAGATGAAAAGGCGAGACTTTTTAAAGGTGGGGATTTTAGGCGCAAGCGCGGCAAGCGCTAGCAGGATCGAGGGAGTTACGCAGACGATTTTTGATAACAAAAAGGTATTCGGCGCAAATAGATTCGGCCCCTTTTGGCTAAATTTAAACTCGTCGCAGATCGTTTCGGTAAGCGATTTTGAGGGCGATAAATTTCCAAACACGATGAATTACAGCTTGCCCGATAATATCCAAAACGAAAATCGCGTGCTCTATCCGATGGTGCGCAAAAGCTATCTAAAGGCTAAAGGCGCGGCAAAGAGCGAACTACGCGGCAAAGAGGAGTTCGTGCGCGTTAGCTGGGACGTCGCGCTTGATCTAGCGGCGAAGGCTTTGAAAGAAAATTTCGACAAATACGGCGCCGAGGCGATCTACGGCGAGTGCTACTGGTGGGGCGGTAGCGGTAAGATCGGCTGGGGACGCACCGTAGCGCACCGAATGCTTAAAATTTTAGGCGGCTACGTAGAGGAAAGCGGCGATTATTCGACCGGCGCGGGGCTCGTCATCATGCCTCACGTGTTGGGCTCAAGCGCCGTTTACGACGCGCCTACTACGTGGAAAGCGATCGTCAAAAACGCTAAAAACGTCGTATTTTGGGCGACCGATCCTGCGGTAACCAATCAAATTTCATCCATTCCGCCTACGCACGACGGCTACATCGGCATGCAAGAGCTTAAAAAATCGGGCATCAAAACTTATAGCGTAAACGTGATGAGAAACGACACCGCGCGCTACTTTGGCAGCGAAGATATCATCGTGCGCCCAAACACCGACACTGCGCTCATCATCGGTATGTGCCATTATCTGTTTACGAATAACCTCTACGACGAGGAATTTATCAAAAAATACACCGTCGGATTTAATAAATTTAAAGCGTATTTTCTAGGCGAGAGCGATAAAATCGTAAAGGACGCAGCTTGGGCGAGCAAAATTTGCGGGCTTAGCGAGGAGGCTATTGCGAAATTTGCTACGGCGCTTGCAAAGGAGCCGAGCACGATTTTAATCGGTCGCGGTTTGCAGCGCGCCGATCACGGCGAGCAGCCTTTCTGGGCGCTCGTGGCGCTTAATGCGATGCTAGGGCATATCGGCAAGGAGGGGCTCGGCTTTGAATTTAGCCTAGGCTACGACTCTGCGGGCGCTACGAATAAGGTAGCTCCGATTTTAAAGGGGCTTAGCACTCGTATAGATGAAAAATACGAAAACACGGGCTCTGCGCCTTGGAAAAGTGCGAAAAACATTACCATCCCGTCCTCTCGCAGCATCGAGGCGCTGGAGCATCCGGGCAAGCAGATCGATTACGACGGCACTAAAATCAAGCTGCCGCATATGAGAGTCGCATATATGGCGTGCGGATCGATGTTTACGCGCCACCAAGATGTGAATAATATTGTGAGGCAGTGGCGTAAGCTCGACACCGTTATCACCGCTGAGCCTTACTGGACGAGCACGGCGAAGCTTAGTGATATCGTGCTTCCCGTCGCCGTCGAGGTCGAGAGAAACGACATCAACCAAACCGGCGCTACGGGCGAATATATAGTCGCTTACAGGCCCGCAATCGAGCCGATGGGCGAGAGCAAGAGCGACTTTTGGATCTGCGAGCAGATCTGCAAGCGCTGGGGATACGGCGAGGTCTTTAGCGAGGGCAAGGATGAGCTAGGATGGATGAAGGAATTCTACGCCGATGCCGTAGAGCAAGCTAAAGATCTAAATATAACGATGCCTAGCTTTGAGGAATTTTACGACAAGGGCTTCGTGCGCTTTGAAAAGGACGACGAGAGCAGCGCGCTATACACGCGCCTCGCGGCATTCCGCGAAAATCCCGCCAAAAATCGTCTCGGTACGCCATCCGGCAAGATCGAGCTTTACTCGCCCGTAATCGCTAAGATGGGCTATGCCGACTGCCCGCCGATGCCTACTTGGATTGAACCTAAAGAGTGGCTAGGGGATGCGAAAAAGACGGCGAAATACCCGATTCATATCGTAAGCCCGCACTCTCGCTACCGCCTGCACAGCCAGCTAAACAACTCGATCATCAGAAATTTCGCCGAGGTTAGCGGCAGAGAGCCGGTGCTTATCAATCCAAAAGACGCCGAAGCTCGCGGGCTTGCGAACGGCGACATCGTGCGCGTTTTCAACGATCGCGGAGAAATTTTAGCGGGCGTGCTCGTTACCGACATCGTGCCCGAGCGCGTCGCAGCTATCTGCGAAGGTGCGTGGTACGATCCCGAGGTTTGGGGCGAAAAGAGCCTCTGCCAGCACGGCTGTGTAAATGTGCTTACGTTTGATAAAGGCACGTCAAGTCTCGCGCAAAGCAACTCGGCTCACACCGTGCTTGCCCAAATCGAGAAATTTAAGGGAGAGATTAAACCTATAACAGCGTTTTCAAAACCTAAAATCTTACAATCTTTGTAGAATTTAACGCGTCGTCTCGCGAGTGCTTTTGAGAGAGATTTGAAATTTTAAGTCTGCGGCAGACTACTTGTCTAGCCTTGACTTAAAATTTCTGCACAACTCTCAAAATCATCTCGCGATACTTCCGCTTGTCTTTTTGTGCTCAAATTTGCAGTTTGTTGAATTTGAACGTAAATTTGCTTTCTTTAGCAATCTTTCAAAATTTGAATGTAAATTTTGCGCGGATTAAAAAACTCTGCTCGCTTGATGCGATCGCGCCGCTTGCAGACTTAAACAACGAATTTTACCGCGAACTGGCGGACGACTATGCGCAGGCGGATGAAGCGCGCGAGGAGCCGGGATATAAATATTTCAGCGTTTTCATCTAGGATTTAGGCGCAGACCCGGTAAAAACGCTCGTGTTTTTAAAGAAATTTTTTGAAGATGGGAGCTTTGCGGCGACCAAAGAGAGGGCACAAAAACTGCCGCTTTGCGTATTTAGCGGCATAGAGGAGTTGGCGCTGCCGCTGCAAGACAAACTCGTCTCGCTCGGGGTAAAATTTTACGCGCAGGAGATCTCTTTTAGCGGATTTATCGCGCGGAGTGGCTAAGCGAGCAAATTTTAAAATTTCAACTCTCGCTGCTGCTAAATTTAAAATTTAGCAGCAGGCGATCCTATATTTCATGCTCGTTCGCTTGTTATTGCTGTGCGCTAACAGCTTTGCGTACGCTGGAGCGCAAATTAAAGCGTAAAATCAAAATGTAAAATTGAAGTAGAATTTTAAGTGCCCTACTTCGTTTTTTACTTGCAGTAGGGCGAATTTGCTTAAAGTAGTGAACTAAAGCGAGGCGAAAATTATCCAAACCTTGGATCTATTATCTTGCTCAGTTAGAGCAGCTGTTGCGAGCGACGAGCTCTGCAAAATCTAGCGCTGCGTCGTAGTCGGGTTCAGAGGCTATGTCGCTTACGAGCTCTTTATAAACCACGACGCCTGCGGTATCTATGACGAAGATCGCTCTGGCGCTAAGACCCGCTAATGCGCCGCTGGCGATGAGGGTGCCGTAGCGGCGGCAAAATTCCTTATCGCGGAAATCGCTTGCAACGCGTAGATTTTTGATCCCCTCAGTCGTGCAAAACCTCCCCATCGCAAACGGTAAATCCATTGAAACGACGATTACTTCTGTGTTAGGAAGCGATGTGGCGCGCTCGTTGAACTTACGTGCCTCCGTCGCGCAGACGGGCGTATCTAGCGACGGCACAGCGACTATGATTTGTACGTGCTTGCCGCTAGCGATCTCGATTTCGCTTAGATCTTGAGCTACTAAGCGCACTTGTGGCGCGCGATCGCCTAGATTTATCTCTTGCCCGCTTAACTCTACGGGCTTTCCTTGAAATGTTACTTTTGACATTTTTGTCCTTTGTTTTGAATTTGTAGCGGCGAATATACAAAAATTCCTTAAATTTCAGGTAAAATTGCTTTAAAAATCAAGGAGAGCAGATGGGCGAAGATATTTGGGGCAGCAGCAGTAATCCTGCATCGCTAGCCAGTATAAGACGTAAAAGCGGCGAAGAAAAAAAGCCCCTGGATGAGAAACCACAGGAGCAATCTGAGAATTTAGATTTAGCGCAAGAAGAACTTGCGGCGGATGATACTATAGAGCAAAATTTCGCGGCTCAGAATTCTATAGAGCAAAATTCCACTTCCATAAGGCAAAATTTTACGCCACAGAATTCTGCGGAGCAAAATTTAGCTTTTGCAGCTCAAGGCTTGGATGAAGAAAATTCTATTTTGCGAGATTCTGCCGCTACAGGCTCTAGCGAGCAAGATTCTAACGCTAAAAGTTTGAATTCTACCGAAAATGCTGCGAACTCGCAGAATTTTGCAGAGCAGAATTCCACTTGGCAAAATTCAGCTTCCTCAAATTCCGATAGAATTAGCTCTACACAAAGCTCAGCAAGGCAGATCTCAGCGGCTAAGGCTTACGATCTAAATAAGGCCTACGTATTTTATATGTTTCTCGGACCTTTCGGCGCGCATAGATTTTATCTTGGGCGTATAATTTCCGCGATTTTTCAGCTTTTAGGCGGCTTACCATTTCTCATCTGGCTCTTTTTAATAGTAGTTACCGTCATGTGGACGAGTATAGAAAGTAACGAGCTGTTGGCGCTTATAAGCTCATCTCGTCCGGATTTAGGCGTGCAAGCATCAGACCTAAAAGATATAGAACAGGGCTTTTTTCATTTTATGGTTATTTTCTCGGTGCCTAATGTTTTGTTTTTAATTTGGCTTGTTAGCGACTTTTTTAGGTTGCCTGATATGGTGCGAAAGCTAAATGTATCCGTAGGCGCGGGAGCAATCCTGTATGTTTATACGGATGACGCTAAAGAGCAGAGCGAAAATATATCTACTGCCAAAACTACCCTTTACATAGCGTTTGGGCTTGAGGCGTTAAATGCGGTAGGCAGATATATCAAGAATGTAGATAAAGTGGGTGCGTTGGAGGGCGTCGGACTTATATCTATGATATGCCTAGCTGTGGGGCTATATTTTTTAGCGCGCGCTATACGCAGCACCGATCTGCTATCAAACGCCGTGTTAGTCGGGGTTTCCTCGGCTATAAGCGCAGTAAGTACTATATTTGTAGGATTTGAATTGTTTAAACCATCGGTTTTTATGATAAGCATTTATTGCGTATGCACAGCGGTATATCTGATCTATCAGCTGCTAGTTAGTAAAGAGCTTTACGATTGCAGCGGAGAGAAAAACTATCTAAGAGCGTTTTATGTTATTGCAGCTACGGAGATAGTAACTCTAGTCTTGATAGCGCTTGACTCACAGCTTTTCGCCTTAGTATTTGCCATAGGGTGGTTAGCTTCGGTAATTCTAAATGTTTCGGCGGTTTATGGCACTAGGGAGGTTACCGCTTCAAAAGGCGGCTACGGCCTAGTGCATCTGGCGTATCACGTAAGGCAGATGAACGGGCGGGAGTTTTAGGTATTTAAATTTAAGGGGCGATTAGTATAATCCTATATTATTTTAAAAAAGGAGTTTTAAATGACTTTTATGGAGTCTGTGCAAACTTGCGTAAAGCAAAAATACGCCGCATTTAGCGGACGAGCATCAAGGTCGGAGTACTGGTGGTTTTTTCTATTTACCGTGCTTGGTGGGATTGTTTTGAGCTTGATAGATGGCATTTTAGGCACTACGATAGGGTACAATCAAATAATAGCCGGCAAAATCGTCCATCAAGAAATCGGCATTATAGATGCGCTTTTTCAGCTAGCTATGCTCGTGCCAGCCATTGCCGTATCGGTCAGGCGACTACATGACACCGATAGAAGCGGCTGGTTTTTTCTGCTTATTTTAACGCCGATTGTGGGCGCTTTTTTCGGCGATATCGGGCTTTTGGTATCATTTGTGGGTTGGATAGTGCTGCTTGTATTTTTCGTGCAGCGCGGCGATAGCGGGTCCAATCGCTTCGGATACGATCCGCTATGATACAGCTCTAAAGATTTGCGGAATTTTAGAATTATAAAATTCCGTGCAGATAAAATTCTTTGTATTATCACTTAAAATTCTACGCATAAGCACTTTGCAGCGCTAAATTTTTCTTCAAATAAGCTTTTCAAATCCTCTTTAATTGATTGCCGTTATCTATAACTTAGAATTTTTATATTATAATGGCTCTTAAAATTTTATTTTAGAAAGGATGAAAATGAAAGAGAGAATCGAGGCGCTGTTCGCGCAAAATCCTAAAATTTCGATCGCGCAGATCTGCAAGGAGCTGGGCGCGAAGGAGATCGACGTGTTGCTAAACCTGCCCGAGCGCTTCGGCAAGAGCGCCGGCGGCGATAAATTCTGCGAGGTCATTAGGGAGCTTGAGAGCTGGGGCGAGGTGCTTTTCGTAAAAAATACGCCGAGCTTCATCATCGAGTTTAAAACCAAGATCCCAAGCGGCAAGAGCGCGCGCGGATATTATAATTTCGGCATGGGCGCAAACGGCGATGAGGCACATGGGCTGGGCATTTTAGCAGGTCATCTAAAGACGGATGAGATCGATAAGATCATCCTCGTGACGCAGACTTTCATGGGGATGCTCTCGAAATTCGTGGGCTTTTACGACAAAGCGGGCGAGAATATCTTTAAAATTTACGTCTCGCGCGACGAGAAAGGACAGCTGCTAGCCGAGCAAGACGCGAAATTTGAGGCGTTAAAAGCCGCGATTTAGCGCTCGCGCAAGGCCCGTCTTGCGTAAAATTTGTCCTTGCGCGGGCATTTAAGCTTGATATCGCCCTTTATACGCGAGATCAAATCCGTAAAATTTTACCGCGAAATAACACTCGCGCGCCTCTATGCGCTCGCACAAGATTAATTTTGCCCTGCTCGCGCATCGCCTGCTTGAGCTTTGAAATTCTACGGGGCGCCAACCAAGGCGCTTTAAGCTAGCCAATAAGCTTTCGGGCAAAATTTTAAATTATAGTTGATGATGAAATTCCAAACTCGCCTCATCGCTATTTGCACTTTAAGGTGTTTGGAATTTCACGAGCCCGGCTCACGCCTACTTTATCTGAAGCGGAATTTTGCCGCTTCAGATAGATATTCTTTTAAATTTTATTTCAACAATTTACTACTAAATTTTCAAAAATTTTATTTATATTGTCTTTGTATTGCGTATCGTCAAATTCCAAATTATTATTAGCAATTTTCCGCCCGGTAATATCTCCAAGCTCCATAAGATACCGCTTGAGCTTCTCTAAAAATTTATCTACGTTTGCCTTTTTATCGGAGCTCCACTCGTCTGAGCTAAAATGAATATACGCAATAATTTTTTTGCTTTTAAGATAATATTTCGGCTGGTAAATTCCCGATTTCGGAAAATATCTCGATACTTCTACGCTCAAACAAAGGCAAATATCGATCTTTTGTAGAGACTCCATTTCAAAGTTGCTAAAAACCCTTTTAATCTCTTGCCTTACCGCTCTTATAATATCCGGCATATAGATCGGCACATCATCCGCCCCGCCGATAACGGCATTTATGTTAAATTTCACACGGCACCTCGTCCTTAAATTATAAAGTGATATTATTCAAAATTTTGGCTCATTATATCATCTTCATAATATTTATCGAGTATCGGGGTTTCGAGGGTTTTAAAATCGGCATATTTTTCCTCAAAACAGAGCCGAATAAAGATAAATTTTATAAAATCTACCATTTTAATTTCATATTTCAAAAACGTTTCGCCGTTACGCAAGGAGCGACAAATTTTAAAATTGAAATTTTATACGTTAAGCTTAAAGTGTATAAAACTCCGATATTTAGGCAATGCAGACATGAATTTTTATCTTTTACTGCTATAATTCTCTCATAAATTTAAATTTTAAGATTAAAAAGTATTCTTAAGAATTTTATAAGACGGAGGAGATCTTGAATAGATTGATTTTGAAGATTTACGCGTGGCAAAATACCGCTACGCCATGGTTTTGGCTCTTTGTGATAAGCGCAGGCTATCTTGCGGTATCGTATTTTTTCTTTCAGCGCTACCTTTTTATGTCGCCTACGCAGACGAGCGCCCTCGTGCGTCTGGGCTTTGCCGTAGCGGGCGTGGGCGCGCTCATCGGCCTACTGATG
This sequence comes from uncultured Campylobacter sp., assembly GCF_937959485.1. Classification (NCBI taxonomy): domain Bacteria; kingdom Pseudomonadati; phylum Campylobacterota; class Epsilonproteobacteria; order Campylobacterales; family Campylobacteraceae; genus Campylobacter; species uncultured Campylobacter sp. The sequence goes on from NZ_CALGPY010000005.1 coordinate 268,908, forward strand.
CCGTTTAGCTTCATAGCAAGGCTCGTTGCCTACGTGCTTGGCTTTGCGGGCGCGATATACGGGTTTATGCAAAGCTCCGCGCCGCACCCCGCCGCAGATACGGCAAATTGCCTCGCGGCACCCGCCTTTCCCTTTGCGGCGCCGCTTGATGGCTTGCTGCCGGAGCTATTTCGCCCCGCAAGCTGCACGGGCACTCCGTCCTTTCCCGCAGGCGCCGCGCTTAGCGATGTGCAGAGCTTTTTCGGCGGATTTTACGGCGAGGGATTTTATTTGGTGCCGAGCATAAAATTTGCAGATGCGGCGCAGTGCGCGCAGGTAGCGTTTGCGGCATTCGCGGCTGTTTTGGCCGTGATGTTTGCGAGCTTTTTATACGGCAGATTTACGAGAAGTTTTTAAAATTTTAAGAAAGGATAAGCATGAAGTTTTTAAATTCTATTGCGGCTGCGGCGGCTATTGCGGCTGCGATCACAAGCTACGCTGGCGCCGAGGTTAAGGCGGGCGAGACGCTTTACGGCACGGTGCTAAAGCAGGTAAGCGTAAGCGGCGATTTGTCGCACAAGGACGGCAGGCTGCTGCCCACAAACGCCATAGAGGTACTGGAGGTCAAGGACGGAGCGGTGAAATTTTCGATCACGGGCTATCAAAATCCAAAGGCGCCCAACGTTATTTATTTCACGCCTAAAGCGCGCATAATCGCGGTGGCGTTTTCGAAGCAGGCCAAATTTCAAAGCGAGAGTTTGGGCGAAGAGGACGGCTTTAATAAGGTTAAAATAACCGCCTACACCGACGAGAGCGCGCTAAGCGGCGACGTGGATAAAATTTTCGCGGGCGCTAAGGAAAAATTCGAAACCTCGTGTAGCGTCTGCCATGCCTTGCATCAGTCCGCAAGCTACGAGGCAAACAAATGGCCCGGCTACATAAAATCGATGCTTTCGCGTACGCCTATTAGCGAGGACGAGAGCTGGGCGGTGGTGCAGTATCTGCAAAAGCACTCTAAAGATGTCAATTTAAAGGAGACGAAATGAAAAGACGAAATTTTTTAAAGCTCGGTGCGGCGGCCTCGGCGCTTCCGCTCATCCCAAGCTCGATGCTTGCGGCGGATAAACTCACCGCGCTTAAGAAAAACGGCGAAATTTTAACCGCGGCGCGGTGGGGAATTTTAAAAGCGAGCGTCAAAAACGGCAAGATCGTAAAATCCGCGCCGTGGAAGATCACCTCTAAAATTCCAAATACTCTTCAAAATACGATGGCGGATCTCGTTTATAACACGCGTATTAAAGCGCCGATGGTGCGAAAATCTTACCTCGCCGATCCCGATAATCCTAAGCCCGAGCTTCGCGGGCTTGACGAATGGGTCGAGGTAAAATATGAAGACGCGATCAAGCTCGTCGCGCGCGAGCTAAAAAAGACGCGCGAGCAAAAGGGCGCGAGCTCGGTGTTTGCGGGCAGCTACGGCTGGCAGAGCACGGGCAACGTGCATGTCTCAAGGACGCTACTTCATAGATTTATGAATTTAACCGGCGGCTTTACGGGCGTCACGGGCGATTACTCTACGGGCGCGGCGCAGGTAATAATGCCGCACGTAACGGGTTCAAACCAGGTCTATGAGCAGCAAACCTCGTGGCCGGTGGTGCTTGAAAACTCCAAAGTAGTGGTCTTTTGGGGGCTCAATCCGATCTCTACGCTTCGCGTGGCGTGGACGAGCTCGGACGAGCAGGGATTTAAGTATTTCGAACAGCTAAAAGACAGCGACAAAGAGATCATCATCATCGATCCGATCAAAACCGTAAGCGGCAAGTATTTCGAGGGCAAGGCAAAATGGATCGCTCCTCGCCCGAACACCGACGTGGCGATGATGCTGGGCATGGCGCAGCACCTCTACTCGCAGGGCAAGTACGATAAGGAATTTTTACAAAACTACACCGTGGGCTTTGAAAAATTCGTCCCATACCTCACGGGGCAGAGCGACGGCGTGGCTAAGACGCCGGAGTGGGCTAGTGAAATTTGCGGCATTAGCGCGGACGTGATCAAAGAGCTCGCGATAAAATTTTACGAAAACCGCACGATGATAATGGCTGGCTGGGGTATCCAGCGCGCTCATCACGGCGAGCAGGCGCACTGGATGATCGTAACTTTGTGCGCGATGCTGGGGCAGATCGGACTTGCCGGAGGCGGCTTTGGCTTTAGCTACCACTACGCTAACGGCGGCGCGCCTACCTGCGCGGGCGGCGTGATCGGCGGAATGAACGCGGCAAGCGTCGGCGTCGTTAAGGACGGCAAATTCCTAGGGCTTGCGCAGGATCAGAAGCAAGGCGGCGAAGCAGCCCAAGCATGGCTGGTAAATACGGCGAAGGTTGCTTTCCCTCTAGCTCGTATCGCGGACGTGCTACTAAATCCGGGAAAGACGATCGACGCGAATGGCGCAAAGATCACCTATCCGAAGATCGATTTTATCTACTGGGTCGGCGGAAATCCGATCGTGCACCATCAAGACACCAACGCCAACATAAAAGCTTGGCGCAAGCCGCGCACCATCGTAGTGAATGAAATTTACTGGACGCCGACTGCGAAGATAGCGGACATCGTGTTCCCGACCACTACGCAGTACGAGCGCAACGACATTACGATGAGCGGGGACTACTCCAATATGCACATCATTCCTATGAAGCAGGTCGTCGCCAAGCAGCACGGCGCGAAGGACGATTATCAAATTTTTACTGACCTTTGCAAGGCTTACGCAGACGGGCTTGCCGAGGCTTATACGGACGGCGGCAAAACGGAGATGGACTGGATCAAAGAATTTTACGAAGGGGCGGCGAGCGCCGTGAACGCAAACACCGCTTTAGGCATTCAGATGCCGAGCTTTGAGCAGTGGTGGGAGAAAAACGAGCCGACGGAATTTTATGAGACGCCTGAAAATGCCGCCTACGTGACGTTTGAGGATTTTAGAAACGATCCCGTTTTGGAGGCTTTGGGAACGCCTAGCGGGCTGATCGAAATTTACTCCGATACGATTGCTGCGATGAACTACAAAGACTGCGGCGCGCATCCGATGTGGTTCGAGCCCGTCGAGTGGCTGGGCATGAAGGATAAGCCTGCGAAATTTCACCTGCTTAGCCTGCATCCGCTTGATCGCTTGCATTCGCAGCAGAGCAATACCTCAAATCGCAAGAGATACGCCGTCGCGGATCGCGAGCCTGTGCTGATCAATACCGAAGACGCTAAGGAGCTCGGCATCAAGCAGGGCGATCTGGTGCGCGTATTTAACGCTCGCGGCGAAATTTTGGCGGGAGCCAACGTAAGCGGCGACATAATGCGCGGCGTGGTGCAGATCTTTGAAGGCGCGTGGTACGATCCTAACGCCGAGGGTCTTTGCAAAAACGGAAATCCAAACGTGCTTACGATCGACCTGCCTACGAGCGAGCTTGCCAACGGTAATATCTCCCACACGGCGCTGGTAGATATCGAGCTTTATAAACACAAGGCGGGCGAGGATATCAAACTAACCGCATTTATGCCGCCTAAAGGGGCGAAGTAAAGATTGGGGGGCGGTTTAGGTTTTAAGACTGGCTCATTGCTGGCTTGGATTAGATACGCCGATCCTCTACAGGCTTTAGCCAAACTCGCCGTGGTTTTGCTACGGCGAGGTATATCAATTTCGACTTGCCGCAGCTTTATATAGTCCGGCTGTGTATTGGGACCAATTTAGCTTGCCGTAGTTTCGCGACTGCAACGATAGGTCGCGGGGCTGATTTAAATTTTATAGCCTTGCGCTTGCAGTGATGACTGAGTTGATTTTAACTTATCGTAACTTTGAGCTGTGGCAGGCTGGAGATAACAGCAAGTAATATTTGCCTCGCCGCCCTACTCTCTATTTGCTCGTGAAATTCTCGCTAAATTTAAGAACTTGCCGTTTGGACTAAAATTTCAATCCAAACTAAAAAATCGCCTAAGCTTCCATTTAAAATTTTTCTTCGGAATTTGCGTATCGCTAAAATTGTCGCTGTAAATTTCATTTTTATCGGTGAAATAACCGCTGTTTTGAGCCTGCGGTATAAAGTCGGTCCGATCTTCTATTTTTACGTTTAGCGCCTTGAAATATTGCAGCAGCTCATGATATTCTTTTGCAGATACGGCATTTATTAAAAAGCAATTTCTGTTGTTAAATTTGATGACGAAATTTCTTTTTAGCAGCCAAAGGCAAAATTTCGAAATTTGCTGTCTTAAATCCAGACTGAATTTCAAAATTTTAAGCCATAAAATAAGATAAAATTTTAAAATTCCACGCCTTTTTTTTGGTGTGAAAGTTTTTATTTTGGGACAAATACTACCGCTTTGATATTGATGCTTTTGTGCGTATTTTACTTATCTCCATAGTGAGTTTTACACTGAGCTATTTCTATGGCGCCATTAGATATTCTAAATACGAGCCGATTTTTTCCATCTATTCTAACACTATAAAGCCCCGATAAATTGCCCTTTAGCGCTTCGGGTTTGCCTATACAATCGTAGCCGTTACGCTCTATATCTAGGATTAACTTATTTATGCGCTTTAGGATATTTTTATCATTTTCCTGCCAATACAGATAATCCTTCCAAGCTTCTTGCGACCAGATTTTTTTCATTGATCCGCTTCTAACAAATCGTGCTCAATCCCGCTATTTTCCTTTAATTCGTCAAAAGAGCGCTTAAGATGAGATAAATTTTCGTGGCTGTAAAAGGGATCTGCTGTCAGCTCGAAAGGAATTTTGCGTTCTTGCAATACTTTTTTAGCAAATATTGTAAAAGCAGTAGTTAAATTTAGCCCCATTTCAGAGCATACTTCCTCCAACCCTTTTTTAAGCTCGGCATCCATTCTAAAATTTACGTTTATAGATCGCGTCATATTGTCTCCTTTTTGATTGCATTATACATTATTTATATGGATAATGCAATGATTTATAAATGTGCTTTGCTAAAATTCCATTACGAGAAAACACTATTAATTCTAAATCTAACAAAATTTTAATTCAAAACGAAATATGCATACTAAGCGCGATTATGCATAAAAGTAGCGCCAGTGGGACATAGACAAAGCGCCCGATATCATACCAGAGCTTGCCGCGAGCCCTATCTGCGCCCAGATTGATCTCATCTAAAATTTCATTCCGCTTAATCACCCAAAACCACGATATTGCGCCGATTACTGCTCCGATCGGAATGATATAAATCGATACGAAATCCATCCACGGACCCCATGAGCTTATCGCTTCCATACCAAGGCCTGCACCAAGGCAGATCGCGCACAATAGCGCAAGCGTGAAGGCGCGGCTTAGCCTTGGAAACTTATGCATTAGCGATTCGGCGACTACTTCGAACATATTTTGAAGCGATGAAATTCCACCAAAAATCACGGCGGTAAATAAAATCACCGCAAAAATTCTACCGCCTGCCATATCTTGTAAAATTTTAGGCAGAGTTACGAAAAGTAGCTTAGGCCCCGCCGCAGGATCCATTCCGTAAGCGAATACTGCAGGGATCATCACTAGCGCAGCTACCATCGCGGCTAGCGTGTCAAATAGCGCGGTATTTTTCGCCGCAGATACGACGTCTTCGTCCTTGGATAGATACGCGCCATAGACGATCATGCCTGAGCCCGTAATCGATAGCGAGAAAAACGCCTGTCCCATCGCAGAAATCCAAACCATCGGATCTGCTAGCTTAGTAAAATCGGCGCCGAAAAGAAACGCATATCCGCCCGCAGCGCCTTGCAGTGTCGCAACCCTAACCGCCAAAATCGCAAATAGCACGAAAAATAGCGGCATCATAATTTTATTCGTTTTTTCGATGCTTTTGGCGCCGAAAAACAGCGTCAGCAACGTGCCTGCAACAATTATGCAGTGATAAGGTACCACGGAGTAGGGCGTCAGGGCAAAAGAGTTGAACCACGTATCGGTATTTTCACTCATTAGCGAGCCGTCTATGGCTTGGACTAGCGCTTTTAGAACGTAGGCGATGATGACGGCATAGCCCACTGCGATACACATCGAACCGGCAAGTGGCAACCAACCGATAACCTTACCGATAGCGCCAAGTCTGCGGCTTTTCCACGCGTATTCGTATGAGCCTAGCGTGCCTGTTTTGGCACGGCGACCGATCGCGTATCGGCGCTTAGGCCTACGTATGAAAACAGCGCTATAAAAAAACTTAGATTAGCAAAAATGCGCCATCGCCGTTCGTGCCGAGTTTATAAGGGAAGCCCCAGACATTTGCCATACCTACGGCGGAGCCCACGCAAGCGATGATAAAAGCCCAGCGCGATGAGAATTTGTGTTTTGTCATAAAGCCATCCGTGCGAAAAATTTTAGTTATGGTAGCAAAAAGGAATTTAAGATTTATTTATGCGGAATTTTAAGGCGTGCCGATTTGATTACTTAGGAATTTTTAGAATTTAAAATCGCGAAGTTTTAAAGTAAGATTGGTGAAATTTTATGATCAAAATTGATAGAGTTAATTCTGCGATACTACGCAGCAAAATTTTATCTTTAATAATTTTAGAATTTTACGCTTAGACTTTGGCTTTAAAATCCGCTTAGCCCAGGCTTGTAGCAGGGCTTGATATTTAAGTTAGCCGAGAAATTTAGATCAATTGAAATTTTAAAATTCCGCGAAATTTTAAAATTTTAAAATTTACGATCTCGCAAAATTTAAAAATAGACTCATCGAGAAATTCTATCTAGCATTGTTCTGGCAGAATTTTCGCGGTAGAATTTCGCCTTTCGTTTGTAATATGAAGAGGACTTATAAATAGCACTTTTATGGCGCTCTACAAGGCTAGTGGCATTCCTGTGCCCGCTATTAGGGCATCTATGTGGGAGCGGTGAATAAATTTTTACCCTACATGGGAATTGAGAGCGTCGCAAGCGGCAGCATGTTTGAAATTTCCGGCGCGCAGCATCGCAGGGCGGAATGTTATTAGCCTACACTTTGACTTAGTTATTTTTCTCCGCTTCTTCGTTTTCTTGCGGTTGCGCGACTACTTTTTTGATCGCTTTTACGAGCGATACCCTCGTGCCATCCATTCGCAGCACTTCGTAATCGCAGTTTTCATCGCTTATTTTATCGCCGATTTCAGGTAGGCTGCCGAAGAGATTAAAGACGTAGCCACCGATCGTTAGCTGCTCGGTCTCTTCGTCGAAGTCAATTCCCATCACTTCCTCGACGCCTTCGATCTCGAAGCGGCCTCTAAACTCAAAGGTGTTCTCGTCGATACGTTTGAAATTTTGTGCATTCGCGTCGTGCTCGTCGTTGATGTCGCCAAAAATTTCTTCTATGATGTCTTCCATCGTCAAAAATCCCGCAGTACCGCCGTATTCGTCGATGACGAGCGCGGCGAAAATGCGCTGCTTATTCATCATCGGTAAAATTTTAGAGATCGGGCTGTTTTCAGGCACGATGATGAGTTTGCGCACGATTTTATCGAAGCTTTTATCTCCCTTTTGCTGGATGATGTCGCGGATATGGATGAGGCCTAGGACGTTGTCTTTGCTGCCGTCGATATATGGAAAGCGCGTAAATTTCGACTGCAGTACGGTTGCGTAGTTTTCATCGTAGCTTTTTTGCTTATTTAGGCATATGAGATCGCGCCTCGGCGTCATTATCTCTTTGGCGACCGTGTCGCTAAAATCGACGGCATTTTTGATGATCTCGGTCTCTAGGCTATCGAGCACACCGCCCTTTAGACTCTCGCTCGCGATGATTTTGATCTCTTCGTCCGAAAGCGCAAGCTCGCTCTCTTTAGCGGGCTTTACGCCGATGATTTTAAGCGAGACGGCAGCGATGAAGTCAAATGCCTTTATGATCGGAAAAAACATAATCCAAAAAATATGAAGCGGCCTGGAGATAAAAAGCACGATCTTCTCGGTTTTAGCAATAGCGATGGATTTTGGCACTAGCTCGCCAAGCACTACGTGAAATAGCGTAACGAGCGTAAAAGATATGACGAAGGCGATCGTATGTGCCGCCGCTCCGCCGCCTATGCCGATGGATCTTAGCGGCAGCTCGATCAGTCTTGATACCGCGGGCTCACCGATCCAGCCAAGGGCGAGCGAGCTTATCGTAATGCCTAGCTGAGTGGCGCTGAGGTAGGTGTCTAGGGAGTTTGAAATTTTAAAAGCGAGCTTTGCGTTTGGAATTTTATCCTTGATAAGCTCTTCGAGGCGAGACTTTCTGACTTTGACGATTGAGAATTCCGAAAGAACAAAAAAAGCATTCATAAAGATGAATACAAAAGCTAAAACTAACATTAAAACCGAACTGTCCGTGTCCAAATTTCTTATCCTTTGAAATTTAAAAATAAATATTTATGATTATATCTAAAAACGCTTTAAAATCCAAAAGGTGTGGAAAATGCCTCGCGCCCGTGCGCAGAATTCTGCGGTAATTTAAAATTTCGCGCTGCGGCAGGTCTTTGTCTCAGCGAGATTTTATCGCAATAGAGCTACAGCGCTGCGGCGGATAATCCTAGCGCCGCGCGCAAGCCCATTAAGAAATTTAAATGCGACGATAAAACCTGCTAATTAAAAAACCTTAGCGCGCAAGCTCTTGCGAAATTTTAAATCGCAAGACTATCTATTTCTTGTGGCAGCCTCGTAAAGCGGCAAGACTTTCGGCATCACCTCTTTTAGATCGGCGATGCGATCGTCGTTTGAAGGGTGCGTGGACATAAATTTAAGCGGATGGCTCTCATTTAGCTTATTCATCTTCTCCCAGACGTTTATCGCCGCTCGCGGGTCGTATCCTGCGCGCGCCATCAGCTCGACACCCATCAGATCGGCCTCCGTCTCATGTGTGCGCGAAAACGGCAGCGTGAATGTGTACTGCGCCGCCATGTTCAAAGCCGCCGAGCCCAGATCTCCAAGCCCCGCTGCAGAGCTTGCTACGGCGATACCGACATCTTTCATCTGTTCAGTCGAGGCTCGCTCGCGGCTGTGTTCGCGCAGTGCGTGCGACATCTCGTGCCCCAAAATAGCAGCTAACTCGGCATCGGTAAGCTTTAGTTTTTCTATGATGCCAGTATATACGACGATGCGACCGCCAGGCATACACCAAGCATTGATCGTAGGGTCGTTGATGACGTTTACCTGCCAGTTCCATTTCAGTGCGTCTTTGCGAAATGCGCCGACTTGAGCGATTAGGCGCTTCGAGATGCCTCTAACGCGATCAGTTAGCTTTTTATCAGTATTTAGGACGTGCTTGGCGTTTGCTTGGGCGGTAATCTGCCTGTAGGCAAGCGCGGCACTTTGATCCATTTCGGCTTCACTTACGGTGATGAATTGCGAGCGGTCGATGCCTACGGCGCCGCCTTGCGTGGTACTCGCACAGCCGGTAAAAATCATCATCGCAGCAAAGGATATTAAAAGAGCTAATTTTTTCATCTTTTCTCCTTGGAATTTTGCGGCGATTTTAGCGAAATTTGATTAAATTTTTAGAATTTTATTTTGGATTGCCGGATTTTGCAGACGGGATCTATTTGGAATTTGTCGTGAAATTTAAGGACGGCCGTCGCCTTTAAAATAGAATTGGGCTTTGTAATTTAGCGATAAAATTTAGCGGTGATTTCGCAGAATTTTATCGTGGCGTAAACGAGGCATTGCTACGTGAAAGTAGTGGATTTATCCAAATCCAAGTGCGACGTTGTATAAATAAGGTACCTCTGCGCCCAAATAGAGCGGGGGCGCGGTTTTAAATTTACGCAACGATAAATCCGGTAGAATTTTATTTACACCAGGCGCTCGACCCGGGCGCAGCAAGATCGGTTTAAAATTTGTGCGATCAAATCGTGCGATAAAATGGGCTCGGATGTCGCTATGATTTGAGATTAGTCGCGTTAGTATTTTGTGGCGCATAAATTCTAATTATTAACTTGGCAAAAGGCACTACACCACTGCATCTTGTGTTGCAATAAAATTTCGTTGTGGGAATTGAAATGATCGCAGAAATGCCAAACGCCACAGACGCCTTTTTGTAGAATTTATCTCGTGGGATTTCATTTGCGCGCGTCGGGATAAAATTTCAAACTGCAAACCGTGCTATATCACTTTGGGGCGGAATTTTAAATTTTATGCGTTTAGAATTTTAAAATTCGGCTACGCAAATTTGTACGATGAAATTTTAAGCTTAAAAATCTGCGCCGTTTTTGGAATTTTATATGTGCCGCGTCAGCTATAAAATTTTACACTTAGAATTTTATCGCTGCGGCAAGATTTGGTTGGACCGGGGTCTCGCATCGCCGTAGGGTTTTTGGCGGCACGGAATTTTGCAGCGCGCATCTAAATTTAGCTATGCAAAATTCGTAAAATTCTTATCAGCATGGAATTTTACAGCGCCGTTAAAGCGCATAAAGAATTCTGCGCAGGCCTCGCAAACTCTAACGAAAGCTCCTTTCTTTTAGGGCACGCGAGCTTTAAGGCATGCTAGTAAATTTTGCAGCGCAAAGCAGTGAGCGCTGAGTGTTTACCGCTAGGGATTTCGCGCCTGCAGCGCCCATTTAGTCCTTTTTGGACTTTAGCTTGGCGATCGTTTCTTTTGCGGCCTCGTAAGCCTTAGCGCTCATCTCGCGCGCCCTTTCGCTTACGTTTTTAGCGACGTCGGAGCTTTTTAGCTCGGCAAATTTTTGGCTCATCTTCTTTTCAAATTCGCTGAGCTCTTTTTTGATTGCGTCCAGTTTCTCGTCCAGATCGAGGTTTTCGATGATTTTGGCGCTTTTTTGGCTCAGCTCTTGAGTGATTTCGCGCGCTTTGGCGCTCGCCTTTTTCGCGCGCTCGCCAAGCTCGATCTCGCCGATTTTGGCGCTTAGCTGCTCGGCAAGATCGCTTGAAATTTTTCTAAATTTAGCCAAATAGCCTCCGAATTCTTCATCGGCGATCTTGGCGATTTCGCTTTTAGCGGGCTCCTCCGAGCTTGCGACCGCATCGCTTAAAACCGCGCTAAATAGCTCGCTCATCTGCGAAATTTGAAGTCTTTCGTTCTCTAGGCTCTGTGCGTCGCTTGCTGGCGAGAAACTTAGCTCGTCGCGGTATCTTTCGGCGGCTTTGTTTATGCCGTCGTAGCAGCCTAAAATCGCGCCTCTAATCAGCGCAGAGGCTGTATTTTTGCTCTCGTTTGCGACGAAAATCGCGCGATTTATGATGATTTTTGAAATTTCTTTCGTGCGGAATTTCGTAAATTCCCCGTCGCCGATAGCCGAAAATGCGATGTTTTTCGCCGTCTCGTGCGCGGTATCCTCGATGTCGGTCCCGCTTTCGAGTACGCTTATGAAGGCTAGCTCGCTTGCTTCTTTCAGCACGTCCGCAAGCGGCAATTTGCTCGCAATCGCTCGCTGTAGCGACGAGCCTATGCGCTCTTTTAGCTCCGTTTCGCTTACGTTTTGCAGTGCGGTATCTAGATCGTCGTAGCTGCGCAGAACTAGGGTTTTAATCGCCTTTTGCTTACAAGCGATCTTTTTGCGCAGATCGTCGTAGTCGTAGATGAGCTTGTAAAGAGCCTGCTCGTCCTCGTCGCACAGCGCCTTTTTAACGCCGTTAAGTAGGGCTTCTGCCGTCTCATCGCTAAGCGCGCCCGCGTCTTTTAACTCGGCTGCGAAGTCTAGGATTAATTGCATGCTTTTGGCGCTTTTACTCTTGTCGTCAAGCTCACACAAAGCCTTCGTGGCTTCTTGCAAGGCGAGCTCTTGCACATATGAGGCTAGCTCGGCTTGTGAAATTTGCGCGAGATCGGCGCCGAATTTTTTGATTATTGCTTCTTTCATTTCATCTCCTGTCACAATACATATTTAAAGTGGGCTTTTAGGCGCTCGAAAATTTCGTTTCGATGCAAGTCGCTTTTAACGAAAACGCTTACGTTGAAGCTCATATATTTGCCGCCGTTTGAAAAGCGCGAAAAGTCTATTTTGTAATCTTCGTCCTTTAAAATTTCATCGATCTGCTCACGCTTTTGGGTAGTCGCGTCTAGGACTACTTTGTATTCCCAAAAGAGTGGATAGTCGATTTTTGGCTTTTCAGATCCTAATATACACGCCACTCTTGCCTCCCTCTTTGCGCTGTAGCACGACATCAGTGATCTGCATCGATTTATCGATCGCTTTTAGCATATCGTAAATCGTCAGTAGCCCCACGCTCACGCCCGTTAGCGCCTCCATCTCGACGCCCGTTTTGCCCGTGATCTTTACCGTCACGAAAAGCTTGAACGCACACTCGCTCGCAAGCTCCTCAATATCGGTTTTAATCGAAGTAATCGTAAGCGGATGAGTCATGGGTATTAGCTCACTCGTCTTTTTAGCGCCCATTATCGCGGCAACGACGGCAGTTTGAAGCACAGGGCCTTTTTTGGCCGTGTTTTGCTTGACGGCGGCAAACGCCTCCGCACTCATTCGTATGATACCGCTAGCGGTGGCTACGCGCTCGCTCTCGTCCTTGGCGCCGACATCTACCATGCGGGGCATATTGTTTTCGTCGATATGTGTAAGCATAAAATTCCTTGCAGTTTTTGGCGGGATTATAGCAGAATTTCGGGCATAAAAAAAGCCCGAGCTTTTAAACTCGGGCTTCATACAAAAAGGAGGTTTTATCTTGTCGGACGTGAACGATTATACTACCTAAATAGTAAATAGAAATAAAATATATCCTTTTTAGGCAAACTCTTTCGTGCTTAATTTATAGCATTTTTTAAAATTTTGATGAAATTCGACGATATGCTATGGTGCGCTATGTGGGAATTTGAATGGGTAGCGAAATGAAACGGAGCCAAAAAGCGACTAAATTTAAAGCGGACATTAAAGAGCAAAGATAAAATTTAAAGCAGGTTTGTGATTATTTTAGCTCAATATGGGCGATCAAAAGAGCGGAGCAGGGTGCTCTGCCAAGGCAGTATAAATAAAATGCTACAAAGAAGCGGCTTAAATTCAATGCCGTCTCGCTGGCTATAAATTTAAGCTCGTTTTGCTTAAACTCAATGCCTCGCGCGCAATGCAGCATAAATTTAAACCCTTCACGCGAGCGTTAAACGACGCAGGCGCGGATTAAAATAGCGCGCGCGAATTTAAACATCGTCGCGCAAAATCCGACCTGCGTTTGAAATTCAGCCTCGTTTAAATTTTAAACGTTTTTAGCAGGCTGCCTAAATTTAGCCTCTTATCTTCGCCGTTTGCGCCGCCTCCTAAAAGATCGCCCAAAAAGCTACTTGCGTCGTTGATATCGATTTTACCGTCGCCGTTAAGGTCGAGCTTGGCGCTTGCGATTTTACCGATCAGCGCGCTAAAATCCACGCCTTTGCTATCGACGGCGTTTGCTTGCACGTCCTCGCCGCCGCCCAAAAGTCCGCCCAGCATCGAGCCTAGCGAGCTAGATCCGCCGCTTTCGTTTTTGCTTAAAAAATTTGAGCTGATGCCCGCAATTATCGCATTTATCTGGTCGTCGGGCAGGTCCACGCCTAGAAATTTTTCGATAAAAGCGACCGGACCGCTTTGAAATTCTCTTAAATTTTTATCGTCGCTTTTGAGCGCCGAGACCATATTTACAAGTCCGTTTATGTCCATTTACGCCTCCTTGATCTTGGCTTTTGCAGCCTGTTTTACGATAAGCTCTATTACTTTTAGAGCGTCCGCTTTGGCTTCAAAATCCTTGCTAACGGCGATGATCTGTCCGTTGCTAGCCATTAGGCGGAAGCGAACCTTGCCTGCTTTATCGGTGTAAAGCTCAAATTTCGGATTATTTAGCTTTTCTCCGCCTGCGATTTGATCCTCGATCTTATTTAGCGCGGCGTTTTTTACGACGCTTTCGATGCCGTTTTTGCAAGCGGCCTTGCTCGTGTAAACCTCGGAGGTGCACAGTACGTGTCCGTCATAGAGTAGATCGAATTTGCAGCCGTCTTTGGCGTCTTTGATTAAAAACTCAGCCATTTTTCATCCTTTCGTAAAAGATATCGTTATTTTAGCTAAAATTTTAATAAATATTTTTAATAGGCGCGGAATTTTCTGCTAAAATTGCGCACAAATTTCATTTACAAAGGATCATAATGATAAAGGCTCTACGTTTTAGCTTGATTTTCGCCGCTACTTTAGGATTTGGCGCGGATGAGAGCGATGCATTATTTAAGGACATAAGGACGCGTCTGGGTTGTAATCTAGCCGCACAGGACTGCGAGACTAACGCGGGCGGGCAGAAGGCGCTCTTTAGCGTGGCGCGCCATCCGATCGAAGCGGGAGCAAACGAGCTAAAAATAAGCGGAATTTCGCGTGAGCTGAAAAATCCGAGCGTTAAAATTTCGGGCGTGAGTATGAATATGGGCAATGCGGAATTTCCGCTAAAGCGCAGCGCAGACGGCTATGAAGCGACGCTTGATGTTGCAGTGTGCACGCACGCCGTAATGCGCTACAAACTTGAAATTTACGAGGATGGCGAGCCTAGCGGGCTTTTTGTGTATTTTGATCTACGAAAGCGCGCTACAGATCGAGACCGCGGCGAAGATATCCACTTGCATCATCACGAGCATTAGACACAAAATTTTATGCGTCTTTTAAGCGGCGCGCGTCGCGAACAGATACACGGGTGCCTAAGCGAATACGCAGCTCGCCGTAGCTACCTAGACGCGCTTTATCTACATTTTGTGAAGCGCCATTATAGGCCATGGGTGCGCGGCGATTTTCCGCGCATTCGCCGCATGTGTTTCGTACCCGCTACCGCGGCACATCAAATTTAGTCCCTCGCCGCCTTTAAATTTTAAAATTTTTAAAATTCGCTTGCGTTTCATACGCCTAATCTATGCGGAATTTTGAAATTCCTTGTATAATCTGAAGCAAATTTTAAAATCTAAGGAAAGCCATGCAAATATTAAGACAAAAGCACTTTAGCGGCGAGCGCGCGCTGTTCGGCGCAAAGGATCTGCGGATCGAAAATTCCGTCTTCGGCGAGGGCGAGTCGCCGCTAAAACACAGCGCAAATATCGTCGCGCAAAACTGTAAATTTGAGTGGAAATATCCGTTTTGGTATGCCGAAAATATCCGCGCGCAGGATTGTTTATTCGACGAGATCGCGCGCGCAGGGATCTGGTATAGCCGCGGCGTGGTGCTAAAAGACTGCCTCTACGGCGCGCCTAAAGGGCTTCGCCGCGTAAAAGACGCCGCGCTGCAAAACGTGGAATTTCATGATGCGCAAGAGACCTTGTGGCACTGCAGCGATGTCACGCTAAAAAATGTCACCGCAAAGGGCGCGTATTTTGGGCTTGATTGCGAAAACTTAAGCATCGAAAATCTATCGCTCTTCGGGGATTACTGCTTCGACGGCTGCAGAAACGTAACGATCAAAAACTCCAAACTTCTATCCAAGGACGCGTTTTGGAACTGCGAAAATATCGTGGTTGAAGACTGCTTCATCGCGGGCGAATACTTCGGCTGGAATTCCAAAAACGTAACGCTGCGAAACTGCAAGATCGAGAGCCTGCAGGGCTTTTGCTATATGCAAAATTTACGCTTGCAAGACTGCGAGCTAATAAATACGACGCTAGCGTTTGAATACAGCGACGTACATGCCGAAATAAAAGGCGCGATCGATAGCGTCAAAAATCCGAGCAGCGGGCTAATCCGCGCGGCAAGTATCGGCGAACTGATCCTAGACGGCGCAACGGACGCGTCTAAAACTGAAATCATTACTGAATTAAGGGCGTAAGATGGGACTTTTTGATTTTATAAGCGGCAAAGAGAAATACGACTTCGACACTCTGCCGAACCGCCGCGGCACGAAGTCGCTTAAATGGGACGTAGGCGAGAACGAGCTTCCGATGTGGGTCGCGGATATGGACTTTGCCGTAGCGCCCGAGATCATCGAGGCTCTGCAAAAGCGGCTAAATGAGCGAGTTTTGGGCTATTCGCTTGTAGATGATGAGTGGCGCAGCGCGTATCAAGGCTGGTGGCTCGCGCGCCACGATTATGAAATTCAAAAGGAGCGGCTGATCTATGCCGGCGGAACGCTGCCTGCGATCGATTCGATCATTCGCAAGCTCACCTCGCCCGCCGAAAATGTGCTGCTGATGAGCCCCGTTTACAACTGCTTTTACTACTGTATCAAAAACGCCGCCCGCGTGCCTATAGAAAACGAGCTTGCCTACGCTAGCGGCGATTATAGCATCGATTGGGAGGATTTGGAGATTAAGCTCGCCGATCCGCAGACGACGCTTTTTATCCTTTGTAACCCGCACAATCCGGTCGGTCGTACCTTTAGCAGGGACGATCTTGCACATATCGGCGAGCTGTGCGAGAAGCACGGCGTGACGGTGCTTAGCGATGAGGTGCATTGCGATCTGACCGAGCCGGGCGTGCGTTACACACCATTTGCTGCGGCAAGTAAAATTTGCGAGAGGATCTCGGCCAGCATAATCGCGCCCACGAAGGCGTTTAACATCGCAGGGCTGCAAAGCGCGGCAGTTTTTGCCGCGGATAAGCGCTTGCGTCATAAAATTTCAAAGGCGCTAAATTCCGACGACATCGCCGAGCCGAATTTTTTCGGCGTCCAAGGAGCGATCGCCGCATTTACGAAGGGTGCGGCGTGGCTGGATGCTCTGCGCGAATACCTCAGCGAAAATCGCAAATTCGCGGCGGAATTTATCGCGCGTGAGCTTCCGCAGGTGCGCGTCGTGCCGCAAGACGCGACCTATCTGATGTGGCTTGATGCGGGCGCTTACACGCAGGATAGCGCGGAGCTTGCGCGCTTCATCCGCGAAAAAACGGGGCTGTATCTCTCCTGCGGCGCGCAATACGGCAAGGGCGGCGAGAAATTTTTGCGCCTAAATATCGCGACCTCTAGGGCGCTGCTAAAAGACGGGCTAGGGCGGCTGAAAGAGGCGCTAAAGATTTGCCCGCATTAAACGAACTGCGGCGCGGCAAGGACGAAATTTAAAATTTTATAGCGGCAAAATTTAAAGCGGCGGAGCAAATTTTAAAATTTTGCGGCAGGGCGCAAGCTTTACGCTAAATTTAGCGGCGATCAGGCTGCGGCGCGCGAACGTTTAAATTTAGCGCGCGGCAAATAAACCGGCGCTTAAATGCGTTACAAAAGGCGGAGTATGGATAGAAACGGCGATCTGGAAGAGCTTTACCTACTTGAAAAACGGCGCGAAAAGCTCGCGCGCATTAGCAAGCTCATCTCATTTTTGATAACCCTGCTGCTAGTCGGGTTTTACGTGCTTTTAAATACCAGGGCGGAGCTTGCCTCGTTTGATACAAACTGGCTCATAGTCGCGCTTTTCATCATCTTGCCCCTCTTAAATGGACTGCTTTACCGTCTATTTTACAGTTTAAGCTTTGGCAAAAACGGTGACGCGCAGCGCGCAAATTTTGATAAATTTAGCGGCTTTGATACGGCGCAAAACAGGGGCGCGCTAGGGCAGGGCGCGGCGCAAGATGGTCAAATTTTAAGCGCTGATGCAAACGAGGGGCAGGTATTAAAATCCGAAGCAGGCGAGGGTAGCGGCTTTAAAGACGGCGATAGCCGTATATCCTCTACCTACGGAAGGTTTGAGCCTAAAGCCGCCGAAGGTGAGGGCGGGAGCGAGAAAGACGGCGCAGCCGGGTCAAAATTTAACTTTCTAGCCGATCTACAGAGCCTAGAGGATGAGCGCGCAGCGCTGCAAGAAGCGGTGAAAAAGGCCGGTCTAATCGCCGTTGCCGTAGGGACCGGCGTGGGTGCACTGGTGGCGCGCTTTTGGGACGAAGTGGCGGCCGGCGTATTTTTCAGCGTAGCTGTTTACGGCGTCGTGAGCGCTCTTTTAACGGCGAGCAAAAGACGGAATTTCAGATCAAATTTTAAAAACAGGGTCGTCGCGAGCATCGCAAAAAACTTCGGACTTAGCTATGATGAAAGTGACGGGCTGGGGACAGATGAGTTTTTTGAAATTTATGACTGCTACATAAACGAGCAATCGAGCGAGGATATGATGAGCGGGGAGGTGCAGGGCGTGCGCGTTAGCTTTAGCGACTTTTACGCCGCTGAAAAGGTGCGCACCAAAAACGGCACTCGCACCGACGTAAAATTTCAAGGAGTGCTTTTCGTCGCGGATTTTCACAAAAGGCTTAACTGCGAGGTGCGGGTGTGTCACAAAAACTCTCGAAATCTACGCAAATACGGACAGCGAGCAAATATGGACGACGTGAAATTTGAGGAGTTTTTCGACGTCTATACGACAGATCAGGTAGGCGCGAGATACGCTCTGACGCCGCTTTTGATGCAGCGGCTGACGGAGGTTTATCTAAGGGTGGGCTCGCAGATAAACGCGGTGCTAAGGGAGGATAAAATTTACGTGGCGATCGAGACCTGGCGCGATAATTTCGAGCCTAGAATCGACTGCTCGCTAAAGCAGGACGCCACGATAGCGCTTTACGTAGATGAGATCGGCGCGCTTGTAGGCATCGTGAGTGAGCTAAATTTGAACCGCAAAATTTGGAGCGAATAAGGTGGGCGGCAGTGCCGTTGAGTATGACGGCGGCGGGCCGTATACGGCTCCGACGACATACAGATATGCAGACAAAGCGCGCAGGATCGTAGGCTTAGCGGTGCAGATGCGCTGTGTAGCTGAGCGTGGAAATGAATGCATTGCGCGGATCGTGCGTTTGGGCGGATGTGCGATCGCTCCTTCGCACGAGCCAATCGAAAGATTAAACGCACGCGGGAGGCGTTGGTATAAGATTTTGCAGGCTGCATGAGCCGATAAAATTTTATAAATTCCCGCTTCGTTTAGCGAGCGGGCACTTGCGATTTACCATCGCTCGTGCGGCATAAATTTTTACTGCACGAGCAGTTTGCGTTAGAATTTTACTATCGCTTGAAATTTTACGCCGCCGCGCGCGACTTAAATTTTGCCGAGACGATCCGCGCTAGGCTGCGTTTCGGCTTGGCTAAATTTACCGTGCGGAAGCAAAACTTTGCCGCTAGATCGATAAATTTAGCTAGCTTATAAAAAAGCACTCGCCGCCTATGGGCGTTTATGGACGCCGTTTCGGCAAAGCTACGGCGCCAGCGCCGCTGCGAGCTTGCGGGGCTTAGTAAGATCGCCCCGCTAAACTATACGGCGAATCTAAATTTATAGCTTCCCGCCCTCGATTACGACGTCGTCAGCCTTGATGTCGTCACCGTATACCGGCGCTAGCGTCGCATCGTAGTCGGCATGGAAAAAGTTTTCGTCCGCGAGTTTTACGATTAGATCGTCAAGCCATTTGCGAAGCTCGTCGTTGCCCTTTTTGACCGCAGGCGCGATGACGTCCTGATCGCCTAGCGAGCGGATACCTACCTTAAAGCCAGGGTTTGACTTCGTCCACGCAAACAAAAGCGTATTATCGTGCGCGATCGCATCGCCCCTGCCGTCCAGCATCGCACCGAAAGTCTCGGTATTTTGGTCAAATTTTAAAAGCTTGATCTCGGGGTGATTTTTCGTAAAATACAGATCCGCGGTCGTGCCTTTGTTGATTAAAAGCGTTTTGCCCTTAAGCTGCGAAACGTCGGTGATATCGCCGCCCTTGCTCGCGACGCCGAGGGCTACCTTCATATACGGCAGCGCGAAATCCACGACCTCTTTGCGCTCGGGCGTGACGGTGAAATTTGCAAGCGTGATATCGACCTTGTCGGATGCTAAAAATTCCGCGCGATTGGCGGCCTCTACGAGCACGAACTGTACCTTGCTCTCATCGCCCAAAAGCTCCTTTGCGATACGTTTTGCAAAATACAGGTCATATCCCGCGTTTTTGCCCGTCTCGTCGATGTAGCCAAACGGCGGCTTATCGCCGAAAACCGCGATCCTTACTACGCCGCGCTTTTTAATCCCGTCGATATAACTTTGCGGCGCGGCGGAACCTTGCGCGGAATTTGAGGAGCCTTTGCCCTCGTCGTTGCAACCCGCAAAAAACAGCGCACTCAGCGCAAGAAATAGAGCTAATACCTTTTTCATAGCCTCTCCTTTATTAAAATTTATTTTTTAAATTCAAACATATTTAAAAATTTCTTCGCACGCTCGCTCTTTGGAGCGGTAAAGAACGCCTCCGGTTCGTTAATCTCGACGACGCTTCCCTCATCCATAAAAACTATACGATCGGCTACGGCGCGCGCAAAGCCCATCTCGTGCGTCACGATTAGCATCGTCTGCCCCTCTTTGGCGAGATTTAGCATTACGTCTAGCACCTCGCGCACGATCTCGGGATCAAGTGCCGCGGTAACCTCGTCAAAAAGCATGATCTTGGGCTTCATCACAAGGCTTCGTACGATTGCGATGCGTTGCTTCTGCCCGCCGCTAAGCTCTTTGGGGTAGGAGTTCTCCTTGTCCGCAAGACCTACGATCTTTAGCCATTCGCGCGCTAGAGCTATCGCTTCCTCTTTCGGGACGTTTTGCACCTTCATCGGGCCCAGGATTATGTTATGTAGCACGCTAAGATGATCGAAAAGCTCGTAGCTTTGAAATACCATGCCGATCTTTTGTCTGATCCTGCGCCACTCTTTGAAATTTTGATCGATCCGCTCGCCCTCGATTATAAAATTTCCGCTTTGTACCGGCTCTAACCCGTTGATCGTGCGAAGTAGGGTGCTTTTGCCGCAGCCGCTAGGGCCTAGGATCACAACAACCTCGCCCTGCGCGACGCTAAGACTGACGTCTTTTAGCGCGTGCAGCTCGCCGTAAAATTTATTGATTTTATGAAGTTCTAAAATTCCCATCAGCTCCACCTGTTTTCTAGTTTTTTCGAAAGCGCCGAGATTGGATAGCAGATCAAAAAATATACGAAAAATATCGCTCCGTAGATGATTAGTGGCGCGTAATTGTCGCGGAAGACGTTCACTTCGATGATCTGCTGCCCGACCTTGACGAGCTCGATGACGCCGATTAATACGGCGATCGAGGTTGTTTTTATCATCCTGCTGAATAAATTTATCGTTGCAGGCACTAGGCGCCTCATCGCAAGCGGCAGGATGACGTAGAGATAAATTTGAAATCTGCTAAATGCGAGCGCTTCGGCGCTTTCGAACTGATGCTTAGGGATGCTAAGCACGGCGCCGCGCACCAGATCCATCATCTCAAAAACGCCCCAGACGCTAAAGACGATGATCGAAGCTGCGATATTTGAGATATGTATGCCAAATGCCTTGCTTGCGCCGAAATATACGATGAATAGCCAAACGATGGGTGGCATGATGCGCACGATCTCTAGGCAAATTTTAAGCGGGATGTATAAGGCTCTGCGCCCAGAGGCCATTAAAATTCCAAGCACCAAGCCTAGAGCGAGCGAAACCGCGATCGAGATGAGCGCGATTTGCAGCGTGACCCCAAGCCCGCCAAGAAGCCTGATTAAATTTTCGCCGCCGAATAGTTCCATCGCTAACCCCTCATATACGCAAGGCGCTTTTCAAGCAGCGTAAGCGCGAGCGAAAGCGGCAGGATTATGATCAGATACGAAACGCTTAACATAAACAGCGCTTCGTTCGTCTTGTAATACAGCCCGATCACGTCCTTTGCGGCATAAACGAGATCGGCGAGTGCGACGATGCTAACGATCGAGGTTTCTTTAAGCAGAAAGATTATGTTTGCGCTGATGGAGGGCAGGGCGATCGCAAAGGCGCGCGGCAGCACGACGTAAAACACTATCTGTACTTCGCTTAGCCCTAGGCTCATCGCGCTTTCGATCTGAGATTTTTTTATCGCCTCAAAACCGAGCCTAAAGCTCTCGCTCATATAGCTTCCGCCCAAAAACGCAAGACCTACGATCGCGCAGGTAAAGCCCGAAATTTGAACGCCCAGCTTCGGCAAGCCGTAGTATAGAAAAAATAGCTGAATTAAAAGCGGAGTATTGCGCGACAGCTCGATATATGCGCTCACGAGCGGACTTAATAGAGGCAATCTTTTATATTTTATCAGCGTGCAGATAAAACCGATGATGATGGATAGTAAAATCCCGTAAAATGCGAGCTTCAGCGTTAAAATTCCCGCCTTTACGAACATCGGGCTAAATTTGGCTATAAAATCAAAATCCATAAAATCTTCTTTCCGTAAAATATGCATATTATACAGATAACTGATTAAAATAGTATTAAATTAGAATTTTTTTATAAAAATTCCGAAAATTTAGGAGTTTAAAAATATATCTTATAAATATATTTAGTCCGAGCAGATACCCGGACTATAGAATTTTGACGGAATTTTACGAGTAAAAAATATACGCGTATCCCGAAACCAAAAACGCGGAGAATATCGCTAAAATTCCGCCACTCCGCACCATTTCCGCCTGGCGAATGCGTCCCGTGCCGAAAACCAAAGCATTCGGCGGCGTCGCTACCGGCATTATGAAAGCGCAGCTTGCGCCCACACCGATTACTATAGTAAGAGTTTCTTTTGGTAGCCCCATCTGAGCCGCTACTCCCGCAAATACAGGCACTAAAAGTGCAGCAGAGGCGGTATTGCTCGTAAATTCCGTAAGGCAGATGATGAAAACTGCTGTTACCAAAAGTACAATGTAAGTAGGCGCTCCACCGAAGGTGTGCGCAACTAGATCGCCAAGCACCTTAGAGGCTCCGGAATCGCCTAAAACCGCACTTAGCGTAAGTCCGCCGCCAAAAAGCAGCAGCACGCCCCACTCGGTGTTTTCGGCGATGTCATGCCATTTAGCAAGCCCTAGTATGACGATTACGACTGCCGAGCAGATCGCTACATAGGCATCGTCCACTTTAAAGCCCACAAGGGCTGAAATTTGTTTCGAAAATATCCAGCCAAGTGCCGTTAGAGCAAATACGACGATCGTAATAATGCGCTCGCGCGTCCAAGGGATATGCTCCAGATCCATCTCTATTTTATGGCTTAAATTCGGCTTGAAAATTATATAAAGCACCACAAGCATTATCGGTAGCATCACGCACATTAGCGGCAAACCTACCTTCATCCAATCCGCGAAGCTGTAGTGCAAGGCTTGAGCTACGATTAAATTTGGCGGAGATCCCACGAGCGTGCCCAGACCCCCGATGCTTGCAGAATACGCGATACCTAAAAGCAAAAATACGAGCGTACCGCGATCCTTGCTATCGTCCATGTTGGCGCAGATCCCAAGCGCGATCGGAAGCATCATAGCAGCAGTTGCGGTGTTTGAAACCCACATTGAAAGGATCGCCGTCGCTAGGCAGATCAAAATCGCAGCCACGCCCAAGCGACCGCCTGCGCGGGCGATTAGCCACATCGCGATCTTTTTATCGAGCTTTTGCATATGCAGAGCCGTTGCCAGAGCAAAACCGCCGAAAAAGGTAAAGATCGTAGGGTTTGCAAAATTTGCAAGCGTGCTTTTGATGGTGGCAGCTGTGAAAGTGCCATCTTTGGCGAATTTGCCAAGCCCGATGGCTACCGCAAGCACCGGCACCATAAGCGCGGTTACCGTGATATGCACGGCCTCTGTAAGCCACATAATCGCGATAAAAGCAAGTAGTGCAAGGCCTTTTTTGACATTGGGCTCAAACGGTAACGCGGCATATAGCGCAAAGCCCACTGCAGCGGCAATCGCCATAATGATGACGCCGCGCTTAGGAAACGGCACGGTGTCGGTGAGCCTGTCTAAACCCAGCTCGTCTACGTCTGAGTCCAGCGGCCCTTGTAAGCGGGAGTTGCGTAACTCCACTTTGTTTTCTTCCATAGATACTCCTTTTTTGGATTTGGCTTATGATACAAAAATGAGGCGGGAATTTTATAAATTCCAAATCAAATCGTCTTAAATTTTTAAAAGCGCAGTTACTATCGGTAACACGGCACTTATCTCGTGTGTAAATTTTAAATTATACATAAAAACGAACAACTAAGTAGGCGATTTAAATTTCATCACAGATTATTTTTTAATGGTGTCCGGTGTTTAAATTTGCTAACTGCTCACGGGGAGGTGGCGTAGAATTTCGTCGAATTCCGTGCTGGCAATCAAGATAGAATTCTGTCCTTAGCAAACGAGATAAAATTTTATCCAAGGCGAGTGAGATAAAATTCCAAGTCTTGTCGCGAAATTCATCGAAATTTCAAAAAAAGGATATTATAATCAGCAAATTTTAAACGTGCTTATGAGCGAGCTTGGCGGAAGACGCTCAAAGATAGCAAGCGGTAAAATGGCAAAGCGGCGGCGGAAAGCCCGAAATTATAAATTATAAGGAGAAAATGTGAAAAACAAAATTTTAATCGCGGCGTTTACCGCTGCGGCTTGCGTTAGCGTAGGCTCTAGCGAGGGTTTACTTTTAGGCATCGAGGGGGATTACTCGTTTAAATCTAGTCTTACAGCCAAATGGTCGGAGGATGGAGACTCTGGCACCGTTAAAGATCATAAGGGGCAAGCTGCGATAGGTTTTAAGGCTGGCTATGATTTTGGTATAGCTAGAGCATACGGCGAGTATATGTATGATTTCAAAGCTTCGAAAACTGGCACTGACGAGGACATCATATTTAAACACGAGTGGAATAAGCACAGCTTGCTCGTAGGCGGGGATTTTACGCCTGAGATTACGAATGGCTTTAAACTCGTAGCGGGCGCATATACAGGAGTTTCATTTTTGAAATATAAAATTTATTCGTATGACGAATCTGACGGAAGCAGCGATTCGCTTTCAAAGACTCTGCCTGGCTGGGTCATCGGTGCAAGACTGGGTGGTTTATATAGCTTTGATGAGCATAACGAGATCGAGTTTGGCTATAAAGCGGACTACACGAGGTACAAGGCCAGTAAGCTCGGAGAGGATGTAGACAAGGTATATGAGACTAACCACGGGCTCTATCTAGGGTATAACTTTAAATTTTAAAAATTCTAACGTACTAGCGCAGGATGGAGCTAACGAACTCCCGCTCCATCCATTTTAAATTCCAAATAATTATTAGACGTCAAATCGCAGGATTGTTTAATCCGAAATTTGCTAGCAATTCAGACATAATTATATGATAATCAAGGATGCTGCCGGTACTAGACATCAAATTTTACCCGCTTGCGCGTATAAAATTTTAAAATTTTTAAAAATATCATTACACAAGCTTAATTTCCTATTTTTAGTGCTATCTGCTAAGCACTTAAATTGATGGAATTTATGAAATTTTACTCAATCCGCTTTTTTCTAAGAATCGTTATAATTTCAAGTTGAAAAAGCGGAATTTTATCAATGTCTCCATTTGCCATTTTAAATTTGTTTCATAATTGCTTCGTATATCTCACGACTCCTAGCTTGAGTCCGACGCAGAGATGCCATAAAATCATTAAAATTTGGTTGGTTGCCATAGGCAAAATTCTAAGCGAGCACGTAAAAGGATTGCGTCTTAATGTTGGCCGATCTAGAGATGGATTCGCCTGTTTGCTTTATGGAAATCTCGCATTTATATCTTCGGGATTAGCACTTAAATTTTGCGGTAGAATTCTAAAACTACTGCGTCTAAGAATTTTAGAATTTTGCCGTTTTAAAGCATTAAATTTTTACTATTTTAATGTTAGCCGCAAGCGTAGAATTTTACCTTTATAAATTCATAGTAAAAGCAGTGACGCCTGTCGTGTGGATTTAGATGCCAGATTTATCCACAAGCGCTACGCTTTTACTAAAATTTTATCTTTATCAAAATTTTAAAATTTCAATCGCGGTTATTAAAGTATTTTAGCGCAAACATAAATTTCTAGCCGCTTCGCTATATTTTATGGGCTGGCTCGGAGCTTTAAAATATCAAGGCTACCGTACTTGCTATTTGCCAAAAACCCTAGCGAAAATTCCATCCACATTTTTGGTGTAATATCCGTAGTCGAAGCACTCTTTGATCTCGCTTTCGCTTAGCTTTTCTCGTAGCTTTGTATCTGCTAGCAGATTTTGCAAAAACAGGCTATGCCCTTGCTCATCTATAGCTTTTTTGCCCTCTTGTAGATCCGCCCAGACCTTCATTGCATTACGCTGTACGATCTTATAGGCATCCTCTCTGCTAACTCCTCGTTTAGGCAGCTCTAGTAGCACGCGCTGCGAAAACACGAGCCCACCGGTTAAATTTAGATTTCTCATCATATTTTCGGGATATACGAGCAGTTTTTCTATCAAGCTTGTCAAGCGATTTAGCATAAAATCAGCAGTTATAAAGCCGTCGGGGAGGATAAATCGCTCGACCGAGCTATGGCTGATATCGCGTTCGTGCCATAGCGCTACGTCCTCCATCGCGGGTATTGCGAAGCTACGGATCATACGGCATAGTCCCGTTACGTTTTCGCTAAGCACGGGATTTCGTTTGTGCGGCATCGCAGAGCTGCCCTTTTGACCTGGGCTAAAAAATTCCTCTGCCTCATAAACCTCGGTGCGTTGATAGTGGCGGATTGCGATAGCGATCTTTTCGCAGCTGGAAGCCAGGATCGCAAGTGCGCTCATTACCTGCGCGTAGCGATCGCGTTGGATGACTTGATTGGACGCGGGAGCGGGCTTTAGCCCCAGATATTCGCACACTAGCTCTTCCAGCTCTAGTGGAGCGTGGGCGAAATTCCCCATCGCACCGCTTATTTTGCCGTAGCTGATGACGCTTTTTGCATGTTGTAAAAGCTCTAGCGCGCGATTTATCTCATCATACCAGACCGCAAGCACGAGTCCGAAAGTGATCGGCTCGCCGTGGATACCGTGGCTGCGCCCGACCATCAGCGTCATTTTATGCTTCATGGCTTGAGATTTTATCGCAGCTTTTAAATTTTGCACATCCTCAATGATGAGCTCCATGCTTTCTTTGATTTGCAGCGCGACGGCAGTGTCGATGCAATCGCTGCTAGTCATGCCGTAATGCACGAAGCGGCTCTCCTGCCCAAGGCTCTCACTCACGCTCGTTAGAAACGCGATGACGTCGTGCTTGGTCGTCTTTTCGATCTCATCTATCCGCTCGATCTTAAAGCTTGCGTTTTGTAGAATTTTATCTTTATCGCAGTCACTTATTAGACCTAGCTTATTCCACGCTTTAACCGCCGCGAGCTCGACTTTTAGCCACGCGTCGTATTTGGCTTGCAAGCTCCATTTTTCAGACATCTCTTTTCTTGCGTATCTTTCGACCATTTTAGTAGCCTTTCGGTTAGAATTTCTTGTATAATGATGGCAAAAATTATATAAAAATAGGGCTGAAAGTTTAATATGGGTTATGAGAAAAGAAGCTTGGGAAGCTTTGAGGGACGCAAAATTTACGAAATTCTGCTTAGCCTCGGATACGATATGAAATCCGCGCAGCGCATCTGTGACAAGCACCGCGTAACCGATGCGGAGGATCAAAATTTGCATAAAAACTCCGTCGCGTACGGAGAAATTTTTTTGATCGATTACAAATGCGAGCCGCGCGGACTGAAGCCGATCTTTGAGTGCGATGCGTTTGCGGCATTTGACAAGCCGAGTGGAATTTTAAGCCATCCAAGCGGGCGCAACTCGCCTTATAATATGTATGACGAGATCTGGTCGCTATACGGGCAGGACGCGTGCGTGGCGCATAGGCTTGATTTAGAAACCAGCGGAATTCTTATCGTCGCTAAGGATAAAGACGCGGCGCGCGAGCTTAAAGAGTGCTTCGAACAGCGTAGGGTGATGAAAAGCTATCTAGCGCTCGTACGAGGGGATTTGCAAAGTGCTGCTTGCAATGGCGAGATAGAGAGTTGCTATGCTCTAGGCTTGGATGAAATTTGCGGATTAAAATTTGCGGACGATGCTGTGAGTTTACCAGATAACGTGTCGGATCTGCGCGATACACTAGCTCTAAAAGGAGTAGGCAATAAATTTGGATTTAATATCTTGTCTAATAGTGCGAGTAGGAGATTATGGTGCGATGCTCTATATGACGGCATGCAAGTTAAATTTGAATCCGGCGCTCCTGCTGGCGATGTTGACAGCGGATTTGAATTTGATGCTTTATCCTGCGGCGTGAGCGATAAGCTTAAACCCGCTATCGCGATGAGTAGCGCGGATAACGGACATAAACCTTGCGCCTTATCTGTGGCTAAATCTTTGTCAGCTACTTCTAAGGGCTGTGCAAATTTGAAAAAATTTGAGCCTGCAAAATACGCAACATTTAGCGAAAAACTGAAATTTTTAAAGGATTTTGAGGGGTTTGTGATTGATGCTCCGATCGCTCCTAGCGGCGAGTTCGCCGATCTTAAAATTCGTATGAAAATATCGCGCGATGGCAAGGAGGCGATCACGCTGATACGCCCGCTGCGATATTTCTCGGACATAGACGCTAGCCTGATCGAGTGCTATCCGCTGACGGGTAGGCAGCATCAGATTAGGCTGCATCTATTTGCCGTGGGTGCGCCGATATTGGGAGAGCCGCTGTACGGGCTTTCGCGCGAGCAAGCGGAGTGGATATTGGATAAAAAGATGGATGAGACAGAGCGGATCAGAACGACGGGAGCGCCGAGATTGTTGCTACACGCGAATGCGATTTGCTTTAAACTGAGCGGTGAACGATACGAGATAAAAAGCAAATTCGATGCCGCGAGAGAGTTTTATAATTTCGTGAAAATCGGTAAAATTTAAATAACTCAATAAAATTTTGAGGTGGCGGCGATTATTTTTATGACTAGGATTTTGCTTTTGCTGGTTTTTATAAAATTTTGTGATTACAACGGCGTTTAATTTATTAATTTCTCATCTACGGTTATTTGAAAATTTTAAGACGATTTTATTTTGCGATGGCTATAATTCACAATTAGAATATTAGTAATTTTGAATAAAGGATGAAAATGTTGTGGTGGGAAAAAACAGTGGAGTATTATTTTGTAAAGCAGTGTTTGTTGGACATCGATATAGCTCCACTTGATGGTGATGTAGAAAAAATAGGTGATGCCTTAATACATAACAATGGGAAGTTTTTACTTATAGAGTTTAAAAGGGCATTCGAGAATTTATCCTCAGAAAAGAGAAAATATGCAGATTGGGAAAAAAGCGCTAAGGCCATAAAAGCATATAATTCAACTTGGCTAGACGGTGGGTTTCATATATTTATTTTCGGTAGCGAAAATTACGGTAAATTTGAGCTCAGAGCGCATAAATATTGGATGCTTCAAGATAAGTTGGGCGGTAGCATAAAAGATTTTAAATCCGATGTTGATTCTTTTAAAAAATGCAATCAAGAATATGGAATATTTAAAAGAGAATTTGACGAATACGCTAATTTTCTATTTAAGCAAAAGGGCGGGGCGGGAAGCTCTGTTAATTTAGAAAGCTCGGCATTGGTAGCAAGCATAGGGAGCAAAACGGTAGTTGCTTCTTTTGGGGAATATTGCAAGAGGGTGCTTCATCTGGAGTATAGTAAAAAACAAGAGCGTACAATAGAGATAACACCACCAAGCAGAGGTATGGGCTTTGGGCTATAATTATTCTTTAGTATCTATAGTATAAAAACTTGAAAGACAGAGGGAGAGGTAAGAACTGTGGATTGTTTTAGTTATTTGTTTTGGTTTGGTATGTAATATAGAAGTTGAATGGCGACATATATATTGTAAGCGCGAAACTTTCTAAACGGCAAAGAGAAATGCTATATTCCTCGTTGTATCGATAAAATTCTATATCTATTTATTTGTGCAATTATAATTATAGATTAGTATGAAATTCGATCGATAAAATTTGCGTGAGATTGAGCTATGACATCTAATTTTTATTATTTCGACTTCTTGCGTTTGTATATTGTAAAACAATAAAGAAAAATGCGTAAAATTTAACCTAAAAGTAACTATAAAAATTTGTTTTATGCTTTAAAATTTGGTTTATTTTTCCAAATAGCCATCAACGCTACTTACACTTTGCCGATATTTATGACCTTGCCTTTGCGCGTCATAATGTCCAAATCGTGCTCCATATTCCACGAGTAGCTAAACTCAAAGCCGATTTTGCGTCGTCTAGGATATAGATATTTTACAGCTCCAATAGTTCGCTAAGCTCCTGTGGCGTGCTGATGCCTGGCATGAAATCGCTTTTCGTCTCACTCGGATAGTCGTAGATCTCCTGCCATTTTGGGTAGTTTTTTAAAATTTCAGCTAAGATGTCTGTTAAAAATTCTTCCTGATTTTGCTTTAGAAATTCTACGCGTCCGATTGTGCCTGGCTAGGCTCGCCCGTCTCTTAGCTATCTTCATCTAAAAAGGTGCAGCGAAACTCGCCCTCTTGCTCTAAAGCTTTGCCGAAATACTCCAGTCGCAGCGAGGAACTAAAGTCCTCGTATTCCTCATCTTCAAATTTAGACAAAATTTTAGGCTCCGCAAGATGTGCATTAAAAAACTCCGCGACCTTTGGGCTGCGGATGAAAAGATACTCCTCAATCGCTTCGTAGCTTTTGCGCAAAAATTTAAGCGCCTCCTGCTCCACGCCGCATTCCAAGCAGCACTCGCCTTTGTAATAATCGCTCACATAGGGCGGATTTTCATTGCTTCTGGCGTGCTTATCCATCTCGCCTAGCCAGCGCAGCATATTTGGGGCGTCGCCCGCCCATTTGTACTCATTTACCATGCGCGCCGTGTAGATGTATGAGGCGTAGATGCGGTATTTCTCATCGTCTGCCTCCGCCCATTTTGCCTCGATAAAGCGGACAATTTCCGCCTTTGTGATCTTGGATTTTTAAGCAGCGATCTGTCTAAGAAGATGCTGATCTCATCCATTATTTTTGCGCGTCCATTGCCACTCCGTTATAAATTTTTTACTGATCTGCCTTATGATCTGAAAATAATCGCCGAATTTTTCCTCTACTTGTTCGAAATTTTATCGGCACTGATACCACTTTGAGCCGAAATTTTACCTTGTTCGTTTCTTTGCTTGAGCTGTCCGCACGCCGCACTGATATCTAGCCCCTTGCTCTGGCGAATCGTGCAAGTAATGCCGTGCGCGCAGAGATAGTCTTGGAATTTCACCATATTTTCGGGGCTTGGTCTGCCAAAGCTCGAGCCTTCGTGCGGATTAAAATAGATCAGATTTACTTTTGCGCGGATGCCGTGCAGAAGCTTCACTAGCGTTTTGGCATCGCTTGGGCGGTCGTTTACACCATCGATCATGAGGTATTCGAACATCACGCGCTTTCGCAGATCGATCGGGAACTCGCGCACCGCC